>JBGUUJ010000072.1:0-1836 GCA_045133455.1 Ruminococcus sp.
TGGAAACATTTTTGAGTATCTTTAAAGCCTGAATCGGTGTGCAGATATCGGAAAGAATTTCACAACTGACAGGCAGAACCCTGTATTTTCCGCTTTCGGCTATTTTTCTCACTTCGTCAATGTTTGGCAAAAACTTCATAAATACAAAACTCCTTTGACTTTCACTGTCAAAGGAGTTAAAAAACAAAAACGCCCTTGACAGAAATATACTATCTGTCAAGGACGAATAAATACAATTATCCGCGGTGCCACCTTGAATTCACGGCAAAAGTGCCGTGCACTTGTCAGGATACCAACATATCCCCGGCAACTGACGTATGCCCACACGTTGCAGAATACTTTGCGCACAAACGCATTTGACTGCACCCTCAGCGGTCCATTTGACAAATTGTTTCTTACCCGACTCTCAGCACCACGGGTTCTCTGTGAAGGCATCATTGCCGTTATCTCCGCTTCAACGGTTTAGTTTATTAAATTAACTGAATTATATCACCAGCATATGCAGATGTCAAGAGAAATGATATAATTTTTTCAAATTATCAGTGTTACCGTAATATCAAATGCAACTTACGAAAGCATAAATGCAACTTGGGAAGATTTGTTGAATTCACAAATTTATTATGATAATGTATATGCGTAAGGTAAAGTCGACAATCCCTTAACGCTTGAAAGGAGAATTGCATTGAAGATAAAATTGGAAGTCAGCGCAGAAAGTCTGAACAATATATCGCAGAAGCTTATTGATATGGGATTTGAGCTAAGTGATGACGCTGATTATATTCTCGTTGAACGAAATCGATACAGCAGTTATATAAGCTGTAAAAATCAGGATATTTCATACCACATTCCGACAGACGAGGTACTGTATATTGAGAGTATGGGGCACGATATCACCCTGCACACAAAGGATAAAATCTACAAATGCAGTGAGCCCCTTGCTCAGCTTGAAAAGTTCCTCAATCCGAATGAATTTGTCAGGATAAGCAAATCTGTCATAATTGCGGTGAACAAGGTCAAAGGTATCCGTGTCGCATTGTCACAAAAATTCATCGTAACGCTTTGCAATGGCGACAAGGTTGACGTTACAAGAAGCTACTACTATATTTTTAAAAATCATTTCGGAATTTAAGGAGGATAACTATGATAGCAGTAAGTATTTTTTTCATTGCATTAACTGTGATTCTCGGAGTTATTGCAGTTTTTGTATATATGCTGGTATACAACCACAGAATTAAAAAACAGCTCAGCGGAGAAAAACAATATAAGCACAGAAACATAAATCCGCAGAGTATTATAATTATTGTACTGTGCGCAATGCTTGTTGTGATATCTGTTTCTTCGATTATCAACATCAGAACTTATAATACAAGCTGTAATGATGAACTTTACAAATGCAGTTCCGTTTTCTATACGGCAGAGGAATTTGAGGATTCGAGTCTGTCAATATATAAGTCAGCCTACGAAAAAGGCAAACTCATCGGATATGATAAATCAGAAGAGAATGACGGAGATTTTCACTATACGCTCTTTAAAAAGGATGAAACATATGATACTCTGCAACCCGATTTTCTGATATTCATCGAGTACAGAGGCAAGGAGAAATTCACCGAAAGTTTAGTCAAGGATTCAATGGATTCATATCAAGGCGCAACGGAAAGTATGATTGCCTATGACGAACCCACCGAATACTATTTTGCCTGCGGAAATATTGAAGATACGATTGATTACACGTTCTCTCTCGGACTTTACAAGGATAAAAATGTCAGAGATAAGGATTTTGATAACGTAAACCTCGTTAATGCAGACAAACTTCTGGAAATTTCAATGTAATAATAT
>JBGUUJ010000073.1:0-4079 GCA_045133455.1 Ruminococcus sp.
ATTGCTATTGAAATGCCGAAGAAGATCTTCTTGTTACCGACAAAATTGATAACCTTTTTGCCATTATTGTACTTTTCGCTGATTTCCTGAACGGTCATCTGTGAATTTGCTTTAGTCTGAACATTATTTGTCATTCTTAGCACCTCCAAATAACCATTTTTTGCGCAGGAACTTGAAGCCTGCAACACTTCTGAGCATTACTCGACTGAGGAAGATACCCATTACAAAGTTAGAAATTACACCAACAAGGAGTGTGTAACCGAATGAGTAGATTGTACCTGTTGTTGATTCACCAAAGATTACTGAAAGAATATTTGAAGGACCGAATACAAGCATAAGAATTACTGATACAATTACCACTGTCATATTACCGTCGATAATAGCTGAAAGTGAATTCTTAGTACCTCTGTCGAGAGCACCGTCGAGTGTTCTGCCGCTTCTGAGTTCTTCTTTGATTCTTTCGGCTGTGATAACGTTACAGTCAACACCCATACCGATTGAAAGAATGAGACCTGCGATACCCGGAAGCGTCATTGTGAATGACGGGATTGTTGTGAAGTAACCTGAGATAGCTGCAATTGAGAGAGCAGTCTGTCCTAAAAGTGAGATTACTGCAATAAAACCAGGTAAGCGGTAGAAAATTATCATAATAAGTGCAATTACGATAAGCGCAATTACACCTGCATAAGCCATAGCTACAAGTGAGTTTTCACCGAGTGTTGCACTGATTTCGCTGTAGTTTGATGTTTCAAGCTGGAACGGCAATGCACCTGCATTGATTTTCTCAGCAAGCTGTGTTGCTTCTTCTGCTGTGAAGTCACCCTCAATCTGAGCCTTGCCGTCTGTGATAGCGGAATTTACTGTAGGCGCAGAAAGCATAATGTCATCCATCCAGATTGAAATTGTACTTCCCTGATACTGTGTTGTGATTTCACCAAACTTCTCAGCACCCTCTTCTGTAAACTCAAGGCTTACTACATACTGTGAAGTACCGCTGTCACTCTGATATACGCTTGCCTGAGCTGATTTTACCATTGTGCCGTCCATGAGCTCAGTAGCAGTATCACCTGTCGGTGTCTTGTAAACATAGTTACCGTCAGAACCTACTTCAGTTGTTTCATACTCCTGACCGGGTCTGAATGTAAGTTTTGCGGTAGAAGAAATTTCGTTAATTGCTTCTACACCGTCGTGTTCTGTGTCGTCTGATTTCCATGGGAATCTTACGATGATTCTGTCGCTGTTTGTGTCAGCATACAACTCATAGTCTGTGATACCCTGTGAAATCATACGAAGTTCAATGATTGATTTTGCAGAATTTAACTGCTCATCAGTTGCGTCATAGTTGTCAGCCGGCTTAAATGTAGCCTCAACACCGCCTCTGATGTCGATTCCCCATCGAATATCGCCGATGCCTTTTACTACTGTGTTTTTGTTGTCACCTGTGTAGTAGGATACTCCGAAAATCGCAGTGAACGAAAAGGCAAGTATCAGCAAAGCAACAATGAAGAACATAGGCTTTGGAACTCTTTTCATGCCTTTGAAACCTCCGTCTAATAATTGTCTGCTTTATATGCAAAATAACTCTGCTACTTTGCATAATTACAGACGTAACAGAGTTATTATAAAATTTTTTTCCAAAAATGTCAATGGATATAGAAATATTTGATATAAAATATTTTAATTTGGCAAATTTTATATCTTTTTATCGGTTACTTACAGCTTAGTATTACTCAGCTAACAACTTTTCACAAGCAGCAAGCTTTGCACAGATGCAGAATACGCCCATTGCTGTTGCAAGTTCCTCTGTAGTCGGGAATGTCGGTGCGAGTCTGATGTTCTTATCCTCAGGATCTATTCCGTTAGGATATGTTGCACCTGCACCTGTAAGAACTACACCTGCTTCCTTACAGAGCTGTACTACTCTCTTTGCAGTACCCGGAAGTACGTCAATACTGATAAAATAACCTCCGTTAGGATTCGTCCACTGTGCAAATCCTTCTTCTTTAATCTGATCATTGAGTGTATCAATTACAATTTCAAACTTCGGTCTGAGTATTTCCTTATGCTTCTGCATATGAGCCATAATACCGTCAAAATTCTTGAAATACTTAATGTGACGGAGCATATTTACCTTATCATAGCTGATTACTTCGTAGTTGTATCTGTCGAGGAACACCTTCATATTATTGTCTGATGCAGCCATTGCTGCTACACCTGCACCAGGGAATGTGATTTTTGATGTTGAACAGAATGTGATTACCATATCTTCTGTTCCGTTCTTCTTGCACTCATCAAAGATATTGAGGAGTGAGTCAGGTGTATCGTTGATATCGTGAATGCAGTATGCATTATCCCACATTATTCTGAAATCCTTTGCAGCTGGTTTCAATGCAGCAAATCTTCTTACTGTTTCATCGCTGTATGTGTAACCCTGTGGATTTGAGTACTTAGGAACGCACCATATACCCTTGATTGAATCGTCATTTGCTACAAGCTTTTCTACGACGTCCATATCAGGACCATTTTCTGTCATAGGTACAGTGATAAGCTCAAAGCCATAATATTCTGTGATACCGAAATGACGGTCATAACCGGGTGAAGGACAGAGGAACTTTCTGTTCTTAACTTCATACCAAGGCTTGCAACCATCTGCAATCGGCTTTGTCATCATACAAGTGATTGTATCAAACATCATATTGAGGCTTGAACTACCGCCGATCATTACGTTCTTTGAATCTACTCCGAGAATTTTCCCGAAAAACTGTCTGCATTCATCTATACCTTCAAGAATACCGTAGTTACGGCAATCCATACCGTCTGCTCCTACAAAATCCGACTTGCTGTTGAGTACATCAAGAAGATCGAGTGAAAGGTCAAGCTGTTCTTTACTTGGCTTTCCTCTTGCCATATTAAGGTTGAGTCCCTTGCCCTTTACGTCCTCATACTGTGCAAGAAGTCCTTCATATTCCTTTTTTACATCTTCTCTGTTGCTGTTCAAATAATTCATTTTGCTATCTCCTTAAAATTTCATTGCAAAAAATCTTTTAAAATCCTAATATATTTTAATGCATAGATAAAGAAAATGCAAGTATTTTTCTGCAAACTTGCATTTTTAAGATGACAAAAAAAAGCAGACTTACGAGTCTGTTTTTGTTCAAAGTTCGTAAGTCTGTAATATTTTGCTGTTTATCAATAGTATTGATAGTAATAATATCCCTTTCTGCCTCTCTTCTGATTGACAGTACAGCCAACTTCAATCAATCCGAGCACCTTTGAATCTGCAAGCTTTACGCTGTCAAGAAACTTCTGCAAATCACCGTGTGTCGTTGAACGCTCACGAACAACAACAACGAAACCTGCTATAAGGTCTTTGAGAAGCAATGCGTCTGCAACCACTCCGATTGGAGGAGTATCGAAGATAATGTAGTCGTATTCTTCAGTCAGTCTGTTAATCAAATTGACAAAAGTGCTTGAACACATCAACTCTGAAGGATTAGGAGGTACAGTGCCCGACGGAAGTATATCAAGATTCGGAAGAACATCACGTTTTACTGCATCTTCAAAACTTATCATTTTTCCGATTACATTTGAAAGACCTTTTGTATGGTCAATCTTGAAAATATTATGAACATTAGGACGACGAAGGTCACAGTCAACAAGTAATACCCTCTGTTCCATTTTTGAGAATGAAATCGCAAGGTTGGCTGAAACAGTACTTTTACCCTCACCTTTTGAGTAGCTTGATACTGCAAAAACTTTTTTCTCCGATGCGGAAAGCGAAAACATAATATTTGTTCTTGCAGACTTATATGACTCTACAATCGCAAACTTACTCTTATCAGTCAAAGTTCCGCCTGATATTTCCGCTTTATTTTTATTTTTTGAAAGCTTTTTCTTCATAT
Source organism: Ruminococcus sp. (assembly GCA_045133455.1). Taxonomy (GTDB): domain Bacteria; phylum Bacillota; class Clostridia; order Oscillospirales; family Acutalibacteraceae; genus Ruminococcoides. The sequence continues at coordinate 3,903 of JBGUUJ010000073.1, forward strand.
CTGTCACCTGTTCTGAGTTTCAAAATCAGGAATTTCCGAGAATACCGGAATTCCGTACATCTCCTGAATATCGTCATCTGCCTTGATTGTAGTATCAATAAGTTCCAGAAGAACTGCTATAATGCAAGATGTCGCAAGTCCTACAATAAAACCAATCATCGTATTCTTAAAATTATT
>JBGUUJ010000074.1:0-2711 GCA_045133455.1 Ruminococcus sp.
GCTATGCTTCTTGCAGGCGGTCAGGGCTCACGTCTTGGCGTGCTTACAAAAAAGCTGGCTAAACCCGCCGTTCCGTTCGGCGGAAAATATCGCATTATTGACTTTCCATTGTCAAACTGCGTAAATTCGGGAATTGAGGCTGTGGGAATCCTCACCCAGTATCAGCCCCTTATTCTCAATGAGTACATCGGAAACGGTGAACCTTGGGATCTTGACGGAATGCATTCAGGTGTGAACTGTCTCAGCCCCTATCAAGCTGTTGACGGTGCCGACTGGTATTCAGGTACAGCCAATGCAATTTATCAGAATATAAATTATATTGACCGTTATGACCCTGAATATGTAGTTATTCTTTCAGGTGACCACATCTACAAAATGGACTACAACAAGATGCTGGATTTCCACAAGGAAAAGGACGCAGCCTGCACAATTGCAGTAATTGATGTTCCTATGGAAGAGGCTTCAAGATTCGGAATTCTCAATACATACGAGGACGGCAAAATCTATGAATTCGACGAGAAGCCTGAGCATCCTAAGAGCACAAACGCTTCAATGGGTATCTACATTTTCAGCTGGCAGAAACTGAGAAAGTATCTCACTGAAGACGACGCAAAGACAGATTCCTGTCACGACTTCGGCAAGGATGTTCTTCCTGCAATGCTTGATGCAGGGGAGAGAATGTTTGCCTATCCGTTTGAAGGTTACTGGAAAGATGTCGGAACAATTGACAGCCTCTGGGAAGCAAATATGGATTTGCTCGACCCGAAATCCACACTTGACCTCAAGGATATTTATTCACGCAATCCTATGATGCCTCCGCACTATGTTTCTTGCGACGCAGTAATTCAGAATTCACTTGTGGCTGACGGCTGTAATGTTTTCGGTAATCTTGAATTTTCAATTCTGTTCTCAGGTGTAACAATCGGCAAAAATGCTACTGTCAATTCTTCAATCATTATGCCGGGGGCTGTAATAGAAGAGGGAGCGGTTGTTCAGTATGCAATCGTTGCGGAGAATACCGTTGTGGGTAAGAACGCAAGAGTAGGTCAGAAGCCTGAAGATGTTGAAAAGCGTGAAGACTGGGGCATTACCGTAATCGGTGAGAATACTGTAATTGCAGAAAATGCCTTTGTAAAAGCTAAGGAAATGATTGAAAGTAATGCGGAGGTGACAGGCGATGAGAAGTAATAACGTTCTTGGTTTTATTTTTGCAGGAACTCTTGATGACAAAATTTCCGAGCTTGCCAATTCCCGTACAACTGCAAGTATTCCGATAGGCGGAAAGTACAGACTCATTGACTTTGTGCTTTCAAATATGTCCAATTCAGGTATCAATAATGTCGGAATTGTTGCAAAGAACAACTTTATGTCACTTATGGATCACGTCGGTTCAGGCAGTGCGTATGACCTTTCAAAGAGAAGAAGCAATCTCACAATTCTTCCTCCGTACGGCGGTCAGACTCTTTCAAACTACGTTGAATCAATCTACAATATGCACGGCTACATTGAGAATTGCCGTGAGGAATATGTTTTGATAGAAGCAGGCAATATTGTTACAAATATAGACTATAACCCTGTTTTTGATTTTCATTCAAAGCACAATGCTGACATCACTCTTATTTACAATAGATGTGTTGTACCTAAGGGTTATGAAAATCCTATTACAATTGATGTTGCGGAAGACGGCACGGTTAATCAGGTGTTTATAAAACCTGAAACTACTGATGAAGAGGTTAACCACGCTTACGGTTCTGTTCTTGTTAAAAAAGACCTTCTTATGGAAGGAATCAGAAAAAATCTTAGCATAAATCAGCTTGATATCAAGCGTATAATTCAGAATTCAATCGGGAAGAAAAGAGTTTTCGGTTATGAAAACAAGGGTTACTGCGCAGAAATCAGCTCAGTTAATGATTACTTTGAGTTCAATATGGATCTTATGAAAAAGGAAGTAAGAGATGACCTCTTCAATCCCAAGCGTCCTATCTATACAAAGGTAAGAGACGACGCTCCTTCAAGATACGGACTCACAAGCAGTGTTAAGAACTCAATCATTGCTCAGGGCTGTGTTATCAACGGTGAAGTTGAAAACTGCGTAATTTCAAAGGGTGTTTATGTTGGTGAGGGCGCAAAGCTCAGTAACTGTATCGTAATGCAGGATACGAAGATCGGTTGCGGTACCAATTTAAATTATGTTATAATAGATAAGGACGTTACGATTAAAGACGGACGTTCGTTAATGGGATTTGATTCTTATCCTATTTATATCGCAAAAAAATCTGTTGTTTAATAGGAGGAAAAACATATGAGAATTTTATACTGTACCTCAGAGGCAAATCCTTACTGCGGAAGCGGCGGACTTGCTGATGTAGCAGGCAGTTTACCGCATACTCTTTGCAGAAAGGGTCAGGATTGCAGAATCGTAGTTCCGCTTTACGGCACTATTCCGCAGGAGCTCAGAAATTCACTCAACTTCATCACAAACTTCACAGTTCCTGTAGCATGGCGTCATCAGTACTGCGGACTTTTCTGGGCAAGATGGAACGACTGTACATACTACTTCATTGACAATGAATACTACTTCAAGAGAGGTACTCTTTACGGTCACTATGACGATGCAGAGAGATTTGCGTTCTTCTCAAGAGCAATTCTTGAAATGCTTCCGTACATTGACTTCCATCCCGATATTATCCACTGCAATGACTGGCAGACAG
>JBGUUJ010000075.1:0-14674 GCA_045133455.1 Ruminococcus sp.
GGTCAGAATATGATCATCGCTTTCAACGAGGACGATGTCAAGGAATATATGGCAATGATCCTTGCTCAGAACATTGAAAATCCAATTCTTATTGATAAATATTTACAGGGAACGGAAATCGAAGTTGATGCAATTTGCGACGGCGAAGATATCCTTATTCCTGGTATTATGGAGCACATTGAGCGTGCAGGCGTACACTCAGGTGACTCAATCGCAGTATATCCTGCATGGAACCTTTCAGATGAAATGACTGACATTATCATCGAAAGTTCCAAAAACCTCGCAATCGAGCTTCAGACAAAGGGTCTTGTAAACATTCAGTACCTCATCTATAACGATGAACTCTATGTAATCGAGGTTAACCCACGTTCATCAAGAACAATTCCTTACATCAGTAAGGTAACAGGTGTTCCGATGGTTGACCTTGCAACAAAGGCTATGCTCGGAGAAAAGCTCAAGGATATGGGTTACGGCACAGGTCTTTACAGAAAGAGCCCATACATTGCAGTTAAGGTGCCTGTATTCAGCTTTGAAAAGCTCATCAACGTAGATAACCACCTCGGACCTGAAATGAAGTCAACAGGTGAGGTTCTCGGTATTGCGGGAACACTTGAAGAGGCTCTTTACAAGGGTCTTATTGCAGCAGGCTACAAGATGAAGAAAAACGGCGGTGTATTCATCACAGTTCGTAATTCAGATAAATCAGAAATCGGTGAGATTGCCAAGAAATACTATGACCTCGGCTTCAAGATCTATGCTACAGAAGGCACAAGCGAAGTGCTCACAAAGTACGGCATTGATGCAGTTGCAGTCAAGAAGATTCACGAGTCAAAGACAGACAATACACTCACACTCATCGAGTCAGGCAAGATTCAGTATGTAATTTCAACATCTGCAAAGGGCAGAATCCCGTCAAGAGATTCAGTTAAGATCCGCAGAAAGACTGTTGAAAGAAACATTCCTTGTCTTACATCTCTCGACACTGCAAATGCACTTGCAGATTGTCTTAAGAGCCATTACACACAGCACAGCACAGAGCTTGTTGATATCAACAATATGAGAGATACTAAGCAGACACTCAAGTTTACTAAGATGCAGGGTATCGGCAACGACTACATCTACTTCAGCACATTTGAGAGCTTTATCAACAACCCTGAAGCACTTGCAGTAAGACTTTCAGACAGACACTTTGGAATCGGCAGTGACGGTGTAATTTTAGTAGCTCCGTCAAAGGTTGCAGATGCACAGATGAAGATGTTCAACTGTGACGGTTCAGAGGGTGCAATGTGCGGTAACGGTATCCGTTGCGTAGGTAAGTTCCTCTATGACCACGGTATGGTTGATTATAACGAGAAGGACGAAATCACAATCGAAACACTCAGCGGTATCAAAACTCTCAAGGCTTACGCTTCAAATGGTGAAGTTACAAGACTCAGAGTTGATATGGGCAAGGCAGTTCTTGATCCTAAGCAGATTCCTGTAAAAATCAACAAGGACAAGGTTGTAAACGAACCTGTAACAATCGGTGATAAGGAATACAACATCACTTGCGTATCAATGGGTAACCCGCATTGCGTAGTATTTATGGATGATATCGACAATCTCGACATCGAAAAGATAGGTCCTATGTTTGAAACAGACAAGCTTTTCCCTGACAGAGTGAACACAGAGTTTGTAACAGTTCTCGATGACAATACAATCAAGATGAGAGTATGGGAACGTGGTTCAGGCGAAACATGGGCTTGCGGAACAGGTGCTTGTGCAGTTGCAGTAGCGGCTTGTGAAAACGGCTTCTGTAAGAAGGGCGAGGACATCAAGGTTAAGCTTCTCGGCGGTGACCTTATCATCAAATACACAGACGAAACTGTTTATATGACAGGTAATGCTGAAAGAGTATTTGAAGGCGAAGTTGAAGTTTAACTTATAATAAAAAATCTGCATTTTCGGAGCAAAGAAGCTCATAAATACAGAAAATGCGGTATATAATTAATCAATCAACGCAAAGGGGCGAACTATGTTGTTCGCCTCTTTTAATATTGGGCAGAAAGTTTTTTCACTTGACGTAACGTAAATCAAATACGAAAGGACAGATAATATGAAAATCAACAGAAATTTTGACAATCTTGTACCAAACTATCTTTTTGCAGATGTAGCAAGAAAAACATCAGAATATGCATCAGCAAATCCCGATAAGAAAATTATAAAACTCGGAATCGGTGACGTAACACTTCCTTTGCCTCCTGTAGCCGTTGAAGCGATGAAAAAAGGTGCAGATGACCTTGCACACAAGGAGACTTTCAAGGGATATCCCGATTATGAAGGCTACGAATTCCTCAGAAAAGCCATTTCGGATTATTACAAAAGTTTTGGAGTTGAGGTTTCGGCAGACGAAATTTTTGTGTCAGACGGAGCAAAGTCTGACTGCGGAAACATCGGTGATATCTTTGACAAGGACAACACAGTTCTCGTAACCGACCCTGTATATCCCGTATACGTTGACTCAAACGTGATGTCAGGCAGAAAGATAATCTATGCCGCATCAAATCAGCAAAACGGCTTTGCCGCACTTCCTGACAACAGCGTAAAGGCTGATATAATCTACCTTTGTTCGCCGAACAATCCTACAGGTTCAGCATACACAGAGGAACAGCTCAGAATGTGGGTTGATTATGCGCTTGAAAATGACGCAATCATTCTCTATGACAGCGCATATGAAGCATTTATCACAGAAGATTTGCCACGTTCAATCTTTGCAATCGAGGGTGCAAGACAGTGCGCAATCGAGATGTGCTCGCTCTCAAAGACAGCAGGATTCACAGGAACACGTTGCGGATACACAGTAATCCCGAGAGAACTTGAGCGTGACGGACACAATATCTACAATTTATGGTATCGTCGTCAGGCTACAAAGTTCAACGGTGTTTCGTGGCCTGTACAGTGTGCCGCAGCCGCAATTTTCAGTGAAGAGGGACAAAAGCAGATTAAAGAGAACATCGCATACTATCAGGAGAATGCAAGAATCATCGCTTCTGCACTTGATGAACTCGGAATCTACTACACAGGCGGAAAAAATTCACCCTACATCTGGCTCAAGTGCCCGAATAATATGGGAAGCTGGGAGTTCTTTGACTTCCTGTTGCAGGAGGCAAATGTAGTGGGCACACCAGGCGAAGGTTTTGGCGAAAACGGAGCAGGTTATTTCAGACTCACATCATTCGGTGACAGAGATAACACAATCGAAGCAGTTGAAAGAATCAAAAAAGTTGTTAAAAATCTGAACTAATTCAAAAACTCCCTGTTGCCAATTGGTAATAGGGAGTTTTCTACTCTCTCCGACACGGCAAACCTGCCAACCTCCCTTTGACAAGGGAAATTTCAAAATTATCCCAAAGATTTCACCCGGTTATCCGTGGTTGATATTTAACGTGATTTGATGTATAATATAAGTTAAATCAGTTTGGAGGTGTTTTTCTTGAATATAAACGTCGGCGACCGTGTCGAGATGAAAAAACTTCATCCCTGCGGCTGTAAAACATTTGAAATCCTGCGTGTGGGAATGGATTTGAAAATCAGATGCGAAAAATGCGGAAGAGAAGTTATGGTTCCACGCAACAAAATCGAGAAAAATATCAGAACCGTAATTACAGATGACAGGGTAGAATAACTATGTTTGAAAAGATAGAAATTTTTGATAAAAGATATTCAGAACTTTCTCAGCGACTCTACGAGCCGTCGGTTGCGGCTGACCCCGAAGAGTTTCAGAAGGTAATGAAAGAACTCAAATCAATTGAAGAAATTGTGCTTGCCTATCGGGAGTACAAGCAGGCTGTTGAAACCGAAAAGGAGAGTCTTGAAATCCTTGCGGAAACCTCAGACACTGAGCTAAAAGAGCTTGCGCAGGCTGAACTCGACGAGGCAAAGCAGAGCATTGAAGAGCTTTCCGAAAAGCTGAAAATTTTACTTCTTCCAAAAGACCCCAACGATGAACGCAACGTTATCGTTGAAATTCGTGGCGGTGCAGGTGGTGAGGAATCTGCGCTGTTCAGTGCGGTGCTTTTCAGAATGTACTCTATGTATGCCGAGAAAAGGGGCTACAGGGTAGAGGTGGTCAATGTCAACGAAACCGAACTCGGCGGTTATAAGGAAATCTCATTTATGATTGAGGGCGAGGGTGCATATTCACGTTTTAAATATGAAAGCGGTGTTCACCGTGTTCAGCGTGTTCCCGAAACCGAAAGTCAGGGCAGAGTTCACACCTCAACAACTACGGTAGCGGTTCTTCCCGAAGCCGAGGACGTTGAACTTGAAATTGATCCCAACGATTTGAAGATAGACACCTTCCGTTCAAGCGGTGCAGGCGGTCAGCATATCAACAAGACAAGTTCTGCTATCAGAATTACTCACATTCCTACGGGAACAGTTGTTGAATGTCAGGACGAGAGAAGTCAGTACAAGAATAAGGACAAGGCTCTCAAAGTTCTGAAAAGCCGTCTTTTAAAGGAAAAGCAGGATAAACAGGCAAGCGAAATTGCCGCAGACAGAAAATCACAGGTCGGCACCGGCGACAGAAGCGAACGTATCCGTACCTACAACTACCCACAGGGCAGACTTACCGACCACAGAATCGGACTCACACTTTACAAGCTTGAGGACATCGTAAACGGCAACCTCGACGAGGTTATCGACGCTCTCATAACGGCTGACCGTGCCGAAAAGCTCAAGGAAAGTATGCAGTCATAAATCAGGTGAAGGCATTGAAAACATTATTGCTTGAAAATTCACAACTTAACATAGAAAAAGCCGCACAAATCCTCAGAAACGGCGGACTTGTCGGTATACCTACGGAAACAGTCTACGGCTTGGCGGCTGATGCGCTTAATCCGAAAGCAGTTTCCGAAATATTCAAAGCAAAGGGCAGACCGTCTGACAATCCGCTGATTGTTCATATTGCGGATTTTGACGACATAACACGCTACAACCTTGTGCGTGAAATTCCCGAAAGTGCAAGAAAACTTGCCGATAATTTCTGGCCCGGACCTCTGACTATTATAATGAAAAAGTCGGATGCGGTTCCGTTTGAAGTCACAAACAAGCTTGATACGGTTGCAATCCGTTTTCCGAGCCACCCTCTTGCTCAGGCAATTATCCGCACTGCGCAAAGACCTCTTGCCGCACCGTCCGCAAATCTGTCAGGCTCACCGAGTCCTACAACGGCTAAGCACGTTATGGACGATTTAGACGGCAGAATAGAGGCTGTCTTTGACGGCGGAGCTTGTGAAGTCGGTCTTGAAAGCACCGTAATTACGGTTGCAGGCGATGTTCCGAGAGTCCTCAGACCGGGCGGAATCACCGTTGAACAGCTCAGAAAGGTTCTGGGAAAAGTAGAGGTTGACAATGCAGTTCTGCATATGCTCGGAGAAAACGAAGAGGCAGCAAGTCCGGGAATGAAGTACAAGCATTATTCGCCGAAAGCTGATGTTATACTTCTTAATTGCAATGACGGCGAGTATATTGAATATGTAAACAAAAATTCAGGAGACGGAGTCGGTGCACTCTGCTGTGACGAGGATATTCCGCTTCTGAATGTAAAAACTTTTTCCCTCGGAAAAAGGAACGATTACATTTCCCACGCTCAGAAACTTTTTGATGAGCTGAGAAAGATTGACGAAGATAACGATATCACGACAGTCTATTCACGTCTGCCCAAGGTTGACGGAGTCGGAATGGCTGTGTACAACAGGCTGATAAGAGCCGCAGGATTCAAGGTGATTGACGTTGAGTAGATGCAGAATAATCGGTCTCACAGGTCAGAGTGGTTCGGGTAAAAGCACAGTTGCAAGGTGCTTTGAAAAACACGACTGCAAGGTTGTAAATGCCGATTTGCTCGTCAGAAAAATTTATGATAGCAATTCTCCGTGCCTGAGAACAATTTCTTCAGTCTTCGGTGCAGATGTCATAAATTCTGACGGAACACCTGACAGAAAAATCCTCGCTCAGAGAGCCTTCTCATCTGCTGAAAACACTGAAATGCTCAGCAGAATCGTTCACCCGTTTGTTATGGCGGAGTTTCTGTGCGAAGTTAAAAAAGTCGTCAGTGAGGGTGTAAATACTGTAATTTATGACGCTCCTCAGCTTTTTGAAAGCAATGCTCAGGTAATCTGCGATGCTGTCATAAGCGTAGTGGCAGACAGAGAAATCCGCATAAACCGTATTTGCAAGCGTGATAATATAACCGAAGAACAGGCTGAGTTGAGAATCAACGCTCAGCTTTCTGAAGAATTTTTCAGGAAAAATTCTGATTATATAATTGAAAATAACGACAGCGTTGAAAAACTCGAAAAACAGGCTGAAAATCTGATTAAAAACGTAATAAACAAGAGGTGATACAATGCCAAAAGCAACTCGTCGATACAGACGAAAAAGCAGAAGAGGATTGAAATTCCTGATATGGCTTGTTGTTCTGGCGATTTTTGCAGGCTCAATTGTGTTTTTTGTTACAAACTATTATGAAGATACCAAAAATGGATTTGAAAAGGCAAGTTATCCTTTGAAATACAGTGAATATGTGGAAAAATCTGCGGAAGAATACAACCTTGATCCTGCTCTTGTTTATGCTGTTATACGCACTGAAAGCAGTTTTAACCCCGAAGCCGAGTCTGCTGTAGGCGCTTGCGGAATAATGCAGATGATGCCGTCGTCGTTTGAATGGCTTCAGGAAAAACGTGGCTGTGCAGGTCAGTATGATACAGAGGATTTGTTCAATCCCGAAATCTGTATTGATTACGGTTGCTATCTGCTCAGATATTTCTACGATTTGTATGAGGACGAAATCTGTGCAGTTGCCGCTTACAATGCAGGATTTGTCGTGGGAGATTGGCTTGAAAATCCAGAATACAGCAGTGACGGTATTACGCTTGATAATATACCTTATCCGGAAACAAGCAACTATGTTGATAAGGTTGAAAGCGCAAAGGGAATGTATATAAAGCTCTATTATTCAGATAATAATATATAATTGTTTATAATAAACACGGAAAGGATTGATTACAATGGCTGATGAAAAGTCAAAGACAGCAAAACTTAAAGAGAAAATTATGATGACAGAATCAAAGGGAATTAAGGCTCTGTCAAAGAAAGAAATCAAAAAGGCAGATGAATTTTGCAAAGGCTATAAAAAGTTTCTTGATAATTCACCAATTGAAAGAGAAGCGGTGCGCTACTCTGTTGAACTTGCCGAGAAGGCAGGATTTACTAAATATGATGTTGATGCTCAGTACAAAGCAGGAGACAAGGTTTACTGCATAAACAGAGATAAGGCTGTAGCCCTTGCCGTAATCGGTAAGAACGGTGTCAAAAACGGTGCACGTCTTGCAATTGCGCACATCGATTCACCGAGAATCGACCTCAAGCCTAATCCTCTCTATGAAGCAAATAATCTTGCACTTTTCAAGACTCACTATTACGGCGGTCTTAAAAAGTATCAGTGGACAGCAATTCCGCTTTCACTTCACGGAACAATCGTAAAACTCGATGGTACAAAGGTTGATATCTGCTGGGGTGACGAGGACGATGAATCCTGCTTCTGCATTACAGACCTTCTTCCGCACCTTGCACAGGAACAGGCTACAAAGCCTATGAACAAAGTTTTCACAGGCGAGGATCTGAATGTTCTCGTTGGCTCACGTCCTTATGATACAAAGGACGAAGAAAAAGACCTTGTAAAGTTAAATGTAATGTCAATTCTCAATAATAAGTACGGAATCTGCGAGGGCGATTTCCTTTCCGCAGAGCTTTGTCTTGTTCCTTCATATAAGTCAAAGGATATCGGTTTTGATGCAAGTATGATTGGCGGTTACGGTCACGATGACAAAGTTTGCGCTTATCCTGCACTTATGGCGGCTGTTGATGTTCAGACTCCTGAGCAGACCTGCATAACATATCTTGCAGACAAGGAAGAGGTCGGCAGTGACGGTAACACAGGTATGCAGAGCGACTTCCTCAGATTTTTCATTTATGACCTTGCAAAGCAGGACGGAATTGATGGTTACAGAGCTCTCTCAAAGAGTACATGCCTTTCGGCAGACGTGAATGCGGCATTTGACCCGACATATGCTTCAGCGTTCGAGACAATGAACACATCTTTTATCAACAATGGCGTAATCATTTCAAAATACACAGGACACGGCGGAAAGTATGACACATCAGACGCTTCAGCTGAGTATATGGGAAAAATCAGAGCAATGCTCGAAGAGAACGATATCCTCTGGCAGGTAGGTGAACTTGGAAGAGTTGACCTCGGAGGCGGCGGAACAATAGCCAAGTACGTTGCAAATATGAATGTTGACGTGGTTGACCTTGGTGTGCCTGTGCTTTCAATGCACGCTCCGTTTGAAATTGTGTCAAAAACTGACGTTTATATGGCATACAGAGCATTTTTCGCATTTTTTGATTTAAAAGATTAAAAAACACTTGCATTTTATTTAAAAGTATGGTATCATACTAATTGCGGTTGGAAATCAACCGCATATGCGCCGGTAGCTCAGCTGGATAGAGTGTCTGACTACGAATCAGAAGGTCGGGAGTTCGAGTCTCTTCCGGCGCACCAAAACCCTCATTCTTTGGAATGAGGGTTTATATTTTATCAAATTTTCTGCGCCGGAAGAGACTTGAAGGCGAGCGTTAATAAAACAGTCCTGTGGACTGTTTTTAGCGAGAGCGCAGATGGAACGTTTTCGATAGCAAGACACCGCAAAAGACGAGGCGGGATTTTTCCTATAAACAAGGCGCACCAAAACCCTCATTCTTCGGAATGAGGGTTTTATATTTTATCATATTTTCCGCGCCGGAAGAGACTCGAAGGCGCCTTTTCTACAGTATGTAACGTACATACTGATGTACTTCAATATTATTTCATATAAAACTGAAAATATAATAAGTAAGGGGCTGTCTCAAAATCGAGCAACCCCTTTTGTTTTATGAGGCTGACTGTCTTTTCACTATGTATTTTTGACCTCATAAAACGTGATAAATTATAACTGAAAATTACTGATTTTTGTACTGCCATTGGAGTAAAACGCCTGTTTTTGTCCTTGAATGGACCCTTACTAAAGAAATTTATTATAATTTTAAAAAAAATATTATTTAAATACTTGACATATTGTGTGATACACAGTATAATATATAACACAACAAAGTGTGAGGTGAGAATAATGGATCACAACGAAATAGTATCAGGTCTTGTTCTGGAACTTAGAAGAGGAACTTTAATTCTTTTGGTTCTGAGTCAGCTTAAAGAACCTATGTACGGATACAACCTTGTAAAGAAACTTCAGGAAAATGATATTCCGATTGAAGCAAACACATTGTATCCGCTTATGAGAAGGCTTGAAACTCAGGGACTTCTGAAAAGTGAGTGGGAAACTAGCGAAGCAAAACCCAGAAAGTATTATTCGATAACCGAGGACGGAAAAATTGTCCTTGAAAAGGTTATTGTTAATTGGAGAACTTTCTCAGCAAATATGGACAGATTATTGGAGGATAGTCAGAATGAAAAATGATTTAATTGCGAGATATATTTATGCGGTTACAAAAAGATTGCCGTCAAAAATGAGAAATGACGTGTCAGCGGAACTCGAAACACTTATTGACGATATGCTTCTTGAACGTTGCGGAGATGTAACACCGACAGAAAAGGACATTCGTGTTGTCCTTACGGAGCTTGGAACACCTAAGGAACTTTATGAAAAGTACACTGAAGAGGGAAAGGATTGCCTCATAGGTTATCCGTACTTTAACGATTACAAGTTTGTTTTAAAGATTGTCTTAATCAGTGTGGTAATCGGAATGGCAATTGCTACAGTAATTTCATCAATCGTAAATCCCACACCTGTTTGGTACGAGGGCGTATTTGCTTGGTTAGGAAATACAGTCGATTCTCTTGCAGTTGTGTTTACTGTAATAACAGTCATTTTTGCAGTATGCTACCACAAGGGCATCAAAATTAATATCGCCAACGATTTTGATTTTGATAATCTTCCGTCTGTTCCGAGCAAAAAAAAGAAAATCTCTAAGGCAGATTCAATTGTAGGAATAGTTTTCTCAATGGTATTTTTGATATTATTTCTCTTTGCACCTCAGATTATAGGTTTTGTAGTAACAGAAGCAACAGGGTTTATTCCTCTTTTCAATGTTGAAGTAATTCAGGCGTCTTGGATTTTCATTGTTCTTTTTACTGTATGCGGATTGACGAGAGATATTGTAAAACTGATGGAAGGCAGATTCTGCAAAAAGGTTATGATAACAACAGTAGTTACGGATGTTATCACGGTAGTACTGACATCAATCTGGCTCTTGGGTACAAACATTATGAATCCGCAGTTATCAGAAATGCTCAGTAAAGTATTCGATGAAACGGTTATAATTAATTTTTTCAGCAATTTCCAGATGTTCCTGCTTGTGGTAATTCTCTTTGCACTCGTGCTTGAGATGATAACTACAGTTGTAAAAACTCTTAAAAAATAAAAGCGAGTGCCTCACACGCATTCGTGCAGACAGGTTGATATTTTTTCGTTAAAGATGTTGGTGTTTTATTAAAGCTCTACTTCTCGACTTTAACAACTTCTGTTGGTGAAGTTTTGTCAGACCTTCTGTGACCGAGCGATTTCTATAAAGCAAAAGAGACTGTTATCAGATTTGGTAACAGTCTCTTTTGAGTTATAAGAAACTGTTTTTGTTTGTTAAATGTGCTGTAAATATATATGCAAAAAATCCCTTTTATTAGTGCAAATACTCTTTGATTTATTAGTGGTATTATGGTAAAATATAATAAGGTTACAATTTAGTAATCTTTTCCAGAAGAAAAATAACTCACACAAAATCAAAATATTATTTCTAATGAAAGGGTGTTTCTTTGAAGAAAAAAATTCTTAAAAAAGGTTCAGCGGTGATTCTAACTGTTGCAATTCTTTTTTCAACCGTTTTCTCAATGTCTATTTTTGCAAGTGCGGCTACAACATTTTCACCAAGACTTTCCGCACCTGCTTCATCAAATAAATATTATTATTCAGATTTGAACGTGTTCTATAAATACGGCTGGGGTATGCCTAACTGTACTGCATATGCCTACGGCAGAGCTTACGAAATTCTCGGCAGTGAACCGAAACTTTCCTGGGGCAACGCTGAAAACTGGTACGGCTACAACAAAACCAACGGCTACTACAGCTATGGCAGTACACCGAAAATCGGTGCAATTGCCTGCTGGGCGTATAACGGCGGTGGCGGACACGTTGCGGTTGTTGAAAAAATTGAAAATGGTCAGATTACATTCTCAAACTCAGCTTACAGCGGAACGAATTTCTATCTGTCATATGCAAGTACAAGCGATTCAAATGCAGGTGGTTTAAGCTGGTGGAATTTTCAGGGTTATATCTACTTAGGCGATTTCTCAGGCGGACAAGCTGAAACTACAAAGCCGACAATTCCGATTACCTACAAAACGGGTACTTACAAAACAACTGACGCTCTCAATATGAGAAGCGGTGTGGGCACAGGCAACAGCGTACTGTGTACAATCCCGAGCGGTACGCAGATTAAGGTTACAGAGGTGAAGTCTGATGCTTACTACAACTGGGGCTACACAACATACAACGGCAAAAGCGGTTGGGTTGCAATGACATATTGCGAATGTGTTCAGGCAACTACTGCGGCTCCGACAACACAGCCGACTACTGTTGCACCTACAACAGTTGCACCGACCACAGAGCCTGTAACAACAAAACCGTCAGGACTCGGTGTAGGAGATATTGATTGCAACGGTATCATAAATATTTTTGATGTTACACTGTTGCAGAAATATTTGTCCGACCTCACAACATTGACTGACGAACAGATTAATTATTGTGACTTTAACTTTGACGGACGAATTTCAGTAATGGACGCAACAAGTATGCAGACATATCTTACTTATTAATATTACAGAACAAAGACGATACTGTGAAAGCGGTATCGTCTTTTTTAATTATAGAAAACTTCTTGGAAATGAAAGGTTGATTGTGACCGTCGTCACGTTGCTGTGCGAGGTACTCACTTTTTCGGTAAATAATTTGTAAAAACTATGTAAATCGACACTGATTTTTATATAAATTGCTTGAATTATTATAAAAAACGTAATATAATAAATATGTATATTTACAGGCGGTGATAGAATGTCGGCAAATGATAATAAAAAGAAATCCGAAAAAGTGAAAAATATAAACAAGTGGCAGAAGATGCCTTATAATAACAGGGAACTGAGCTGGGTTGACTTCAATAAGAGAGTTCTTGAAGAGGCTGTCAAGAAGGATAATCCCATTATGGAAAGATGTAATTTTCTGTCGATTACTGCGTCAAACCTCGATGAATTTTTTATGGTTCGTGTTGCAGGTGTTCTTGACAGAATTCATCACGGAACAAAAACTCCCGATGCCTCAGGACTTACACCTGCTCAGGTAATGGAAAAGTTATCTGAGAAAATACACGATTTTGCTAAGAAGCAGTATAACTGCTATAACCGTTCAATTATTCCTGCACTGAAAGCAAACGGAATTATTTTTCTTGAAACAGATGAGCTTGATGCAGACCAGAGGGAGTTTATCAGCGATTATTTCCGAAGAGAAGTGTTCCCTGTTCTCACACCTATGGCGGTTGACACAAGCAGACCGTTTCCGCTTCTTGCAAACAAGAGCCTTAACATTGCAGTAAGGCTTACAAATTTAAACAACGAGGAGTTTTTTGCACTGGTGCAGGTGCCTTCAATTCTGCCGAGATTTCTTGAACTTCCCTCAGGCGAGGGAAGAGCGTTCATTCTTCTTGAAAAAGTAATTGCTATGCACCTCAACGAATTGTTTGAACTTTACAATATCAAGCAGTACGATGCATTCAGAATTACAAGAGATTCAGATCTCGACATTGATGAGGACACCGAGGATCTTATGGCGGAAATCAAAAAGTCAATCCGCAAGAGAAAAAGAGGTGTTCCCGTAAGACTTGAATTCGGCAAGAAGTGTAATAAGGAAATCAGAGAGTTTCTCATCGAGTCACTCGATGTGACAGAGCGTGAAATATATTTCCAGAGGGGACCTCTCGACCTTACATTCCTGTCGAAGTTTGCAAGAATAAAGGGTTGTGAGAATATGTGCTTTGAGCCGATTGTTCCTGTAAACCCTCCTGCTGAGTTCTGTGAGTATGACGATATTTTCAAGGCTATCCGTGAAAAAGACAGACTTGTGCACCACCCTTATGAAAGCTTCGACGTGGTTGTAAACTTTGTAAAAAAAGCGGCTGTCGACCCTAAGGTTCTTGCAATTAAGCAGACTCTTTACCGTGTCAGCGGAAATTCTCCGATAGTTGCCGCACTCATAAAAGCCGCTGAAAACGGCAAGCAGGTAACTGTTCTTGTAGAACTCAAGGCGAGATTTGACGAAGAAAATAACATTCAGTGGGCAAATAAGCTTGAAAAGGCTGGCTGTCACGTTATTTACGGTCTGACCGGACTCAAAACTCACTGCAAAATCTGTCTTGTCGTAAGACGTGATGATGACGGAATCAGACGTTATCTTCATATGGGCACGGGTAACTACAACGACAGCACTGCACGTTTCTATACAGATACGGGAATGTTCACCTGCCGTGAGGAGTACGGTGTGGACGCATCATCACTTTTCAATGTCCTCACAGGTTATTCATTTCCTCCTGAATACAACAAATTTATCGTAGCTCCTAACGGAATGAGAACATTCTTTGAAGCTATGATTCAGCACGAAACTCAGAACGCAAGGCTCGGACTTCCTGCAAGAATCACTGCAAAGGTAAATTCACTTGTTGACCCTGCAATTATCAGTATGCTTTATGATGCGTCAAATGCAGGTGTTAAGATTGACCTTGTGGTAAGAGGTATTTGTTGCCTTGTTCCTCAGGTTAAGGGTTTCAGCGAAAACATAAGAGTAATTTCTGTTGTAGGACAGCTTCTTGAGCACAGCAGAATATTTATATTTGAAAACAACGGAAATCCCCTGTACTATATGGGAAGTGCAGACTGGATGCAGAGAAACCTCGATAAGCGAGTTGAACTTGTTTTCCCTGTAGAGGACGAGGCTTTAAAGAAACGTGTTCAGGAAATTGTGACAGTAATGTTCAAGGATACCGTAAATGCACGCAGGCAGCTTTCGGATATGACATATGTGCCTGTTGAAAAGCGTGGTAAAAAGAGGCTCAATTGTCAGAAATATTTTTCAAAACTTGCCTCAAAAGCACAGAAAACAGCAATGAAAGAAACCTATGTAAATACGGTGGGAACACCGATAGTTCCTGTTGAAAAGGAGGAAAAAGAAGAATGAAAAGAGTAGGCTTTTTAACAAGCGGAGGCGACTGTCAGGGACTTAACTCAACAATCAGAGCAGTAGCAAAAACTCTGTACAATTACTATGGAACAGACGGAGTCGAGATAATCGGAATTATCGACGGATATCGTGGACTTATCTACGGGGAGTACAGAAGAATGAAGCCTGAGAATTTCTCGGGAATTCTCACGATGGGCGGAACAATTCTCGGAACATCAAGACAGCCGTTCAAGCTTATGCGTGTTGTTGACGAAAACAGCGTTGACAAGGTTGCGGCTATGAAGAAAAACTATAAAAAG
>JBGUUJ010000076.1:0-6362 GCA_045133455.1 Ruminococcus sp.
GTGGGGACAGGATTTCCGTCCGAGCTATCTTAATATTAACAAATTCATTTCTATGCTCCCGAATCGTCCAATAATCGGAGCTTTTACGGCAACCGCTACTGATGAAGTCAAAAAAGATATTATAAATATTTTAAAGCTTAATAATCCTACCGTAGTGACCACAGGCTTTGACAGACCGAATCTGTTTTTCTCCGTTTTAAAACCTGCCAAAAAGGACAACAGGCTTATTGAACTTATAAAAGAACGCAGGGATAAGTCGGGAATTATCTATTGTTCAACGAGAAAAAGGGTCGAAAGTGTTTGTGATTTGCTCATCAAAAACGGCTTTCCGGCAACACGCTATCACGCAGGCTTGAGCGACGAGGAGCGTGTTAAGAATCAGGACGATTTTGTCTATGACCGCAAACCGGTTATGGTTGCGACAAATGCGTTCGGAATGGGCATAGATAAATCAAATGTTTCCTATGTTATCCACTACAATATGCCGAAGAATATCGAAAGCTATTATCAGGAGGCAGGCAGAGCAGGACGTGACGGTCAGGAGGCGGATTGTATTCTGCTTTACGGAGCAGGAGATGTGCAGACCTGCCGATATTTTATCGAAAATACCGAGCCGAATCCACAGCTTACACCCGAGCAGAACGAGATGTTCAGGCAGAGAGAAGAAGAACGCTTAAAGCATATGATTTTCTATTGCAGGACAAGCGACTGTCTGCGTAATTATATGCTCAGATATTTCGGAGATGAAGCAGAGGAAAACTGCGGAAAATGCTCAAACTGCCTTACAAAATTTCAAACGGTAGATGTTACGATAGAAGCGCAGAAAATCCTTTCCTGCATAATCAGAACAGGACAGAAATTCGGCGCAACAATGATAGTCGATGTTCTGCGAGGAAAGGCAAATGAAAGAATAACAAGCTTCGGACTTGATAAGCAATCCACCTTTGGCATAATGAAGGACTCAAAGCCGACAGAAATAAAGTACATAATCGAAAAGCTGGAAGAACAGGGGTATATCATATCGGTAGGAGCAGGAAAGCCGATACTCAGAGTAACTGAAATGAGCTATCCCGTGCTAAAAGGTAAAGCGAAAGTAAATATTAAGAAAACAAGAAAGCTCAAATCTAATATCGAAAGAGTCAATATTGATGAAACTAACAGTGAATTATTTGATGCACTAAAGGTGGTAAGAACATATTTTGCTATGAAGAAGGGAATACCCGGATATCTTATTTTTTCTGATGCAACACTTGCGGATATGTGCAAGGTTATGCCGACCACGCCTAAAGAATTTTTGAGAGTAAAAGGTGTAACCAGCATAAAGCTTGAGAAATACGGAGAAGCATTTATGCGAGTTATAAAAGAATATGGCAAATCCAATAATGATGAAAGAGGTAAAAAATATGATGTCGCTGAAATGAGAGCTAACGGCTTAACCGGTGCCTATGAACCTTGGACAGAAAAAGAAACAGAAAAATTAAGATTTGAATACGAAGCAGGAATTCCAATAGACAAAATCGCCAAAAAACACGGCAGAACAAAAGGTGCTATCAGAAGCAGACTCAAAAAAGAAGGATTAATTGAAGAATAGCAAAAACTTGCAAAGTAACATTGTAAGATTGCTTTGTAAGTTTTTGTTTATATATTATTGTTAAAAATGCGTTATGAATAATATCAAATATGTTGAAAAAGCAGATATTTGGTGATATACTGTAAAGGTGATATATTTTATAAGGATGGTAGTTATGAACTTAAATTCTGAATACATAGAAGTAAAATCCAGCGGAGAAATTTTTTCTAAAAAAGGCTCTAACGGCAGAACACCGTATGAACATCAAAAGCGTGCAATGGAGAATATGGATTGTATAAATCAAAGCAATTCATACAGTACGCTTGTTGTGCTGCCTACCGGAGGCGGAAAAACATACACTGCCTCAATGTGGCTGTTAAAAAATGCAATAGATAGTAAAAAGAAGGTTCTTTGGATTGCTCATCGACAAATGCTTCTTGATCAAGCGGCAGAGTCATTCCAAAAATACGCTTATACAGAAGTTATACCGCATATTTCATCCTTCAGATTCAGAATAGTATCGGGAGCGTCAATTCACGACAGGTCAATTAATATTAATCCAAAAGATAATTTGCTTATCGCAAGCAAAGACAGTATAGGCAGAAATCTCGGCAGTCTTGATAAATGGCTTAAAGGCGAGAGCGAAGTGTATCTGATTATTGATGAAGCGCATCACTCAACGGCTAGGACTTACCGTAAAGTAATTGATTATGTCAAAAGCAAAGTAAAAAATGTAAAATTGATTGGACTCACAGCGACACCTTTTCGCACAGCGGAGGATGAGCAGGGCTTGCTTGCAAAAATATATTCTGACGGCGTGAAAGACGGGAAAGTGGTTCATAACGATATAGGCATTACATATCAGATAGGTCTTAAAGAACTGATTAACAGACAAATACTATCCAAGCCTATTTTTGAAAGCTATTATTCAAATGAGGAATATGGACTTTCAATGGGTGTTGATGAGCTTGAAAGTATTCAGCACCTTGATGTATTACCTGAAAATATTGCCCAACAAATGGTTGACAGTGCAGGCAGAAATAAATTAATTGTCGAGACATATAAGAAAAAGCAGAGTGAATACGGACAGACTATTGTATTTGCAATAAATGTAGTTCATGCTATTCAATTGTCGGCATTATTTAATAGGGCCGGAATCAAAGCTGATTATATTGTCTCAGATGTAAAAGATTGCATTACAGGTGTAAAAATCAGCCGTGAAGAAAACGAGAGAAAAATTGAAGATTACAGGAATGGTCGTTTGCAGGTGATTATAAATGTAAATATCCTGACAGAGGGAGCTGACCTGCCAATGACAAAAACAGTGTTTCTTGCACGCCCGACTGTTTCATCTGTTTTGATGACTCAGATGGTAGGCAGAGCACTTCGGGGAACTGCGGCAGGAGGCACAGCGTCAGCTTACATTGTATCATTTATAGATAATTGGAATGAAAAAATTGCTTGGATTAATCCTGAAAGTCTGTTTGAAGGAAACAATGATTTTACTGAAAACGAAACCGAACGCTTTAAACGGGAAGTGGTCGGTATTGCAATTTCAAAGATTGAGGAATTTGCATCAATTCTTGACGATACGGTAGATACAACTGCTTTGGAGAAGATTCCGTTTATAGAAAGAATTCCTTTAGGAATGTATGCTTTTTCATATCTTGAACAAAACGGTATGGACCATTCTTATCAGGTAATGGTATATGACAGTACGCAAAATTCTTACAAAGAGCTTATGGATGCGTTGCCTGCATTGTTTGAGAGTTTTAATGCAGATGAAGAGTATTTGTTTGATGATTTGCTTGACGAAATGGAAGAGCAGTGTCATAATACTTTCTTCTGCGGAGAAATGATTCCGCCTTACGAGAAGAATGATGTCATCAATATTCTGAAATATTATGCACAATATGAGAGCGTTCCAAAGTTTTATACATTTGATGAAGTTAACAGGAACAGGCTCGATGTTTCAAAAATTGCAAGACATATTTATGACGAAGATATGGGTGAACGAAGGAGAGCGGAGTATATCAATTCAATCTGGGAGTCATCGGATGATAATATTCTAAAACTGTTTTTCGGTCGCAAGTTGTATTTCTTAAAGCAGTTGGATATTGAACTCATTAAGATTTCACATCCTGATGTTTACGAAGATGGAAATAAAGGGGATAATATCGAATTTGATAAGAAAACTCTCGCAGAACTGCCGCTCAGCGAAATAAGAAAGATTAATCCTGATTATGAAAAGGAGCTTCGTGACAACACTTTTGCAAAATCAAAAAATGAATATGGTGAATACCAATGTGCTGTTTGCGGAATGACGGATAAAACGAGAATTCCTTTTCAGGTTGACCATATCATCCCGATGAATAAGGGCGGTAAGACTGTTCCGGCAAATCTTCAGATTTTATGCCGTAAATGTAACGGCACAAAGGGCGATAGATGATGGAGAATTTGTACTATTCACCTTTCGATTTGGCTGTAATAATCAGCAGTATGAATTTCGGTCTGCAAAAAGAAAATGAACTCATAAATTTCATATGGGAAAATGAACAGAATTTCATTCAACCCAAATATCGTAACAGCAAAAGGAAATTTGTGTTGAATATATATTATTGGACAAATTATTTGAAAAATAAGGCTGATATTGATCTGGAAATTCCTGCTGTAAAAAATGATATGATATCTGTCGGTGCCGAGATAGCAGAAAGTCAGTATATCAGTAATTTTTCTAATCTCGATTTGTTCTTTAAAAGTCTTCGAATCCGCATTATTTTTGGCAATAAAAAGGGATATGTAAGAATAAAGTTTCGTACTCTGCTAAGGCAATACGGTTACCGCAGGCGTTCGGAAAGGCTTGTTGATTACATCAACACCTGCATTGATTTTTACAGACTGAAGCCTTATTTGCGTGGCGGTGTTGAATGTGATATAAGAACCGTGGACATTGATGAGATGATTATTTTTAAATTGGCTGAAAAGTCAAATGATTTGCAAATAGAGGAATTTAATAAAATGGAAATTCATGATCTTGATTATTTGTTGGATATGGTAAGAGCCAAATATTATAATTCACCCAATTTGAGAAGACCTACGATTTCTTGGACCAATGATTATCCTACAGATTATTATGGATGCTATACTTACTATAATAATCATATTGTTATAAGTCGTGTTTTAAATGACAAAAGGGTAACTACGGAAATGATTTCAATGGTGATTTATCACGAATCACTACATCAGGATTTCGCAGAACATAATGATGATTTCAATAAAAAAATAAGCCTGTTTCCAAATTATGAAAAGCTTGATAAAAAGCTTCGTGATTTTATAGACAATGTTCATGAAGAATTACAGTATCCCTCGAATTTTAATTCATTTACAAGAGGGAAAAAGAGGATAATCTATATAAGTTTACCTTATGCTGATAATTATCCTAATGCTTTTCTTTGTCGTGATGAAAAGATTTTAGTTGATTTTGAAGCAGATATCAATTTTGTGTTATCGGATTTTCAGGAAGATGATATGGTAGTTTTTTTAGTGGAAAATGGTAATCATTATCATATAGTCGGCTGGTGTACGAACGGTCTGCTTCTTCCAAAACCCAAATTTGAAAATCTCAGTTGCTATGGCGATTATGATTTTGCATACCAATATGTTTCTGATTATAAAAATACATATGTCATTCCGCCAAGCTGTTGCGGTTATATAATAGACAAATCCTTTTTGCCAAAGGAATTTGTTGAAAGTAATTGTGGTTGCTTTACAATGAACGATGAGGATATTCAACCTGATATTCAATATATCAACAGCTATTGCGAGGGGTATTTAAGAATAGGCTTTGATCCTGACAGTATGTCAGCTTTTGAAAATATATCCTTACGCACTTTAAAGAACATACAGGAAACATCTTATCGCAATGTTTGTGTCGCAAATAAAATATATCAAATGGAACCGACGATTGAAAATTTAATAAATCGTGCAAAAATAAAAAAGCAGTGTTGGTTGTTGACTTCCTCACTTGAAGATTATCTTAAAGCAAATCAACAGGACAATACAAATATATTTTGTGTATGCGAAATAATAAAACTTTTTGTTGTTTTGCACCGGACTGATGAGGCAGTACCGTTTTACCGCAAATATGAAGACAAGCTCCCACATACAGATGAGCAGTTAAATAGATGTTTAAAACTGCTTGAGTAATATCTTATTAATGTCAGATCTGATTGAAAAAAGCCAAAGGTCATTTTTTATTGCTATGTAATGCTTACTGAATAAACGGAAACACGCCGTTGCCGTTTTGTAAAAACACCGAAAATCGGTATTTTTACGCAAAATCAAAGATTTTGATTCAGTAAGACATTTGATAAGCCTGTTTTGCCGGAAAAGCGTTTTCCGGCAAGTGCAAGGTTTTTGAGCTTATTAACTCAAAAACCTTGCACCTGAGCAATTTAAAAAATAGTAATTTGTTTGATGATTTCTATGTTTTTGAATTGTTCAGCAGGCATTATGTAAAAATTCAAACTCCAATTACGTCATATTGTAGGTGCCTATAAAAAAGAAGTTACAGAGAAAACGGATAATAGCAGAAAATGACAGAAAGCATAAATATTTCTTTATAATAGATGAAATAATCAGAGGTAATATGAGCAAAATTTTAGGTGAGCTTCTTATGACGATAGACAACAACTATCGTCATAAGCCTGTTGTTCTTGCTTATAATGGTAAGGATTTTGTTGTTCCGAGCAATCTGTATATTATCGGTATGATGAATACAGCTGACAGTAGT
>JBGUUJ010000077.1:0-6717 GCA_045133455.1 Ruminococcus sp.
GGAAGGCTGGAAGTCTATGACGCAGAAAATTGGTGACAGAGTAAAGCTTGTAGGTGACGACCTGTTTGTTACTAACACCAAACGTCTGAAAAAGGGCATTGAAATGGGTGCGGCAAATTCAATCCTTATAAAAATCAATCAGATTGGAACACTTACAGAAACTCTTGATGCAATCCAGACAGCTCACAAAGCAGGCTACAAAGCAATAATTTCTCATAGAAGCGGAGAAACAGAGGATACCACAATAGCCGATATTGCGGTTGCGGTCAATGCAGGTCAGATTAAAACGGGAGCCCCCTGCAGAACAGACAGAGTAAGCAAATACAACCGCCTTCTTCGCATCGAAAGCGAACTTGTGAACACATCACGTTATGGATTAACGCAGTAAAGATTATTCCCTGATTGCAACTTACAATCAGGGGAATTTTTATTATAATATCATAAAAAGATAAATTGATGTTCAGCAAATTGCACATAAATAAGTATTAATTTTCTACAAGATATAAGGTTTAATAAGCAATATTTTTCCAATAAAGAACTAAAAATAATGCTATGTTATGATAAAATTATTTAAATGAAACGTTATGAGTCAGGAGGCAATTTATTTGCTTTTCAAAAGAATTTTAACGGGAGTAATGGCATTTATGTTAGCAGGAAGCATGTGTTTATCAGAAGCTGCGGCAGCAGAAAAAAACAAAAAAACAGATTATCAGGCATACGCAGCTGCACTTGATAAAACAACATATTCAGGTGGCGATCTCGGTGCCACATATACAAAGAACGCAACCACATTTAAGGTATGGTCACCGCAGGCGGCAAGCGTAAAGATCAACCTTTACGAACACGGCAGTGACGAAGAGGGCGATCCCGGTTCACTTGAAACCAAGCTTATGACACTTGATAAAAAGACAGGTGTATGGTTCTGTACAATCAAGGGTGACCTCGCGGGAAAATACTATACCTATACTGTAAAACACGGCAATGACGTCAAAGAAACAGCAGATGTATATGCTAAGGCTTGCGGTGTGAACGGTAAACGAAGTATGGTTGTTGACTTAAATTCAACAAATCCCGAGGGTTGGGAGAACGATGCACACGTTCTCGTTGAAAGTCAGACAGATGCGTCGGTATGGGAAGTGTCTGTAGCAGATTTTTCATCATCAGAGTCAAGCGGTGTGTCACCTGACCATCGTGGTAAGTTCCTCGCATTTACGGAAGAGGGAACAACCGTTGACGGAATTCAGGGCGGAACATCAACCTGTGTTGACTATCTAAAAAAGCTCGGTGTAAAATATGTTCAGATAATGCCGTTCTATGATTTTGGCTCAATTGACGAGAGCAAAGACATTATGGAACAGTATAACTGGGGCTATGACCCTGTAAATTACAACTGCCCCGAGGGTTCATATTCTACAGACCCTTATGACGGCAACGTGAGAATTAAAGAGTGCAAGCAGATGATTCAGGCACTTCACAATGCAGGAATAGGCGTAATAATGGACGTTGTTTATAACCATACCTATTCAACTGAGTCAGCGTTCCAGTACACGGTGCCTAACTACTATTACAGAATGAACGATGACGGAACATTCTCAAACGGCTCAGGTTGCAGTAATGATACAGCCTCTGAGCATTTGATGTTCAGAAAATATATGATTGATTCCGTAACCTATTGGGCTAAGGAATACCACATCGACGGTTTTAGATTTGACCTTATGGGACTCCACGATGTAACCACAATGAACAGCATAAGATCTGCGCTTGATAATCTTTACGAAGACGGAAGCGGCAAAAAGATTATTATGTATGGCGAAGCGTGGGATATGCCTACAAACTGTGACGAAGGCACAGTAATGGCAAATCAGAAGAATCTCAAGAAAATGGACAACAGAATCGGTGCTTTTGATGACGGCATCAGAGATGCTATCAAGGGAAGCACAGCGGGTGTTGACAAAGGTTTCGTTCAAAGCGGTTCAGGACGTTCAGCTCTCAAAGTAGGTATTGCAGGACAGTCCGAAAGCACATCAGGCTGGGCAAATGTTCCGACACAATGCGTTACTTATGCGTCCTGTCATGACAACCTCTGTTTGTACGATAAGCTTGTTGGCTCAGTTTACGGCAGAGATTCAGAGTATCGCAAGAGATACGAAGACCTTGTAAGTATGAATAAGCTTTCAGCGGCAATTGTAATGACTTCACAGGGTATACCGTTCGTTCTTGCAGGTGAAGAATTTGCAAGAAGCAAAGACGGTGATGAAAATTCATACTCGTCCAGCAGAACACTCAATATGCTTGACTGGAACAATCTTAACGAATACAGTGACCTTATTGAGTATTACAGAGGTCTCTACAAAATCCGTGAAGCATTTGCGGCTTTCTCAGACAGCACAGCAAATACAGCAAATAACCTCGCTTTCAAAACAGGTCTTGCAACAGGAATTTCCTGCTATGAGATAAAGAACATCGAAGAAGGCAAATGGAATAAGATGTGCCTTGTTTTCAACGGTGGTGAAGAAGATCAGAACATTACTCTTGAGGGTGAATGGGTAAAGATTGCCGATGAAGAAACAGCAGGTCTCCGTAATCTCGGCACTGTCAACGGCAATGTAAAAGTAAAGGCTCATTCAGCTGTAATTATGGTTGACAAGGCAAGCTATGAATCAGCAGGAATTACCGATTCAGAAGGCGTTGTTGTTGTAAATTACTATGATAACAAGACAAAGGAGCTTATCAAAAAGCAGGCAGTCAGCGGTGAAATCGGCACAGCATATGATGTGACAAATTATGCAGACAGTCTCAATTATGATATAAAGAGTTCAAACGGAGACATTCAGGGAGTTTTCTCTGATACAGTCAATACCGCAACCGTATATGTTGAAGAATACGAAGGTGAAATGGCAAAAGTTGTGTTCAAGTTTGTAGACGATACAAACGGTACTGAACTTGCAGATTCCTATGTAGTCAGCAACAGAGTCGGTCAGCAGTATTTCACGCCTGAAATCCCATCGGTTGAAAATTACAGCCTTGTACTTGATGAACTTCCCGAAAACGGAGCAGGAAAGATACAGAGCGGTGAAGCAACCGTTACTTACAAATATACAAGGGTAACAGATGATACAGACAAATCTGTGTGTGTAGTAAACGCTATATATATGGACGATACAGGTAAGGTTTTTGAAAAGAAAACCTATAAGGGAAAAGAGGGAGAATCTTATTCAGCTCCCGAAAATGAATATGAAGATATGTCGCTGATTGAAGTTCCGAAAAATGCAAGCGGAACATTCCAAAAAGGTGAAATCAACGTTCTTTTCAAATATTCAACAGTTCCCGACCCATTAGCAGATATGGTTGTGTATGTGTATATAGGAGCAGGTGTAATATTGACATTATGCATAGCTTCG
This sequence comes from Ruminococcus sp., assembly GCA_045133455.1. Classification (GTDB taxonomy): domain Bacteria; phylum Bacillota; class Clostridia; order Oscillospirales; family Acutalibacteraceae; genus Ruminococcoides. The sequence goes on from JBGUUJ010000077.1 coordinate 3,402, forward strand.
GCACTTTATTCACACATCACAGGCAGACGCAAAAAAATGGCTAATATGGATGTTGAGGAATAACAAAGGTAGTTAATTCCGCTCTGCGGAATAAATTATAAATAATCAAGGAGGAATTATATCTATGAGAACTACAAAGAAATTTATCTCTGCTGTTCTTGCTCTCTGTATGCTCGCATCAACAGGCGTAGTATCAGCTTTTGCTGCAACTGCTGAATCAGATTCTGTTTCAGGCGATATTGTAGCAGATTCTGCATATACACAGGCTTGTGAAGCAATTGATAGCGAATATACATACACAAAGCGTGATTTAGGTGCAACATATTCACCTGAAGCAACAACTTTCAAAGTATGGGCACCAACAGCAACAGAAGTAACTCTGAATCTTTATGCAACTGGTTCAGATGATGAAGAAGGTGCTGCTGGTTTAGGCAACTACGCACTCACTCAGCTTATTGAAAACGATAAGTGGACAGGTGTATGGGAAGTAACAGTTCAGGGCGACCTCAAGAATGTTTACTACACATATTCAATCACAGCTGCCAACACAACAGGCACAAAGACAACAACAAAGGAAACACAGGACGTTTATTCATACGCAGTAGGTGTGAACGGTAAGCGTTCAATGGTAGTTGACCTTGATTCTACAGACCCTGAAGGCTGGGAAAATGACCAGCACGTTCTTCTTGAGGAGAACACAGATTCTTCAGTATGGGAAATCCATGTAAAGGACTTCTCATATGACGAAGCTTCAGGCGTTTCAGAAGCAAACCGTGGTAAGTTCCTTGCATTCACAGAAACAGGAACAACACTCAACGGTGAAGGCAACATTGCAACAGGTATTGACTATCTCAAAGAACTCGGCGTAACAACAGTTCAGATTACACCGTTCTATGATTTCCAGTCAATCAACGAAGCAGGCTCAGATTCACAGTTCAACTGGGGTTATGACCCACAGAACTACAACGTACCTGAGGGTTCATATTCAACAAACCCATATGACGGTAACGTAAGAATCAAAGAGTGTAAGCAGATGATTCAGGCTCTCCACGAGGCTGGCATTTCAGTAGTTATGGACGTTGTTTACAACCATACATATTCTACAGATTCTTGCTTCCAGTACACAGTTCCAAACTACTACTACAGAATGACAAAGACAGGTGCATTCTCTAACGGTTCAGGTTGTGGTAACGAATGTGCAACAGAGCGTGCAATGTACAGAGATTTTGTAATTCAGTCATGTCTCTACTGGGTAAATGAGTATCATATTGACGGTTTCCGTTTTGACCTTATGGGTATTATGGACGTTGAAACAATGAATATGGTCAGAGAAGCACTCGATCAGGTTGACCCAAGACTCACAACATGGGGCGAAGGTTGGACAGGCGGCGACTCATACCGTCCTTCAACAACATGCACAGGCGAGACATTCTACCCTGCAATACAGGCAAATGCTACAAAGCTTGATAACAGAATTGCTCTCTTCAACGATGCTATCCGTGACGGTATCAAGGGTAACTGTATGAATATCACAAATACAGGTTTCGCTCAGGGTTCCAAGACATCAGCTCCTGACATCAGATACGGTGTAAGAGCAAACTCATCAGGCAGAAACAAGTGGCTTGCAAATGCTCCATCACAGTGTGTAACTTATGCAGATTGTCACGATAATGCAACACTTTACGATCAGCTTATCGGTTCAATAGGTCTTGCAGGTTACGGTGAGCGTAACGCAACAGCTGTTAAGATGAATAAGCTCGCAAGTGCAATGGTATTCGGTTCACAGGGTGTAACATTTATGCTCGCAGGTGAAGAAATGTGCCGTAGCAAAGACGGTGATACAAACAGCTACAAGTCACCTGCTGACCTCAATATGATTAAGTGGCAGAATGTAGTTGATTACGCAGACGTAGTTTCATACTACAAGGGCGTAATGCAGATCAGATCTAAGTTCTCACCACTTACTTGCCCTGACAAGACATACGAAGATGCATTCACATTCACAAAGACAATGAGATCATACTCAAACCAGATTTCTTACACAATCGCTAATGATGTTGAAGGCGAGTGGAAGAAGATGGCAGTTCTCTTCAACAGTGCAGACACAGCAGTTGACGTAACACTCAAGGACACATCAGTAACAGAGTGGGTTGTTATCGCAAACAACGAAGCAGCTGGTCTTGATAAGCTCAGCGAAGTATCAGGTTCAACATTCACAGTTCCTGCATACTCAGCAGTAATCGCTGTTGATAAAGAAAGCTACGAAGCATTAGGCACAAAGTCAGATATGGGTAAGGTAGTTGTAAACTACGTTTACGAGTCAACTGACGAAAAGCTCGACGATTCAGTAGTTCTTCAGGGTACAGTAGGTACAGGTTATCAGGCATCACCAAGCGCAGGTATTCCTGATACATACGAAATCAGCAAGGTTGAAGGTTCTGTTCAGGGCGTATTCGGTGAAGAGGCTCAGGTTGTAACATACTACTACAAGGACTATGTTCCTGAATCAATCGCAAATGCTGACTTCAACGGTGACGGCAGAGTTAACATTATGGATGCTACAGCAATGCAGAAGCACCTTGTAGGTGACACTGTATTGTCAGAAGATAAAGAAGCTGCATTCGACCTTAACTATGATGATGCTAAGGATATTTCAGACGTAACAATGCTCATGAAGCATCTTGCAGGCTATCCTGTATCTGAAGGTACTGTAACAGTTAACTACTACTATGATGACGCTGAAGGTGTACAGCAGAAGATTACTCCGTCAGAGACAATCACAGGCAGAGTAGGTTCAGACTACACAACTAAGGAATTCAAGGTTGTAGGTTATGCAGCAGACGCTTCACAGTATCCTGCAAAAGCATCAGGAAAGATTCCTTACGGTAAGAACCTTGAAGTAAACTACTATTACACAGCTTCAAGCCTTGACATTAACCTTCACTTCAAGCACAGCGGTTCACTCACATGGGCACCAACACTCTGGATCTGGGGTTCAAACCTCAAGGGTGTAGACCAGTATAACTATACTCCTGATGACAGTGCTGCATGGCCGGGTGTGAACGCTGCTGATGAAGACGGTGACGGTTGGTTCGATTATAACTTCACATACAGAGGAGCAGGTACATACAACGTAATCGTTTCAAATGCAGGCTCAACTCAGACAATCGACTACAAGGGCTTTGTAGACAACGATATGTGGGTAGTAATTAACGACAGTAAGTTAAGCTCAGGCGAATTCCTCACATTCTACACAGATAACCCTGATACAAATCCTGATGCACCAATTGCACAGCAGATTACAATGGGTTAATAG
>JBGUUJ010000078.1:0-3063 GCA_045133455.1 Ruminococcus sp.
TTTTCACCGTGACCATATCCGTCACCCTTGAGAACAGCCATTATTTCTACACCGTCATCAAGTCTTTTTCGGATATTTTTTATATTATGCTCAAGTGAACGCAGATTAACCACTGCTTCCGTTCTCTGCACTAATTTTCTCAAGATAATGCCTTCTTTCAGACTGATTTCGACAAATTATTATATCATATGTTTTCATATTTTACAACACAATATAGTTTATTACACAAAAGATTCCCCCGAGTAAACCTCGGGGGATATCTTTTTTATTTAAGAGTGAAAATGAAAAAGTCTTTAGTTAGTTGTAATCAACCCAAGTTTCGTTCTTATAAATCTTGTTCGCACCCTCAAGTGTGAGGTCACCTGTTTGTGTACCTGAACCGTTGTTGAAGATTATATAAGTTGCTTCTGACGGAACTTCAATGCGGTATACGTTGTCGCCGACACTTGTCATTGCAACGCCCGGCCATGAAGTCATTGTTGTGTTGCCGTCGCTCCAATAGTAAGCATTTACTGTGCTCCAGTTGCTTGAGTTGTAGTAATATACATAATTGTTGTCTGTATCTGATGGGCTTGTTGTCTCTACAGGGTCAACATCATCACCGTAATTACTCCAAGTGCCGTTGTTGTAAATCTTATTCATACCCTGAAGAGTAAGGTCGCCTGTCTGTGAACCTGAACCGTTGTTGAAGATAATATAAGTTGCATCTGAAGGAACTTCAATGCGGTATACATTATCGCCCACACTTGACATTTCAACGCCCGGCCATGAAGTCATTGTTGTGTTATCATCGCTCCAGTAGTAAGCATACACTTTACTCCAGCTGTTAGTGTTCTTGTAATAGATATAATTTTCAGACACAGGAACTGTTGTTTCAGATACAGTTGTCGGCTGTGTTGTTGGAGTTTCACCGCCAACATATGTTCCGCAGTATGAACCGCTGTAATCAATTTCTGCAATATAGTACTGAATACATGTTGCATCTTTGATATTGATTGTACCGTTCTTGTCAACGTCTGCTGCCGTGAGAGCATCACCTGTGAGAGTTATCATCTGAACTGCGTGTGTCTGAACAATTGTTGCGTCACTGATTGTGATTGAACTGTTGAGGTCTGCATCACCGATGAGAACCTTGTTCTGAGGCTCTGTTGCAGGCTGTGTTGTTACAGGAGCTGTTGTTGCAGGAGCAACAGTTGTAGCCTGAGTTGTAGTTGCTGCTGTTGTTGTAGTTGAAGTATATCCCGGTTCTGTAGGATTAACAACTTCCATACCTGACTTTGTAAATGTGAATGTTGAAGATGTGCTGTTGCTTCCGTCATTTGCAGTGAGAGTGATGTCGTATGTTGTACCGATTGCATCGCCTGAACCGATTGAGAATGTTGTGTCCGATGTGTATTTTACAGCACTTGAACCGTTGATGCTGTATGTACCTGATGTTGCATTGTTGAGACCAACTGTGATATCAATTGAATCTTCGTAGAAGTTCTCACGAGGAGCTTCGATTGTACTTCTCGGAACTGATGTTGTATTGTAGATAACTGCAATACCGTCAGCATTTGTGATAGAACCCTTGATTGTTCCGCCTGAAACTGTGAACTTGTTGCCTGTTACCTGATCTGTGTATGTGCCGTCAGCCATTTTGCCTGAAAGGTTGAGGCTTACATCACAAGGGCCTGTTGAGCTTACAAGTACAACACCGCTGTTGCCTCTTACGTTGTAGAAGAGTTTATCGTTTACGCTTCCGAGGCTTTCGCTCTGTCCTACAAAGTGATTTCTGAATCTGTTTACTTCAGCTACGCAAGGATCCATCCATGTGAGTGAACCAACTTCGCCCATCTGAGTCTGACGCATTGAAGCAGCCATTGTTGCAGGGTCTTTTCTTGCTTCATAGCCGTTTGCATCGCCGTTAAGTCTTTCATATGAATAGTAAGGTCTTGCAAAGTAGAGACCTGTTGAGTCTTTTCTTGAAGCTACGATTGCCCAAGCCTTGTTGATTGTTGAGTCATTACAGTCATATGATGAACCGCCGCCCATATATGTATCGTGAGACTCAGCCCAGAGAACAACCTTGTTGCCCTGACCGTGAACATATCCGCAGTAGCCTGAGTTTGAAGCTCCGCCTATTCCGCCGTATTTGAGAGTATTTCTGATGTTGTCACCTGTTGAGTTATCTGTGAGTGACATCTTGCTGAGGTAGTAATTTTCAGCAGAGGTGCTGTCAATTCTGTTGAGAACTTCACCATAATAGTATGGTGTGAAGTTCTTTGTGCTCTGTGCATAAGATGTTGTTCCGTTAAGCACTACATCCCAGAAACTACTTGCAAATGCTGCATCATCAGCAGGTGTTTCAATATGCTTTGCTGCGTCAAAACGGAAACCGTCTGCACCGTTGTCTATACATTCCTTCATCAGGTTGAGAATCATATTCTGAACTTTTGAATCGCCTGTGTTGAGGTCAGGCATACCCATATTACCCTGAGTTACGTCAAATCTGCCGTCACTTGTGTGTACCCAGCTTGTGCTGATGTGCCAATAGCTTGAATCTGTGAGCATATCAGGATTCCAGAACTGTCCGACCTGTGGTGAGATATCGCCCATAACCGCTTCAACCGAACCGATTTTCCAGCCTTCGATATTACCCATATGGTTTGCTACGATATCTACTATTACTTTGATACCGTACTTTTCAGCTTCATCGCACATTGATTTAAATTCAGCCTTTGTGCCGAACCAAGTGTATCCGTTATCACAGATAGATTCAGTAACAGGCTGATAAACTTTCCACCAGTTGCCGTCATATCCGCCTGTACCGTCAGGGATACCTACGTTGCCGTAACCTACACCTTCCCAGTAATAGTCCTTTGGCTGTGTTACAGGAGATGTCTGAATAGATGTATATCCTGCTGCTGCAATCTGAGGGAGATACTTCTTGATATTGTTGTACGACCAGTTCCAGCAGTGAAGGATAACACCTTCCTGAACATTATCCGCCTGTTCAAAATCTACGGTTGATGAAGAAGCCGCCACAGGGGCTTCTTCCGTTGTCACTGCGGCATAACTCGC
>JBGUUJ010000079.1:0-6863 GCA_045133455.1 Ruminococcus sp.
GATGATATTGCTGTACATTCCCATAATCTCACAGGCTACGGTAATCATCACCGTATCGCCGAGCTCGTTCACGCACTCAAAGTCGAGAAAAAGAACTCTGTCGCAATCCATCTGACGGACAGCAACGAGCTTTCCGCCACCAATGCGCTTTCTTAAAAGCATACAGAACATCGGAGGCTGTGCAGGATTTTCGGGAGTTTTCGTGCAGAAATTCACCCTCGGAGAATTCGCCCTTGATGACAGCAAAAGTTTCTTGTTGCCGTTGAATGTACGCAGTGCAAACACGAGTTCGTCACGGTTCGGCTGATAAATCTGCGACACTCTCGAACCGAGAGCCTCACGTTCCAATTCAGTTTTTATATGTCGTAAAAATATTCCGTCAAGTGCCATATATTTTACCTCTTTCACCTTTGGGCGGACAATTTATTTCAGTTTTATAAGTTTCGTGCCCAACCGTCAAGTTGATATAGCGATAACGTTGAGGACACAACACACCCCTGTCCCTGCAAAATATCCGCAAAACATCGGGCTATTTGTGATATTTTCCGTTTGTTGAAATCTCGAACGCACGGTAAATCTGTTCGCTTAAAATCATTCTTGCCATTTGGTGAGGAAATGTCATTTTGCTCATAGAAAGCTTAAAATCCGCCCTGCTCTTCACCGCATTACTCAAACCATAGCTTCCGCCGATTATAAAATCAACGGTGCTCTTTCCGCTCACAGAAAGATTATCAATTGTCTTTGAAAGTTCCTCGCTTGAAAGCATTTTGCCTTCAATACACATCGCAAGAACGTAATCCGACTGCCCTATTTTCTGCAAAATCTTCTTGCCCTCTGCTTCAATCACTTCGTCAATCTGCGACTGATTTGGGTTATTGCTTCTGATTTTTTCCTCAGGCAGTTCAACAATCGAAAGCTTGCAAAACAAGCTGAGACGCTTTGCATATTCATTTATCGCATCGGTAAAATACTTCTCCTTGATTTTGCCGATACAGATTATATTTACTCTAATCATAATACCTCAGAAAATTACAGATGTCAGGTTGGTTTCACTCGGCGCAATATCAAGCGTAAAATCGCTTTTGTACTTCATACCTGCACTCTCAAGAGCCGAAATTGCCGTTGAAAATGCAAGATTCGGAGTATTGTTCTCTTCGCTTAAATGTCCGAGCATAAGGCGTAGAGTTCCGCTCTTTACGAGATTTGCAAGTTCCTCTGAACAGGCGATGTTTGAAAGGTGACCCTTTGCCGAGAGAATTCTCTGTTTGAGATAGAACGGGTAAATACCGGACTTGAGCATTTCGATGTCGTGGTTTGACTCAAGCACGACAAAGTCGCTTTTCTGAGCCGACATTCTTACCTCAGGGAGCATAACGCCCATATCCGTAGCCACAAGTGCAGATTTTCCGTCAGATACAACTACCCTGTAGCAACAACTTTCTACCGCATCGTGAGGAGTGTTGATACGCTGAATCAGCATATTGCCGACTGCAACCTCGTTTTCGATGACATATGTATTTGTTTCAGGATTGATTTTGTTTCCGCTTGCAAGCGCATTGAGCGTTCCTGCACTTGCGTACACATCAAAATTGTACTTTTTTGCAAGTACCCTGAGCGCACTGCAATGGTCGGTGTGCTCGTGAGTTACGAAAACTGCACCGATACTGTTCATACTCAAACCATTAGCCTGCATTGCATTTTCAATCTGCTTACAAGACCTGCCTGCATCAATGAGCACACCCTCGGACGCTGTTCCGATGTAATAACTGTTTCCTTTGCTTCCGCTGAAAAGCGGTACTGCCTTAGCCAAAAAAATCAATCCTTATCAAAGTTTTCTGCCTTCTATAATATCATATTTCAAAGCTATTTACAACCTCATTTGATAGCTGTTAAAGTGATATATCACTATTGCATATAAATAAAATTCCTATTCCACGTTGATGTGAGAATAGGAATTTTCATTTCTTAAACTAAGTTTGCGATTGGGCAACTGACGTTTCTGCGAACACCGCACTATCTGCCCAAATAAATTTATTTGTAGCGTTTTCCGCCGTTTTTGTAGCGTGTACCTGTCTTCGGAAGTTTGACATCGGCAGTGTCAAACTTTCTGCTTCTGTCAATTCTCTTCTGTTCGTTCTTAGCAGACTTGTAGCCGTCGTCATAATCATCATCTGAACGGTAACGTCCGCTCGACGAATTACCTGAATATCCTGTGGCAAACCTTTTGCGTCTTATTACAGCTGACGAGATAAGGTAGATTATTCCCGATGCACTGAGCAACAAGCAGAAAATTCCGCCCCATAATATCAGGTAACCATTGTCACCCTTGTCAGTGTTCTTCTGAATAAAGCTGAAGTCATCACCGTCACTGCTCAAATTGCTTGTATCTGACAGATTAGCCGCAATGTCTTTCCAGTCGTTGCTTGAAAGCTCTGTGTCGTCAATCTTATGGTTTGAATCATAAAGTGCCGCAGCAGAACTGCTGTTTCCGTTATCGTCTGACTGCTCTCCGCTTATATACGAGCTTTGAGAATTGTCGTAATCGTAGCTGTTATCATCGTAATTATTGTTATAATCATATGTCGGTGTTTCAACATCAGGCTCAACATACGAAGGCTCATCATCAACCGGAGCCTCGGTATATATCGGGTCTGTGTATACAGGTTCCACAATCGGATCTGTGTATACAGGTTCTACAATTGGATCTGTGTATACAGGCTGAGCTTCTGACGGCACAACAACGTCACTGTCTCCGCCCGGAATTTCTCCCTCTTCACCTACAGCCACAGCTGTAATTGTGAACAGTGAAAAACAGAAAATTATCATCAAGAGAGCTGTAATCAGCTTTGAACTTCTGCTCATACAAACTCCTTTCACTGAACTTTTCATTCAGATTTATTCAGCTGTTGTTGTTTCCTCTTCAGCAGCAGTTGTAGGTTCAACAGGAATGAAGAACATCTTTGGATCATACTTGTTAATTACATCAGTATTCTCTTCGTATTCAATTGACTCTGTGAGACTTTCAATGTAATCGGCAAATTCATCGCCCTTCATTGCACCGAGCACGTTTGCGTGATTTGTACCGTCCTTGATGTAGTTATCGGCGGAATCCTTGATGTCTTTCTTATAAACAAGATAGTAAACTGCTGACTCGCCGTCGCCTACCTTCAATGTTGTTGCCTTGTTGTTATCAAGTTTTTCAATAGCTGCCTTAACCTCATCACCGAGTGAGCTGTTCTCAAGGTTTTCAGTTGTTGAAGTTGAAGGATCTGTTGTCACTTCGTTAGCTTCCATATACTTCTCAACAATATCATCAAATGACTTGCCGTTGTTGAGTTCTTCTGCATATCCGTCGATTTCGTCAGTAACCTTCTTAGCCTCTTCATCTGAAAGTGCAACATTTGTTGATGTGCCTGCTTCATCTGTTGATGCGCTGTAGAGGTTTACTGTGAAGTAGCTGTAGTCTGTGTAGTTTTCAGTAAAGTAATCTTTAAGGTCGCTGTCTGAAACTTCCTTTGTACCGCCTTCTTCATAAAGAGCGTCAAATAAAGCCTGATATCTTACGCTGAACTCTGTTGAGCAGTAAGTAAAGCTCTCAAGTGAAATGCCGTAAGGCTCCAAATCCTCGCTCATAGGCATAATGTATCCGTAGTCAGCATACTGACCTACGTTCCAGTATGTTTCAGCCTGCTCATCTGCAGCAGCCATATCATCTGTTGAAATTTCAACGTTTTCTTTCTTGAGCTGTTCCTCAAGCACGAGATATGTAAGGCACATTTTCTTAGCCTCACTCTTAATCCACTCGCTCGCAACAGCCTTGTCGCCGTCATCGTCTGTGATTTCCATTTCAAGCCATGCGTCGCTTGACTCATCGTAATCCTCAAGCTCTGAAGCATAAGTCTTAGCCTGCTGATAAGCAGTATCGAGTGAATAGATGTAAACACCGATTGCAAGCTCTTTGTCACTTGACTTGTAAGACCACTCTTTTGAAAGACTTACGGGTGTGCAGCCTGCAACTGCAAGCATTGAAAAAATCATTACCACAGCCATAAGAAATGAACCGATTTTAAGATTTGGTTTCATATTTTTATACCGTCCTTAAACTAAATTTGCATTCTGCATCCGGAAACACTTTCGCAGGATGCGTACTTTATGATTATACACAAAAAATTTGTCATTGTCTATATTTTATTGAAAATTTATCGAATTTTTTAATTTATTGTAAACTGCTTGGTCACGCTCCGGCATAGAGGACCTGACAAAACTTCACCAACAGAAGTTGTTATTGTCGAGAAGTAAAGCTTCGATAAAATACCAACATCTGTAACGAAATAAAAATATAAAGCTGTCTGCACGAAATGCGTGCGAGGCACTCGCTTTTATATTTGCGGTATTACACCGAAAATATCTTTTTAAGCATCTCGAGTGAAGATGTGCCCTCACTGCATTTTACGGCTACAAACGGTTTTGCTCCTGCATTGAGAGAAGCTTTACCGTTGAGTGCTATGAGCATATCGGCAACTTCAGGCGATTTCAACTCACGGTCGTAGAGCATAATAGTATTATCATTCTGCCTGATTTCATAAATTCCCTTGGAATTTGCCTTATTTCGCACAAGAGCAATGTCAACAAGACCGAGCACGGATTTCGGAATTTCACCGAATCTGTCACGCAGTTCGTCCTTAACGTCCTCAGAGTCCTCAAGACTTCGTATATCGGCAATTCGTCTGTACACATCAAGTCTCAAAGTAAGACTTTCAACATAACTCTCGGGGATATGTGCATCGACCGAAATATCAATAAGGCAATCAAGGTCGCCTGTAGATGCCGTTGTTTCTCCACGCTCTTCGCTGACAGCTTCGCCCCGAAGTTTGAGATACATATCATAACCGACTGACTCCATATGGCCGTGCTGTTGTGCGCCCATAATATTTCCGGCACCTCGCAGTTCAAGGTCACGCATTGCAATCTTGAATCCGCTGCCAAATTCGGTGAACTCTCTGATAGCCGCAAGTCGTTTCTGCTGAATTTCAGACAACACCTTGCTTCTTCTGAAAGTGAAGTACGCATAGGCTCTTCGTGAACTTCTGCCGACTCTTCCCCTGAGCTGATGGAGCTGTGAAAGTCCCATACAGTCAGCATTTTCTATTATAAGAGTGTTTGCGTTCGGGAGGTCAACACCTGTTTCGATTATCGTTGTGCAGACGAGAATATCAACCTCCTGCTCAAGCATCTGTCGCCATACTTCACTGAGCTCATTTTCTTTCATCTTGCCGTGACCGATTGCGATTTTAGCCTCGGGCACTGCTTCAAGAATTTTATTCGCCTTTGATTCGATTGTTTCAACATTGTTATGCAAATAGAACACCTGTCCGCCTCTGCGGATTTCCCTGCGGATTGCCTCGTTGATTACAGCGTCGTCGTGCTCGAGCACATAAGTCTGCACAGGCTGTCTGTTGTGCGGTGCTTCCTCAATTACGCTCATATCACGCAGTCCGCTCATCGCCATATTCAGCGTTCTTGGGATAGGTGTAGCAGAAAGCGTGAGGACGTCAACATTCTTGCAGACTTCCTTGAAACGCTCCTTCTGTGCAACGCCGAAACGCTGTTCCTCGTCAATTATTGCAAGTCCGAGGTCACGAAATTCAACGTCTTTCTGAACAAGTCGGTGAGTTCCGACTATCATATCAACCTCGCCACGCTTGAGCTTTGCGAGAATTTCTTTCTGTTGTTTTGCGGTGCGGAAACGTGAGAGAAGTTCGACTCTTATCGGATAGCCCTCAAAACGCTTGGTCACTGTCTGATAATGTTGCCACGCAAGGATTGTTGTAGGACAGAGCAGTGCGCACTGTTTTGAATCCGCAACGCACTTGAAAGCGGCACGCAGGGCAACCTCGGTTTTGCCGAAACCAACGTCACCGCAGAGAAGTCTGTCCATAGGAGCGGTTTTCTCCATATCACGCTTGATATCGGCACAGCAATTGAGCTGGTCGGGAGTTTCCTCATATTCAAAACTCGCTTCAAAATCCCTCTGCCACTCGTTATCTCTTGAGAAAGCGTATCCTTGTGCTTTCATTCTTGCCGAGTAAAGCGCAATAAGTTCCTTTGCAATGTCCTTGACGGAAGTTTTCACCCTCGCCTTTGCCTTCTGCCAATCCTGTGAGCCGAGTCGGCTAAGTTTTACGCTTGAATTTTCCCTTGGTCCTATGTATTTTGCAACCATATCAAGCTGAGTTACGGGCACATAAAGCACATCGCCCTTTGCATAGTCAATCTTGATGTAGTCTTTGGTGATTCCGTGAGTGTCAATTTTTCGTATACCGCTGAAAACACCGATTCCGTGAACGTTATGAACCACATAATCGCCCGCCGTAAGCTCGGCAAGGCTGTAGATTTCCTGCCCGTTCTTCTGTTTTTTGCGTTTCTTTTTCTGAGGTTTATAGGACGATTGTCCGTAGGTTATGAGGAAGAATTTTTCCTTTGGAAAGTCAAAACCTGCGCTGAGTGCCCCCGGCAATACATAAATTGAACCGAATTTTGCGGTATCCAAATCTTCCGCATATCTCGCAGGAAAGCCTTCTTCAACGAGTGCATCGCAGAGATTTTTGGCGGATTTGTCCGTTCCTGCAAGAATCACACCACAGCTGTCAGGTGTGAAAAGCCCCTTCAAGTCTTCGGAAAGCTGTTTGTACGAACCGTTCCACTGGGTGAGCTGTTTTGACGAAAAGCTGATGATTTCACTTAAATTCAACGGAATACTTCCATGAACGAAGTTTTCAAGAACTATAGTTCCGTGTGCATTAAAAATATCTATACATTCGTTAAAAGTAAGCGTAAAACGGTCAAAACCTCTGCAAAGAAAT
>JBGUUJ010000080.1:0-8711 GCA_045133455.1 Ruminococcus sp.
ATAGTTGTAGCGGCAGAAACATTAAAACATTCGTAGTTATAGTCACCGCAAAGCATTCTTTGTGCACCTGTGAAGTTTTCTTCACCTGCGAGATACTTTTGTATGAGTGTTACGTCAATAATATTTACCGCACCGTCTTTGTTTACATCGCCCTTTAGTGTGTAACGATTTGTCATAACATTGTAGCAATACAGTAAATCATAAAATGCATCGGAAATTTTTGATTTAAGACCTGTGTCAAGAGCAACCTTGAGAGCATCTCTTTTTTCAACAAATGTTGCCCAGTCTTCATCGCTGTACCAATTGTTGTAATTTTGTTCCTTCAATGAAAGTTCATAAGTCCATTTTGCCATTCTGACTTCAATAATCAGATTGTAATCAGCATAAAGTAATTTATCATATGCATTCAATAAATCATTATATGTTGATGAATCATCGTAAACAACGTTTTCTAACTCACATGTTAAATCATATACAGAGCTACTATAAAAGGGTCGGCATTCTCCAAGTATAGTAAAATATTCTTGATTAAATTGAATGAGATAATATAAATTGTCTTCTATTTTTTTCTTATTTTCATCTTCATCAGAGGTAGTTAAAGCCGAAGTATTAATGCAACTGATTGATGAAAAAATTAATATTACTGCAAGCATAGTTGAAATAAATTTTTTCATATGTAATCCTCCTGTGGTTTTATTCAAGACCAACTATTATTTTTTGTACTTTTGTAGCGTCGGAAACATTTATTCTGCCATCTTTGTTTGCATCGGCGGCTAGTAACTGCTCAGTATTGAAATCGTTTTCAAGAGAAACAGCGTATTTGCTGATTAAAGTACTGTCTTTGATAGATAAGGATTTATCTAAATCAACATCGCCTAAGAGAACTACTTTGCAATCAGTTGAAGCAGAATAATCTGTAAGTGGATAAGTAACATTTCCGTATTTTTTAGATGAAACAGATACCCTGATATATCTGTCAATATAATTTTTAGTAACAACATATGTATCAGAAGTTGCATTGGCAATATCTTCCCAAACTACACCGTCAGATGAATGTTGCCATTGATAGGTTACATCGTATGTATCCTTTTCTGGATATCCTGATACACTTGCGGTTAATGTTTCACCTACTATTGGATTACCTGAAACAGAAATATCAGAAATGGTTGCCTTCGGATTCACGATTACTGTTTTAGTAATACGATTGCTGAACTCAAATGTCAGTTCTGTATATTTATCATTAAGAGAATCTATATATTCTTTCTTTATTATAATACCGTTTTCTGTTTTTGTATAGTCATAATATTGTCGAAGTATATTATTAGTTTTTGTTCGAATGCATAAAAATTTGCAATCAGTATCAAAATCAATATTTATATCTTCATCATTATCTATAATTTGAGAAGGAGAAATATTTGCATAGTGAATAGTATCTGTAGAACTGTTTAATAAAATAGGTCTAATGCTTAAATAACCATTCTGAGTTTTTGTTTGTATATCTTTACAGTCGGACCATTCAATTTCATTTTCATCTGAACTCATGCCAACAAAACTTTCACCGTAATCCATGATCTTATTTGAGATAGGTGTATTTGGTACATAGATAATGGAGTTTGAATTAATTGGACTTAGCTCTACAATAACAGCGCACTTATTTTCAGAATTAAAAATATAATCGTTTTCTAAATCAACGGTAATATATCCTTCTCCATTAAAGTCACCTTGTGCTAGTGCATTATAATTATCAAGATTATTAGGTATATTATTATCATCATCTAATTGTAAGATTTTTATTTTATATGTACACTCAGTTGCTTTCAAATATAGCATAACCTTATTTATCCTGTCATAAACGTCGGTCATTTTTATTTTATTTTCTTCATCAATATAGGTTGAGATGTCAAATACATTACACAGATAAACCGTATCGTTTAAACTAAAATCTTTATTGTACGCTGGTATTCTGTAATCATAGGATAACATATATTCACTGTCTGTAGCTTCCTGCATGCCTGTTATAACATATCGTTTTGTAGTATTAAGATAGATTGAATCTTCTTCATATGATACCCATATATAGTTCTCAGTATCAGTATTATACCAGCTATTTCTAATTAGCCATGCACCATTATTTGTTGGTTTATTATTTCCAGTGAAATTTTCTTTAGAGTAATCATCGTCCCAACCAACTATTACAACTGAATGATTAGCTTTAATATCATTCTCATCATTGGTTGGATTACCATAATAATAGCTGTATTGACCTTCTCCATCTGTTTTTATAGACCATTTGTCCATAAAAATACCTGTTATAACACCACCGTAGTTTTTGATCGCATACTTTATAGTTGCGGGGGAATTATCAATATACTTAGTACTTGTTAAATTAAAAATTGATTTTGCATCTAAAAAATTATCATTTACGGGAACAGAATAGATTAGCGATAATTCGTCTTTTGAATAGTCTTCTTGCAAGACCAATGAATTCCATGTAATTGGGTTATCTTTAAAAATAGGAGCATTCCAATTGCTTAAATAAACTTAAAGCATCATTAGGAGATCCACCTTTATTAGCTTTTTCGGTAAAATAGACTGTTCCATCTGAGTAACTTGGCATTATACTGTTTGAAAGTGCAACAGCTCCATGTGCTTCTGAAATGTCAAAATGCGAACCGTAATTTAAAGAGATATACTGTTCAGCAGCACCGATTGTTGAATACATCCAACATAGTTGATATGAACCTTGAGATTTTGTTTTAGTAGCGTATCCATAATCTCTCGGATCATATGATGATGCGAGAGAAAGTGTGGTGTCATCAAATCCTGTTTCTAATCTATCATAAGGATCTTCAATAAGACCATAGTTTTCTTCGGTTGTTGCGATTTCATCATCTGTTGCAGTTGTTGACGATTCATTTTCAGTAGCAAACGCTTGTGAAGCAGTACTAATCAACAACATAACTGCAAGTAATAAAGTTGTAATTTTTTTGAATTTCATAAAACTTCCTCCTTTAATTCAATTAGTTACAATTAACAATATTTATTAACTGTTTATGTTATTAATTATAACGTATTGCTTTTCTATATTCAATCAAGAATACAAAAATAACCTTGATATCGACAAAAATAATAATTGATTATGTGTTATTTATCGGTACAAAAGTGAATTGACAGTTTCTCACCTCAATGCTATAATTTACGAAAATTGAGAAACGGGGTGGACTTATGGCGAGCAAACCAAAGTTTAATATAATTTCTATGGCGCAGATTGCGGTTTGCTCTGCGTTGCTGTGCGTATCGGCTTTTATCGTTGTTCCCGTGCCGATAATTTCCGTACCGTTCACACTTCAGGTGCTTGTAGTGGTTATGACAGCTCTTATCCTGAAGCCGTTATATGCACTGACGGCTCAGCTTATCTACACTCTTCTCGGGATTATCGGGCTTCCTGTTTTTTCGGGAGGTCAGGGAGGAATAGGCGTTATTTTCTCTCCGACAGGCGGATTTATAATCGGCTTTTTGTTTGCATCTGTTGTAATAAGTCTGCTCAAGGGCAAAAGCGAAAGTGTGATACGCTATATCATTGTAACGGTACTTGTCGGAATTCCGACTGTCTACATTTTCGGAATTGCAGTTTATATGATATACACGGGTGCAGATGTTTTTACTGCAATTACAACGGTTGCCTCGGTGTTTGTTATTGTTGATTTAATAAAATGCGTTTGTGCGTCATTTATTGCAGTCGCAGTGCAGAAAGCCCTGAAAAGGGCAAATATCGGATATATTTGATTGTTGGCAGAAAGCGGAAACTTTCTGCCATTTATTTTGTAAAAACAGTTGACATAATACAATATTTGTATTAATATTAAAGTGTACTATATTAAGTAATACAAAAATATATTTGCAAGGAGGGTAAATTATGTTTCAGGTTGATTTTGCGTCGAGAGTGCCCATTTATGAGCAAATCTGTACAAACATAATCAAGTTAGCCTCTGCCGGAGTTATTAAGTCGGGGGATAAGCTTCCGCCTGTAAGAATTCTTGCTTCACAGCTGGGCATCAATCCCAACACTGTAGCAAAAGCTTATCGTGACCTTGAAAACGACGGTTATATCTACTCAACGGTAGGCAGGGGAAGTTTTCTTACCGACAAGCTTTCAAAAGACTCTGCCCAGAAGATGCTGGCTTATGACAATTTAAAGGAAGCGGTAAAAAACGCTTACTTGTTTGGCGTAAGCAGGGAGAAAATGTTCGAACTTATCGAAAATACCTTCAAAGGAGGTCAGAACATTGATTGAAATTAAAAACCTTACAAAAAAATTCGACAAAATCACGGCTGTCAATCAGATGAATGTCAGGATAGAAGACGGCTCGGTTGTCGGACTTGTAGGAAGTAACGGCAGTGGTAAATCAACATTGCTCAGACTTCTTGCAGGTGTATATCAGCCTGACGGCGGTGAAATTCTTATCAAAGGTCAGACTCTTTTTGACAACCCAAAAGCCAAGGGAGAATGTTATTTTATCCCTGACTTTCCTTTCTTCTACAACAACAGCACGATAAACAGCACTGCATTTCTCTACAGACAGCTGTATCCTAACTGGAGTGAAGAAAAGTTCAACCGCTTCTGTTCGGTTTTTCCTATCAGGAGAGACGCAAGAATAATCAATATGTCAAAGGGTATGCAGAGACAGGCGGCTCTGATTTTAGCCTTGTCAACCTGTCCAAAATATCTTTTCATTGATGAAATCTTTGACGGACTCGACCCTGTAGTGCGTCATCTGCTCAAGAAAATCCTGATTGATCACGTTTCCGAGGAGAATATGACGGTAATCATTGCATCTCATAACCTCAGGGAGCTTGAGGATTTATGTGACAGAATCTGCCTTATGCACAGAGGCTCAATGCTTATGGAGAGAGAAATTGACTCGCTCAGACTCTGTTTCAGAAAGGTTCAGGTTGCTTTTTCGGAAATTCCGAATGTGCCTGATTTGTTTGCAGGAATCAATGTTGTTAATGTGTGGAAGAACGGTAATGTGTTCAATGTTACAATAAGAGGAACGGAAGAGGATTTTATGCCACAGCTTAATGCGCTCAATCCTGCCTATATCTCGGCAATGCCGCTCACTCTTGAAGAAATATTTATAAGTGAAATGGGGGCAGCAGGCTATGACGTCAACAGCATCATTTAAAGAAAAGGCAAAGCAGGCGTTCTCAATATTCAAATGGGATTTTAAGTCCTGTACAGGAATCATAACAGTTTATTCGATTTTGGCGGCTGTATTTACGACGGTAATTCTCACACTCTGCCTTGTTTTAGGGTTCAGTGACAGTAAACAGGAGAATTTACTCAAAAACTCAGTTCAGATTTTTCAATATGTTTCAACGTCAGTGATCTATATTCTGACGATTATTTTCACGATAGTCTATACCGTCAAGGTGTATTCTTACCTTCACAACAAGCGAAAAGCTGATTTATACGGTTCATTGCCAATAAGCAGAGCAACACTGTTTTTCTCAAAGTCAGCAGCGGCATATTTGTTTTCGATTATACCTGCATTATTCTTTTTGGGAATTATTTCTATTATTTCAATATGCTTCGGCCAACCGCTCATAACCGAAGCAACAAATGTTTACTTAAAGTTGATTATGGGAACTTTGGCAAGCATTTCGGCTTATGGGCTTATCTCTGTTTGTTGCGGTACAACAATCAACTCGGTGATTATGTTCATTGCTGTGTGCATTGTATACCCTCTCTCGGCTATGTTCATCAAGGGTGTTGTCAGCGGTTTCTTCTACGGTACATACTCAGGTATCTTGAAGGATCACTTCATTATGAATGCGCTCAATCCTCTTGCCGCATATGACGGAATCAACGTAATTTACTGGATTATATTCTCGGCTGTATGTCTCGTGGCGTCTGCTTTTCTTGTGAAGAACCGCAGAGCAGAACGTGCACAGTCATCATTTGCATATTATCTGCCGTGCCACATTATCAAGGTTCTTATTTCATTCCTTTTTGGTATGTTCCTCGGTGTGCTTTTCGGTTCACTCAATGTGTTCGGTATTGCATATGCAGGCTTTGTGTTCGGTTTTATACTCGGAAGTGTTCCTGCATTTGTAATCAGTCACCTTATTTTCTATAAAGGCTTTTCAAAACTTCTGAAAAGTTCACTTTCTCTTGCAGGACTTGTTATAGTTGTGGTTGTGACAATGGCTGTGTGCACACTCGATGTGTTCAACTATAACCTCTTTGTGCCTACATCTGATGATGTGCAGAGCGCAGGATTTATAGAAGCAGATAATTGCTATATGGACGAGAACGACAGCTTTTTGACTAAGACATGGCAGGCTACAGGTGATTTTACAGAGAAGAGTGAAATCAACGATATTATTACAATGCACAATACTTTTCTCAACGACAAAAGCATAACAGACTATAAGAAATTCCAGAACGTCTGGTTTAGTATGTTTGTTGATAACATAGGTTTCGGACTCAATTCACCTAAATATTGTTTTGCGTATAAGATGAATGACGGCAGAACAATCACAAGAGTTTATTCATCGTCAATATTTGATGACTACTCGTACGGCGATGGCATTGACCCACATTCAATTACTTTAACAAAGACATATGTTGAAAAATACAGTGCTATATGTAATGCTGAAGTTGACAATGTGACTCAACTCACAATAACCACTACTGTTGATGAATCGGCAAGCATAATTAATAACACCTGGTCAAGTGATAATTCAGGCAAGGCAACCGTGCAGTCAAAGGCTGATGCACAGAAGGTTCTTGACGCATTCCGTAAGGACTTTGAGGCGGACAGCAAGACATACGAAGCCGTGCTTGCACCGATGGAATATATGTATACAAGTCCATATTACTACGGCTCGATTGCTTCAGGTTACTCCATTGAGGACTTTGATGAGGATTACCCTGATGCAGTATGTATAATAAGTCTCGGAGCAAACGACGGTGAAACAGATTATTCAAATCCGTTCAGTGCGATTTTTTCAAGCTCAGTGTTTGGATATTCAAGCACAGGGAACGAGGTGCTCATTCCTAAGAGCTACACAAATACAATCAATGCGCTAAAAGAAGTCGGAGTACTTACCGATAAACTTGAACTTGACAGTGACAGTAAGTATTATGATTTCGGAGGCGTTTATTATTGGTGATATCACGCATTTCATAAAGTAAAAAAATGTTCCACATCCGTTTTGCGGGTGTGGAATATTGACGTTAAAGGGGATAGTAAAATGGAATTATTTAGGGGCAGACCCATAAATACGGAAAATCGTGAAGAACGTGAAGTAAGGGTGTACGATTTTCTCGACGAACTCGGCATAGAGTATGTGCGAACCGATCACGAGCCCGCCGATACAATGGAGGCTTGTAACAAAATTGATGCGGTTCTTGATGTTATAATCTGCAAGAATCTTTTCTTGTGCAACAGGCAGAAAACAGTTTTCTATCTGCTGATGATGCCGGGGGATAAGCCTTTCAAGACAAAGGAGCTTTCAAGTCAGATTAACAGCGCAAGACTTTCGTTCGCTTCACCCGATGCTATGCTTGAATATCTTGACATAAAACCGGGCGCTGTAAGCATTATGGGGCTTATGAACGATAAGGAGAACAATGTGAAACTTCTTGTAGACGAAGATGTTCTGAAAGATGAGTACATCGGCTGTCACCCATGTGTAAATACCTCAAGCCTGAAAATCAGGACGAAAGATATTTTTGATAAGTTTTTAAAGGCGGTTAATCACACTGCAACAACAGTTGTGCTCAAGGGCGACGTGTAACACTGAACCCCATAAAAATAGCTCCCCTCAAAAAAGGGGAGCCTTGTTCTTTTACTTTATATGAAACTGCTCGGTTGCGCTCGGCACAGAAGTCTTAAGGTAACACCGTACAATTAACGGTAAAAGCCTTAGAGCACGGCTTGTTTGCATCTTTTCTGCCATTTTGCCCAAAAATCTGACTGCACGAAATGCGTGCGAGACATTCACTTTTATTATGAGTAAGTCTTTGAGATTTTGAGTCCGCTTGCAGCTTTGTTGTCGGTTACATAAGCTTTGCCTGACATTCCTGTTGCAACTTCCCACTCAAACTTTGTTGTTGTGCTTCCTGTTGCGAGAACTTCATAGGTTACTGTGAGGAATTCTCCAGCTTTCTCGTACTCATAGCCCGATGAGATGTTTGAACCGTTGAACTTGATTTCTCCGTCAAGCTTGAAGTTGAGAATTGCACCGCCTCTTGCAGCTTCGCTGAGTTTTGCGCTCTTCACTTTAAGATACTTTGAATCATATTTAATTGAAGCCTGATAATTTTCAAGTGCTTCAGGTGACTTGAGTTTATAAACACAGGTCACTGTACTTCCCTTTGAAAATTTGTTACCGTCAATAGAAAGGGTGGTTGATTTATTATTATTTGTTGAACTTCCGCCTGATGAGTTTGACGAATTGCTGTTGTTATTCGATTCAGATTTGCTTGATTCAGACTTTTCCGAAGATGTATTGCTTGACTGAGTTTTGTTTGAACCTGAGTTGTTACTTGTTTTACTTGTATTTGACTTATCAGAAGAATTACTGCTCTGGGAATTGCTGTTAGAGCTTGTCTTTGATGTTTCTCCTGAAGCATTATTGCCTGATTCGGAATTTGCTGATGAATTGCCGTTGTCATCAGCCTTAATGTCTGAGTTACTGCT
>JBGUUJ010000081.1:0-11635 GCA_045133455.1 Ruminococcus sp.
GAGCTACGCTTTCTCTTACTGAAATGGCAAAATCTGCGGCTTATGCTTCTAACAAGGACTACGTTACTCCGCAGGACGTTCAAAACGTATTTTTAAGCACGTTAAGTCACAGAATTTTTCTCAGCTCAGAAGCAGTTTCAAGACAGCTCAGTGCTGAACAGATTCTCAAAAACATTCTTTCAAAGGTCAAGCCTCCGAGGATATAATATGATTAAAAATATTCTTGTCTATCTTGCTGTACTTTGCTCTGCTTTTATTTTCAACATATTCTATTACGAATGGTTCTCGTGGTTTCTGCTTGTGATGACAATATGCGTTCCGATTGTTTCGCTTGTTCTGAGTCTGCCGTTTATGATTCACGGTGCCGTTAACGGAATTATTGTCTTTGCAAAAGGCGAAATAAATTTAAACGATGATTTTTATATCGGTGTTGCAGACAAAAATCGTCGTTCTGCATTTTTTCCTCAGCTCAGAATTAATATCAAAGCAGAAAATGCTTTTGCAAAACAAAAAAATAAACTTAAAATCAGATACGGCGGTATGCTGAACAAACCTTATTATAAAAAATTCAACAAACTTTCTAAGCATTGCGGTCAGGTGCAACTCAAGGCGAAATACTGTGTTATTTCCGATATGACAGGGATTTTCTGTATTCCTGTCAGGATTAACTGCAACCTTGTCTGCAATGTTTACCCGAAGGCGAAAAAGCCTGATTTTCTCCCCGACTGTGATAAGATTTCAGTTGTAGGCTATAAACCTAAAAGCGGCGGCGGATTTTCAGACTTTTATGAACTCAGACAGTATCAAAGCGGTGACAGTCTTAAAAATATTCACTGGAAACTTTCATCAAAATATGACGATATCATTGTGCGTGAACCGAGTATTCCTATTTACAGACAGTTTGCCGTAAAGCTTGTGTTCAGTAACAATTGCGCTCAGAACGATGATATACTCGCAAGATTTATTTATGCTTGCAGATATATTAATCGAAACGGCTCTGCATGCTTTGTTTTCAGCAATCATATTGATTGTATTTCTCGGATTTCAAATAATGATGAGCTTAAAAGGTTTATGCAAACTATTTATTCAGGTGTTACAAATAATAAAACTGTATCTGATAATATGAAATCTCTGGTTTACTCCATTACCCCAAACGGTGAGGAGGTGAGCGAAGGATGAAAAATAAGACTTCATTTTTTGCAAACTGCATTCTTACCGTTTTGCTTATTTTCGGACTTTTATGGTGCTGTATCACTTCGTTTTCAGTTGAGGTCAATCCTGTTGTTGTAATCACTTCTACGGTTCTGTTTACAGGTCTGTTTGCTGTTATTTCAGTGTATATTGCAAGCAGAAGAAAATTTCTGCTCTCAATTGCAGTCATAGGAATTGTCTTTATATTCACCCTGCTTTTCTCGCTTGAAGCTGTTCTGGATTCTGCAAACTATGTTGTAAACTGTATTCTGAAATCATATTCGCAATTTATGAGTGTGCCTTCTGTCGTTTGGTTTTCTTCAAATAAAGCCAAAAACCCAGATGGTTTCTTTGTTGCGGTTTCTTTCGTTTTGTCAATGGCTTTTGTGTTCTCACTGGTGAGGTTGAAGCGAATTATTATCGTTGTGGGACTCAGCGTTCTCTGCCTTGTGCCAAGCTTTGTTCTTGTCACGACTCTCCCCTCGCTGATTCCTCTTATTCTTGTTGTGTCAAGCCTTTTTGCACTCTATCTGACTACTTTTATGCGTAAAAATAATCAGGGACAGAACGGTGTTGCACTTATTATTTCTACGATGGTTATGCTCGTTACGGCTATTATAATCTGTATTTTTATTCCTGTAGAGAATTATGAGCGTGAAGAATGGCAGGATAATCTACTTGATTTTGCTCAGGAACTTACCGGAATTGAAAGTGGTCACAGATCTTCAGACAGTACTTCTGCGTTGATTGGTCAGGATAATCAAACTTTTTCCGATAACGAAAAGCTTGATGAAATCGGTCCTTTTGAAAAAAAAGGCAAAAAGATAATGGAGTTCCTCTCCTATGAAACCGGAAATGTTTACCTAAAGGCTGTTGCCTATGGAAATTACAACAATAACGAGTGGTCAGTGCTTACTGATGAACAACTTGACAGTCTGCCTGAAAATTACAACACTTTTACTATGACACAGGCACGTTCATCAAACACAACCCCTTTTAGCATAAAGACAGAAAACGAGGATAAAATTGCCTACACTCCATACTACACATCTGCAATACCTGAGGGGTTTTCAACTGTAGGCGATGTGTTTGTTAAAAACAATGACAAGCTCAAATCATACAGTATTGACAACATCTCAAAATCTTATAATGATGAGTTTTTTATAAACCTTGACAGCAATTATATGAAGTATTGCGAGTTTGTAGAAAACAACTACATTTCTCTTCCTGAGGAGTTGAAAGAAAAAATACTTGAAATCGGCAGTGATAACGGAATCAGCATTCCCGACAGTGAAGAGGAAATGGATAGTTCCACAAAAAGCAGACTTATCAGAGAAATTAAGAATTTCGTTTCAAATCACGGCTCGTACTCCCTGCTCACAAAGCAAATGCCTGAAGGCAAGGAATTTCCCGTATGGTTTCTCGAAGAGTCAGACACGGGATACTGTATTCATTACGCTACTGCCGCCGCAGTTATGCTGAGAGCTTACGGAATTCCTGCAAGATACGTTGCAGGCTTCTATGTAAAAGCAACGAACGGTGAATGGACCGAGGTGAGCTCTGACAATGCTCACGCATGGGTTGAATATTTTGACGAAGATATCGGCTGGGTGCCGTTGGAGGCTACTCCTGCTTCATTCTCACCATCGGGCGCTGCTGAAGACCTTGAAATCACTACTCTTCCGCCTACTCAGGCTCGTACTGAACTTGAGACTGCAATGACCACCGAAGCGCCAACTTCTATCGTAACTGAACCTGAAACAACAAATATTGTCAACACAGACAGAAAAACAGATGAAGGCACTTTTAATTCTTTAATCTTTGCTATTACGATTGTTTTAATCGCCGTTCTGGCTGTATTTGTAAGACGGAGTTATATTATCCTACTTCGCAGAAATCATTTCTCAAAAGGCGGAAACAACTCAAAAGCAATTCATATTTACAGATATATTAAAAAGCTCGACAGATTTTCAAAGAATGTCATTCCGAATGAGATCACTGAAATTGCCCACAAGGCAAAATTTAGCAGACATACTGTTGAAATTCAGGAAGTTGCAATATTACTTTCCTATGCTGATGACGCAAAAAAGGAACTGCTCAAAAACAGTTCCTGTCTGAGAAGAATATATCTAAATTTTGTTATTGTAATTTAATTTAGGGCGGTCATTGACCGCCCACTATTTTTCTCCAAACGAATATTCTGACACTCCTGCATAACCTATGCATACAGGTCCTGTGTGACTTGTCACCGCACTTCCGAGCTGAAAACACCACGATTTTTTAAATCCCAGTTTATGACCGTGTCTTTTCAATGCAAAAAGTAACGGTTTTCCGATTGCATATGCGTACCCTATTACCAAAAAATCTCTGTTAAGGTTATTGTGGATTGCAAAGTCATCCATTGCTGTAAAGGCTATTTTGCTCATATTCCCACGATATTTCTTACCTGCATCGAGTGTTCCGTCCTTCTCCACTACTATGCTCGGTTTGAGATTGAGAACCGATGCTCCAAGATGTGCTATTCCTGATATTCTGCCACCTGCTTTGAGATAATCAAGCTTATCAGGTAAGAACAAACATCTAATCATAGCTCTCTGTTGCTTTATAAGAGAAATACATTCTTCAAACGATGCAGTTCCTGAAAATCTCTGCACAATTTCGCAGGCTTTCATAACAAGAACACCTGTTCCAATTGATCCATTTTGCGAATTTATTACGCATAATCTGTCAGGCTCAAATTCCGTTGATGCAATCACTGCATTCTGATATGATGCAGACAAAGTCGAAGAATAGGATATGTGAATTATCCTACAATCCTTGTATTTTTGAAGCACCGCCCTGAAATGACGTATATATTCTTTTGGATTTACGGCTGAGGTTTTCGGAAGTTTTTTGTGTTCCCTGAAATAATTGTCAATTTCACTTATGTCAAAGTTTCCGTCACTCAGTGTTTTTTTGCCAAAGGTGACGTGCATAGGCACAACCTCAACTGCGTTCGGTACTGTAATTTTGTACGGTAAATCAGCACCGCTTTCTGTTGATATTATTATTCTGCTCATTTTCTACACTCCGAATTAATTAATTTATTTTATTATGCTCATATATAAAGCAAAAATGCGATGCATATGCACCGCATTTTCATTTTTTATACTATATTTTTTCAGTGTAATCAAGGGCTATCCAGCCTGCACCGCTTTTGAGTTTTCCCCATTTTTTAGCTCCTGTGCCTGTGCTTTCAGCTACAATTGTATATGCTCCGCCTTTTTCGATTGCTCCGACAACAGCGTAATTTGTTCCTGCTCCCTTTCTGATATTCACTCCGTCAGACGGTGTTATTCTTACGATATAGCTTTTAAAACTGCCGTTTGTTGAATTATCGGTTGTTGCAGTACCTGTCTTGTAGGTAACTCCATAGTAGTTACACAAACCTTTGCAGATTGCTTCACCGATGTTTGTGATGTTATTGATAATCCAGTTTGAACCTGTTGCCGTGTCGTGAAATTCACATTCAACATACACGCTGAGCGCAACAGGAACGTTGATTTCATAAAGTCCTGTTTCATACTTTACGCTGTCGGCTGTTCCCGGAGAAATTTTTCCGAGTTCGGCTAATACTGCATCGCACGCTTTCTTGCCGTTTGAATTAAGACAGAAAATTCTTGTGCCTCCTGTCACTTCGCCGTTATAAGCATTTGTGTGGATAGGCATATGAATGTCAGCTTTGAATGCATCTGATTCCACGCACTTGTTCTGCATTGTGTCGCCGGATTTTCCGACCTTAACTTCAAATCCACAGCGTTTGAGAGCCGTTGCGGTTGCATTTGCGATTTTGTCGCACTGTGCCATTTCATTTGTGTTGCCCGTTGCATAGGTGTTGCTGTACTGATTTGACGGACTTAAATATATCCTTTTAGCCATCTGTTTTTTCTACTCCCTTTTCAAGATTCATTACTGCCGACGCTCCCGCTGAGAAAGCTGATATTGCAAGTCCGATTAATACATTCTTGACAACGTTTCCGTCGTTGAAATCTATTCCGCCGACATAGAGAGAAACATTTGCAAGTACATATCCGATTGCTGTCTGAAGAAATGTTCTCAGCGTTTTTATCAGGCAGTCTTTTGTTATGCTTATATTAAGTTTTTTCATTTTATTATATTTTCCTTTCCTGATTTTGTTCGTTTTCAAGATCTGAGATTCGATGATCCGCTGTTTTCAGCTTGTTTTCAATCACCGCTTCGTGCTGCTCAATAAGATATACACGCTCAATCAGATTATTATGCTTGTCAACCTTTTTTTCAAGCTGTTCAATTCTGTAATTTGATAATTTTGAAGTAGCACAGATACCTGCAAGTGAGCCTATCAGTGTGCCTGCAAACGATATCAAAGCCAGAATTATCTGTTCGTTCAATTTATCACCTCCGACTACAGTGATAAAAAGAAAAAAGTTGCATATTTCTATGCAACTTCTTGAAAATTTATTTTTTGGGACGTCAAGGATTCCGTCCCCTAAAAATTGATTTTTAAAGTAAGGGTTTGAGATACTGTCCTGTGAAGGATTTTTGATTCTGTGCAACCTCTTCAGGTGTTCCCTGTGCAATAATTTCTCCGCCCATATCTCCGCCCTCCGGTCCGAGGTCAATTATATGGTCGGCTGTCTTGATTAAATCAAGATTGTGTTCGATTACAACTACTGTGTTTCCGCCCTCAACAAGCAATTGAAGTACATCGACGAGTCTGTGAACGTCTGCGATATGAAGTCCTGTTGTAGGTTCATCAAGGATATATATTGTCTTGCCTGTACTGCGCTTTGAAAGCTCTGTTGCAAGTTTTACTCGTTGTGCTTCACCGCCCGAGAGCGTTGTTGCAGGCTGTCCGAGCTTGACATATCCGAGACCTACATCAAACAATGTCTTGAGCTTTCTGTAGATTTTTGGAAGATTTGCGAAGAACTCCATTGCTTCCTCTACCGACATTTCAAGCACGTCATTGATTGACTTGCCTTTGTATTTTACTTCGAGAGTTTCACGATTATAGCGTTTGCCCTTACAGACTTCACACGGAACATATACGTCTGACAGGAAATGCATTTCAATTTTGATGATACCGTCACCCTGACAGGCTTCGCAACGTCCGCCTTTAACGTTAAAGGAAAATCTGCTCTGAGTATAACCTCTCATCTTTGCATCCTGAGTTGTGGCAAACAATGCTCTGATATCAGTGAAAAGTCCTGTGTATGTTGCAGTATTTGAACGTGGTGTTCTGCCAATAGGACTCTGGTCTATCGCAATTACCTTATCAAGGTTTTCAATTCCTATGATATCCTTGTGCTTTCCCGAAATCGTCTTTGCACCGTTAAGCTCTCTTGCAAGGGTTTTATAGAGGATTTCATTTATAAGCGAGCTTTTGCCCGAACCTGAAACACCCGTAACACATACAAGTTCTCCGAGAGGGATTTTCACGTTTACCTTCTTAAGATTGTTTTGCTCTGCTCCTCTGATTTCAAGGAACTTTCCGTTGCCCTTTCTGCGTGTCTGGGGTACGGGAACACTTCTTTTTCCGCTAAGATACTGTCCTGTTACGGATTTTTCACAGAGTTTGATTTCATCTGCCGTGCCTGTGCAAACTATCTGTCCTCCGTGAATTCCGGCACCCGGTCCTACGTCAACAATGCAGTCAGCTGCATACATTGTATCCTCATCATGCTCCACAACGATTACTGTGTTGCCGAGGTCACGAAGCCTTTTGAGTGTTGCGAGAAGCTTTTCGTTGTCCCTCTGATGAAGTCCTATGCTCGGCTCGTCGAGAATATAGAGAACACCCATAAGAGAACTGCCTATCTGTGTTGCAAGCCTGATTCGCTGACTCTCACCGCCTGAGAGCGTTCCTGAATTTCTCGACAATGTAAGATATCCCAGCCCTACACTCTTGAGGAAGTTGAGTCTTTCAATGATTTCTTTTATGATTTCTTCACCGATAATTGATTCCTTTTCCGTAAGCGTGAGATTCTTGACAAAGTCAAGAGCATCTACGACCGACATCTTGCAGAAATCAGCTATATTAATTCCGCCTACCGTTACGGCAAGGCTCTCCTTTGAAAGTCTGTCACCCATACATTCATCGCAGGGAATTTCCGTCATATACGAACGGATTTCATCTTTTATCCAGTTGCTGTTAGTTTCACGGTAACGTCTGTCAAGATTGTTTATGATACCCTCAAAAGTCTGCTCATAAGTTCCGCTGCCATAAACGGACTTGCGGTGAATAGTGAGCTTATCATCACCTGTACCATACAGTATTTTATTGATTACATCATCAGGAATGTTCTTCAAAGGCTCATCAAGTGAAAAGTTGTACTTCTCTGCAAGTGCATCAAAATACATAGCCGCAATGGAGCTTCCTTCCATTGCCCAGCCACTGCCCTTGATTCCGCCTGCCCTGATACTTTTATTCTTGTCAGGAATTATTTTTGCCTCATCAATTTTTAGGAACACACCGAGACCTGTACATTTCGGACAGGCTCCGAACGGATTGTTAAACGAAAACATTCTCGGCGACAAGTCATCTATGCTCACACCATGTTCGGGACAAGCATATTTCTGTGAAAATGTCACGTCCTCTGAGCCTGAAATATTCACCACTACAAGTCCGCCTGAAAGCTTTGATGCTGTTTCAATACTGTCTGAAAGTCTTGATATTATCTCAGGCTTGATTACAAGACGGTCAACCACGATGTCGATGTTGTGTTTTTTATTTTTCTCTAAAGGAATTTTCTCAGATAAGTCATAGATAATTCCGTCTGCTCTTACTCGTACAAAACCTGATTTTCTTGCATTATCAAGCACCTTGACGTGCTCACCCTTTCGCCCACGGACTACGGGCGCCATAAGCTGGATTTTTGTACCCTCTTCGTATGACATAATTTTGTCAACTATCTGGTCAACAGTCTGCTGTCGAATCTCCTTTCCGCAGACTGTGCAGTGCGGAATACCGATTCTTGCATACAGAAGTCGCAGGTAATCATAGATTTCTGTTACTGTTCCGACAGTTGAACGTGGATTTTTTGAGGTTGTTTTCTGATCAATCGAAATTGCAGGCGACAAGCCTTCGATACTCTCAACATTCGGCTTGTCCATCTGTCCGAGGAACATTCTTGCATATGATGAAAGACTTTCCACATATCTCCTCTGTCCTTCTGCGTAGATTGTGTCAAAAGCAAGCGAACTTTTGCCTGAGCCGGAAAGACCTGTGATTACTACGAGTTTATTTCTCGGAATTTCTACATCTATATTTTTGAGGTTGTGTTCTTTTGCACCTCTTACTATTATTTTATCATGTGCCATATTATCCTCCCCTCTGTTTTTTCGGACACGGATCTGTGTCCCCACAATAACGCTATAGCCTCCGCATGGGAGGCTATAGTATAATTATTCTTCTGAAGAATTTTCTTCTGTTGTTTCTGTTACAGTTTCATCTCCAACTGTTTCATCAGGCTCTTCAACTTCTACAGGCTCAACGTAAGTTCCGTTCATTACTGCCTCAAAGTCTTCGCTTGCCATTTTCTCGTGCTTCATAAGGTAAGCCGCAATATCGTGAAGCTTATCAATGTTGTCACCGAGAATCTTTTCAGCTTTAGCGTATGCATCGTTGACAATCTCAAGTACAAGTTTGTCAATCTTAGCCGCTGTAGCTTCGGAATAATCCTGTGTGCGACCCATATCTCTTCCGAGGAATACAGAATTGTTGTCTGTACCGTAGCAGATACAGCCGAGTTCCTTAGTCATACCGTACTTTGTAACCATTGAACGTGCTGTCTTTGTAGCCTTTTCAATATCATTTGATGCACCTGTTGAGATGTCATCAAGAATAAGCGCTTCAGCTACTCGACCGCCGAGGCATACTACGATATCTTCAAGCATTTCATTGCGTGAACTGTAGGACTTATCTTCGGTAGGAAGCGGCATTGTGTATCCGCCTGCCATACCTCTCGGAATAATTGAAATTTCGTGTACAGGATCCTGAGTATCAAGCTTATCAAAGAGAATTGCGTGACCTGCTTCGTGATATGCAGTCAGCTTCTTTTCCTTGTCACTCATTACTTTAGACTTTTTCTCTGCACCGACCACAACCTTGACTGTAGCTTCCTTAATTTCAGCCATTGTGATAGCCTTCCTGTTCTTTCTTGCGGCAAGCAGTGCGGCTTCATTGAGGAGATTTTCAAGGTCAGCACCTGTGAATCCTGCTGTTGTCTTTGCAATTGTCTTGAGTTTTACGTCAGGTGCAAGAGGTTTCTTACGAGCGTGCACTTTAAGGATTGCTTCACGTCCATTTACGTCAGGATAGCTTACGATTACCTGTCTGTCAAATCTGCCCGGACGCATAAGAGCAGGGTCGAGTACATCGGGACGGTTTGTAGCCGCAATGAGGATTACACCTTCGTTTGCTCCGAAACCGTCCATTTCTACGAGCAACTGGTTGAGAGTCTGCTCTCTTTCGTCGTTACCGCCACCGAGGCCTGCGCCTCTCTGACGACCTACTGCATCGATTTCGTCGATGAATATAATACAAGGTGAATTCTTCTTAGCCTGTTCAAAGAGGTCTCTTACTCGGGAAGCACCAACACCTACGAACATTTCTACAAAGTCAGAACCTGAAATTGAGAAGAACGGTACTCCTGCTTCACCTGCAACTGCTCTTGCAAGGAGAGTCTTACCTGTACCCGGAGGTCCTACGAGGAGAACGCCCTTAGGAATTCTTGCACCGAGCTTGTTGTACTTATCAGGTGCTTTGAGGAATTCAACTACTTCTGCAAGTTCTTCCTTCTCTTCATCTGCACCTGCAACATCATCAAATGTAGTCTTGCGCTTTTCATCATTTGTGTTCTTAATTTTAGCCTTGCCAAAATTCATTTCCTTGCCGCCGAGACCTGCACTGCCCATTTTCTTCATAATAAATATCCATACTGCTATGAATATTACTACAAGAATAATTGTCGGGATAAGCTCCATAAGCAGTGAATTGTCACTTGCTCTTACAAGGTCGAATTCAACCGCTTCATCGGCTGATGCCTGATAAGGTGCGATATCGTTAAGGAATCTCTGAATATCTGCAAGCTGTCCTCTTACAACAACCTGTTTCTGCTTTTTCTCTGCACTGCCGAGAATTGTTGTCGGTGTTGTAGTATTAGGAACAGTAGTTGCTTCCGTTGCGCTTTCAGCTACGGCTGTATCTTTTGTAGCCTCTTTGAGATTTGCAGTTTCGCCTTCTTTGAGTGTAATCTCAATTGCGCCTGTGCCGTAATTGATTGTATAGCTGTCAACCATATCCTGTACAAAATACTGCTCAAGTTCAGAAGTCTTAGGAACTTCTGTCTGTCTTGAACCGTAAAGCAGAGCCACAGCTATGATTATCAATATCGGAATTCCTAAAGATATAATCAGATTGCGTATCTTTTTCTTATTATCCAACACTTGTCACTCCTCTTTATATTATTAATTTTTTCATTCGTTTTATGTAAATTATGAATATACTGATGGCTTTAAAACACCTATGTAAGGCAAATTTCTGTACATTTCATCATAGTCAAGTCCGTATCCGACAATAAATTCATTGGGAACTCTTGAACCGACATACTTAGGTTTGATATTTGTTACACGTCTTTCAGGCTTGTCAAACAGTGTGCAGATTTCTACAGATGTTGCTTTCTTCGCCATAAAATATGTTGAAATAAACTCAAGGGTATTGCCTGAGTCAACAATGTCCTCAACAATGAGGATGTCCTTGCCTTCAACAGACATCGACACGTCCTTGAGAATATTTACTCTGCCTGTACTTTCAGTACCGCTTCCGTAGCTTGATGCGGCAATGAAATCTATAGGAAAATCAAGGTTGACTTTTCTCATAAGGTCAGTCATAAAAGCTATACTGCCTTTGAGCAGTCCAATCATAATAAATTCTCTGCCATTATAATCTTTTTCAATCTCTTTTGCAAGGGAGTTCACAATATTTTCAATTTCTTTTTCAGTAAAAAGCACTTTTTCTATATTCTTGTGCATTTTTATTCCCCATTCCTCTAAATAATTTTGATTTTTAATTCGTTTATAGAATTATATTTCATTCCCTGTGCTGAATACCCTATCCCTTCGCACCAGAGAATTATTGAATCTTTTGCAATGACAAGCAGGCTATCCCTGATTTCCGAGGGAATTTTCTGCTCATTGAGTACTTTTCGGAGAGACTTTGTTATGTTTCGTTTGAAATATGTGAAGGTATCTCCGCTTTTTCGTGTTCTGATAACAGGATCTTTATTTTCTTTATC
Source organism: Ruminococcus sp. (assembly GCA_045133455.1). Lineage (GTDB taxonomy): Bacteria > Bacillota > Clostridia > Oscillospirales > Acutalibacteraceae > Ruminococcoides. The sequence goes on from JBGUUJ010000081.1 coordinate 11,508, forward strand.
AGAATTATTAATTGATATCCTGTATGTTTTTCCATAATGTTCAACGGTTATTTCTTTCTCAAGTACGATTTCTTCAAAATCCGATTTATTATCTTCTGTCACAAATCGCAAAATACCCTGTTTGGACA
>JBGUUJ010000082.1:0-1722 GCA_045133455.1 Ruminococcus sp.
TGTGATACAAAAGCAACACAGCAGGTTATACCAGCTATAATTTACAGTTGATCAAAAAGTTTGCGGATATCCTGTTTATTTCATTCATCAAATTCACATTTACTTACTGCAATACACCGCAATTGCTTCACAGATAAATGTAGCAGTACCGTCAGCGTGCTTATCAATGTTGTTCGTAAAGCGCTCGTCCGCTACATACATCTGACCGAGACTTGCCAGTATTTCGTTTGTACAAAGATAGTAATTCTCGGTGATATGGTTCTGCAGCATTTTTACAAGGTTTTGTGCTTCAGTGGAATCAGGACTTTCGTCCTTTCTCATGCAGAGTGCAAACTCAGCCATAATGCGGTCCATTCCCTCGGCAATTTCATTCCACTTCTGTTTGGAGTAATCCTTAGTCCGTTCTGCGTATTCCTTGTACGCATCCGTTTTACCCCATTTTTCTTTGGCTTCAGCCTTGTGCTTTTCAAATTCGCTGTTGTCAAATGCTTTCATAACATTTTCTCCTTTCACGGCACCGTCAATAGCAGAAATTAACCGCTCTAACCGCTCTTTTTTGAGTGTGAGGAGGTGTTTTTGCTCTTTCAGTGCCTTGTTTTTATCATAATTCGGAGATGACAAAATCTCACCGATGCTTTTTAAGGAGAAGTCAAGTTCACGGTAAAAGAGAATCTCTTGCATACGAAGAAGAGAATTTTCATCGTAAAAACGATAGCCTGTAGACTTGTCAACAAAGGCTGGCGTCAACAATCCTATTTCATCGTAATAATGCAGTGTGCGCACACTTACACCCGTAAATTCGGCAAACTCTTTAATCTGCATTTTCAATTTTATCACCTCACAAGGAGAGCATACACTATAACGGAACGTGAGAGTCAATACCTTTTTTGAAAAATATTGATTGGCGTTCGACAAATTGGAATTTATGAAATAGGTAATTCAGAATGGGAGATATTAGCCCCATTATTGATGAAATAATAATTTGCACCTAAATTCAAAATAGCATAGGACAAATCACCTGGATAAGTCAAGGAAGCCACGCTCATTTCATCTGTTTCGTTGTTATAATACATTTGAGAAATTAAGCAGATTTTATCAGCTTCGGAATAAGATGTGGTTTCAAACTCTTCAACGATATTGTCATCAAAGGCAAAGGTGAAACTCTTTTTATAGCAGAACAACAAAGACGAAACTTCTTTAATTTCGATTTCCAGTTTGCAAGTTCCGACTTTCTCTTTCTGAGGTGTAAGAATATCTCCATCGCCCGAAATTCTGTGTGTGGTTGTCATAGGGAAAAACACAACAGAAAGAACAACAATGATAGCAATGGCAAGGGCGAGTTTCTTTTTCATGCATTCACACTCCTTTGTCAAATTCCCATTTATTCTACTGTTTATCTCATACTGGTGGTGCAATCGGATGAGGGTTTCCTGCTGCAACAGTTGCAAAGATGACACATCCAAGAGCCACAACAAATACGGCAAGAAGTATGTAAATAATGACTGGTGTTTTCTTATGCTTGACGGCTCTGCTGATAAGCAAGGCAATTAAGGCCAAGACTGCCACACATAGCAGAGCAAAAACTACGATTGAAATTTCTTGCGTATATCTCCACATACAATCACACTCCTTTGTCAAATTGGCTTACTTGTCTTTTGAGTCTTTGTCTGAATTGATATACTTTTTCAATGCCTTTACGATAAGAACATAGAGGTATATTCC
>JBGUUJ010000083.1:0-2317 GCA_045133455.1 Ruminococcus sp.
CAATCCGTTTAATTCATCTACCTGCATTTGCAGTTTTTCAAATTCAGCAACAACACTCTTTGCATAAGGTAAAAGCTTCATCCCATCCGATGTCAGCCTGACACCGCCTACGCTGCGTTCAAGCAAAGCAACCTTCCATTCTGTTTCAAGATCACTTATCATTCTGCTGATACTTGACTGCGAGTAATTCAGCAGTTCTCCCGCCTTTGTAAAACTCCCACACTCTGCCGTTTTTACAAAGGCCAAATATTTCTGTAAGTTCATATCCATATTTAATCATCTACTTTCCAAATGTAAATTATTTAATATATTCGTTTTTCAAATATATATCTTGATGTTACAATAAAATCATAAAAAACACAAGGATATGAGGAGGTTACAAATGATTGCTGTTAGCGAAATTCAAAATACTGCACCGGAGCAATTTAAAACACAACTGCAGGAAAAGGTATATAAAACACTTGCTGAGTTACAGATTCCGTATGAGCGCGTTGATACCGATGAGGTGATTACAATGGATGACTGTATCTCCATAAACGAAAAACTAAATATGAAAATGGTAAAGACACTATTTCTCTGCAACCGTCAACATACGAAATTTTACTTGTTTATCACATGTGGAGATAAACCATTTCATTCCAAAGATTTTTCGAATGCGCTCGACGTTTCTCGTGTGTCCTTTGCTCCAGCAGAGCTAATGGAAACAATGCTCGAAACAAAAATCGGCGCGGCGACCGTATTTAGCAGTCTATTAGATACAGAAGGCAAAGTACAGATTGTATTTGACAAGGACGTGCTATCTGAAAAATACTACGGTTGCAGTGATGGTACAACAACAGGATATATGAAAATTCGCACGGAGGATATTAGATACAAGTTTTTAAACTTTACTAAACATACTCCTGCTATAATCGAGGTGTAATTATGGGACTATATCAAAATAGAATTGTGATTAAAGTAGGCACATCTACATTAACAAACGAAATCGGTAAAAGCGACCTACGCTCTTTCGACAAACTTGCCTGTGTGCTATCCGATTTTCAGAATTTGGGATATGAGGTTATATTAGTTTCTTCAGGAGCGATTGCCGTTGGAACAAATAAACTAAATATGAAAACAAGGCCGACAAGTATGCGTATGAAGCAGGCAGCTGCTGCAGTCGGTCAATGCAGTATTATGTATCTATATGACAAATTTTTCGGAGGTTACGACAAGACGATTGCTCAAATTCTACTAAATGCAGAGGACATCGAGCAAGAAGAAAAAAAAGAAAATCTTACAAATACTTTTAACGCACTGCTTGAAATGGGCATTATACCTGTTGTGAATGAAAATGATTCAGTAAGCTATACCGAAATAGAATCAGAAGATCGCTTATTCGGTGACAACGATATGCTGTCAGCAGTTGTTGCTGTTTTATGCAAAGCAAAACGACTTGTTATCTTATCGGATATTAACGGCTTATATGACAACGACCCTCGTCTATATCCCGAAGCAAAATTGATTGAGAAGGTTTCACAGATTGACGAGAGTATTTACTCTCTTGCCGGCGGTGCAGGTTCAAGACGAGGAACAGGCGGTATGAAAACAAAACTACAAGCCGCAAAGCTTGCCACAACAAACGGAACTGATACAATAATCACAAATGGAAAACATCCTGAAGCAATTTACGAAATTATCAAAGGTGGCAAAACTGGCACATTATTTGTCGGAAAGACAAAAGAATAAAAAGCAAATATTGTTTACAGTAATTCAAGGTTATAAACAATACGATTTTGAAATTTAAAGCCGTTACATAGAACATCATTTTAAAACGAAAACAAACTCCCACTGATTTTCGATATCTATAATAACGGCTTTTTCCATAACAATTCAAATAGCTATATAAAATCTACAAACTAGCTTATCTCTTCTTAACAACCATACGTTCAGCATATTTTCCAAAGAAATGATATCCAGAACCACCTTCAGCAATTATATCCAACAACTCATCAGGCTTAGTAACTAAAATACCACCAATCATAGTAACGCCTCTCTTAAAAAACGCATCTGGTAACATACCAGCTGTAGGACCTGTAACTAACACCTCTGCACCCTCTTTTATATTAGAAAGCAACCCTTCTAAAGTATCATTTAAAATAGTAACACCAGTTATAACAGCTAAATCAGCAGTTGGCAGATATTCAGGTGCTTTATCAGGTGTTAAGAAATGATTTAATTCCTCACCCTTCAATGTTTTAGAGTCCATTTCAAATACTTTAAAAGGAGCATTTGCACTTATTAATTTCTTTAATATAGGAACTAAAGCCCCAACTAC
>JBGUUJ010000084.1:0-1673 GCA_045133455.1 Ruminococcus sp.
GAAGAATTACCTATTAATTTTGACTTTATCCATTCAGTAAATTTAATTTTTCTCACCTCACTTAATAGCTATAGACTTGTAATATTCTTGACGCTGTTTCAGCAGAAACAGGCGAGAGTTGCTTAATTTTATCCTTTTGAGTATAAGCGGCGGCGAAAGCCATAAATCCGTCAGTCTTTCTGCTTTTCGGTTCAATTTTGCCGTAGGTCATATTGCCTTTTTTATCAACGTCAACTTTGGTGTTATTTGTGTACCACCGCATTAACTTGTTATCGCCGTAAACAATTCGCTGATTTGCAAAATCGCTTGAAATCAAGGGCGCAACTTGCATTAAATCAGACGGTCTGACAAGCAAAAGATTGTTTTTTCCGCTTTTTTCGCAGTCAAATCCGATTGATTGTAAAGGATTTTTCAGCAAAGTAAACCGATAATTATCAAGTCCACCGCCTACAATGTTGTATATTTTTTGCTTTTCTTTGAGCCATTCGACCGGATATTCAGGAGGAATTTCAACGCCTTTAACAATAGTAAGCAAGCCTTTCTCTGCGGTGGCTTGTACCGGGAATTTTATCCTTGAAAGGTCTGCGGATTTTTCGCATACCCAAGAATGTGTTATCCAGTAAATTTTGTTGTCTATATCAAAAAGCAAACCTACCGCTAAAAAGTCCGTCGTTTTTGTATAGTCAATTCCAAAAACGCAAGTTTTGCCTTTTAAATCAGGGATAGGCTGATTTGTTGCAAGAATATTTTTCCATTCGGTTACGGGTGCTTCCGTAGTCCCTTGAATTCTGTTCATTCGTTTTACCATAAAATCAGAATTTCCAAGGTGGTCACGTTTCCAGTCCTCAAATTCGCTGTTCATTTCTATTTGCAAATTCGGGAAATATCGCAAACTCGGATTAGCCTTGTGCCAATTGTCTTTATTCTGGACTTCCTCGTCGTTATCAAGTCGGCAAATAAAATATAAAGTACCATTATCAGGTATCTCACCGTTTAACACTTGCAGTCCGTCAGAAAGCAAATCATCAAGAGGGCCGTCACGAACGTAGCCGTTAGTTGTTGTAATTGTAGTTCTCGGCATCGGTTTTTTTCCGAAGCCTGTTTTAAAAACGTTGATTAATTTGTAATTTTCGTATGCGTGATATTCGTCAAAATCAACCTTGCCGGGTCTGCCACCGTCAGCGGTTTTTGAGTTTGATGTTCTAAACCTCAAAACAGAGTGAGTTTTAAGATTTTCAATTTGAGTTTTATTCCACGAAAAATGTTTTTTCATTTTGCTTGAGTTTTCCTCAAGCATATTGTAAATATCAAAAAATGATGTTTTAGCTTGTTCTTCGGAAGTTGCACAAATATCAATGTTGTAGTACTTAATTCCGTTTGTCGGGGTTAATAAAGCAAAATCCTCAAAAGACAAATATCCGTTCTTGCCTGCACCTCTGCCGACAAGAATAACGAGTTTAGGAAATCTTAAAATCCCCGGTGCCGAGTAGGTGCAATTGTGTAAAGCAAAACAAAACTTTTCCCAAGGAAATAAATCAAAATCCCAGTATTTTTGTAATTCAAAATATTTTTCAAGTTGTTCTTCATCAACGTAAACTGATTCTGTTTCAAAAACCTTTTCGATAAAGTCACATAAAAGTAACTGCTCTTTACAGACGGGATATTCACCACTG
>JBGUUJ010000085.1:0-3756 GCA_045133455.1 Ruminococcus sp.
GAAGAAACATACGAGGACTTAACCCTCAAAGAAGCCTACGAGCGTTATATAGCGAGTAAATCGGCTGTTCTGTCACCGTCTACGATTGCAGGATATGAACGTTCAAAGAGAAATCATTTTCAAAAACTTATGTATATGAAACTTTCAAAAATAACCGCCAATCATATTCAAACGGCTATTAATGAGATGTCGGCTGACCATTCGCCTAAAACGGTCAGAAATGCCCACGGATTGCTCCATTCTGTTATTAAGGCATATACTACTGACTTTGACTTTAAAACCACTCTACCGCAAAAAATAAAGCCGAATTACACTATTCCGACGACAGCTGACATAAATAAGTTGCTTTCGGTAGCAGATGAGCAAATCAGAGTGCCGATACTGCTTGCAAGTCAGGGTGGGCTTCGTCGCTCTGAAATTTGCGCACTTGCTAAAGATGATTTTACAGAATTTGGAGTAAACATAAATAAGGCTGCTGTTTATGATAAAAATAACGGAGTCGTTATAAAGACTACAAAGACTACCGCAGGAACAAGATTTGTTCCGCTCCCCCAAAACGTAATCGCAGAAGCAAAAGAATGGAAGCACTTCGGAATCACTCCGACAGCGTTAAGTAATAGTTATCACAGGACCCGTAAAAAGGCTGATATTCCGACTTTCTCTTTCCATAAGCTCCGACATTATTTTGCTTCGGAGTTACACGCCCGAGGAATACCCGACAAATATATAGCCGAGGTCGGAGGCTGGGAAACAGTCGAAATGCTTCAGCGAATTTATCAGCACACTTTAAGAGATAAACAAGAGGAAATTTCGCAGAAAATTGTTAATGTTTTTGACGGCAATTTTCAAAAATGCAACACGAAATGCAACACAAACAAAAAGCAGGTCAGTGTTTAAGCGGGTTTTAGCCTATAATAAAAGGGGTTCGAATCCCCTTCTCTCCGCCAAAATCCCATTAATAAGCCATTTTTCAAGGTTTGTTGATGGGATTATTTTTATTTATTCTGCTAACAAATAGAAAAATTCTAACGAAATTCTAACTATCACTTTTTTCTAACACATTATTCAAACCAAACACAAAATTCTATTTCAACATACAATGCAAATTCTAAAGCTTTAGAATTTCATCAGAAAAAATCTAATTCAAAAGAGTGGAGTATTATTCAGCGTAAGACATAGAACCATCCCCTGTCTTTTTAAGTAGATGTTTCGTCTGCTTCCTTAATTTCTGTTGCTGTGCTCCAGTCAACTGTAAGTGTTGCAGGATTTGAACCTTCTCCACATCCAAATTGAACGCCCATTACATTACTGTTTACATACAAGGTGATTTTTTGCAGTATGATAATTTGCAGAGTTTAATCAGGAACAGTAGTAGCTCCAGAAAATACTTTTTATCGTTGCCGGTAAATATGCAAATGGAGCTTCACAAGCAGAATGATTATATCCATTCTGCTCAACAGCTTCACAGCCTTGTATATTCGATTGATAATATGAATCAAAAACTAAAAAGAATAGGTGCAAAATAGCATAAAGTTAGCTTTTGCTAACTTTCTATTAAAGCAAAAGCAGATACTTGGGTTAGTATCCACTTACTTGTTTTTATTGTATCGTTATTTTCTAAACAAAGAAAAACCCTTTTTCTCATAAGGTTCTGACTTCATTGAAACAAGTGTATATCCTAATGATTCAACAATTTTTTGAGCTCTTCCTCGGTAATTTCTTTGTTAGTTATAATTTCTGTTCTGCATTTGCTATGCGAAGATGTTACCTTTTTAACCGAAAACATCTTGCGTATAGCATCATTCATATGAGCTTCACACATTGAGCAAGCCATACCTTCAATTTTAAGTGTAATTTTTATCATTTTATTGCCTCCGTAGAAAATACATATAACCACAGTTAGTTTTTGCTAACTGTGGTTATGATACTACTAATTTATCCGTTTGTCAATCTTTTTACAAGTGTATTTCTATAATAGATTCTGCATACTTTTAAGCCCTATTGCAAGGGTTGAAGTATTATGTAGCATTGCAGAAGTAGTAGGCTGAATTATTCCTCCTGTTCCCAATGCTATAAGGCTTCCGTTTATCCCAAGAATAGATTTGTAATTTTTATTTATTCTTTTCATCATTGCTTTACTCAGTTTTCGAAGAACTACAATTTCATTTAAACTGTCGGCAGTAATTGTAATGTCAGCAATCTCCCTTGCAATTTCTGCTCCGTCACTAATTGCAATACCTACATCTGCGGAAGAAAGTGCAGGTGAATCATTGATTCCGTCACCTAACATAACTACCGTATTACCTAAGTCACGCTCTTTTTGTATAAAGTTCGCTTTATCCTCGGGCAATACTTCGGAATAGTATTCATCCACTCCTATTCTTGAAGCAACCGAAGCCGCTGTTCGCTCACTATCACCGGTCATCATTACAATTTTTGTAAATCCTTCTTTTCTCAGGCTTTCAATAACATCTCTCGCCTCTTCCCTTAAAGGGTCTTCAATACAGATTACAGCGGCAAGGGTATTATTGATTGCAAGGTACAAATGAGAATATTCAGACGGAAGATTTTTAAATTCTTCCTTATATTCATCAAGCACTATGCAATTTTCATCTTCAAATACAAAGTGATGGCTTCCGATTATAACACGCTTGTCACCAATATATGAAGCTATTCCGTGTGCTACGATATAATCAACCTTTGAGTGCATTTCCTCGTGCTCTAGTTTCTTGTCATTTGCCGCCTTGACAACTGCATTCGCCATAGAATGAGGGAAATGTTCTTCAAGACAAGCCGCAACTCTCAGAAGATTATCTTCATCTTCTTTAATAAAAGGAATTATCTTTTTGACAGTAGGCTGAGCTTTTGTAAGTGTACCTGTTTTGTCAAAAACGATAGTTTTTGCAACAGCCATTGCTTCAAGAAACTTACCACCCTTTACAGTTATGTTATAACTGCTTGCTTCACGTATTGCAGAAAGAACTGTTATCGGCATAGCAAGCTTCAAAGCACAAGAAAAGTCAACCATTAGAACCGATAATGCCTTCGTAACATTTCTTGTCAATAACCATGTTAAGGCTGTACCGAAAAATGTATATGGTACCAGTCTATCAGCAAGATGTTCTGCTTTACTTTCAACCGCTGACTTTAATTTTTCTGAATCTTCAATCATTGAAATTACTTTTTTCGTATCTGGTTGAGCCCGATGCCTTATTTACACATATCGTAAGCTCGCCTTCTTCAACAACAGTACCGGCATAAACTGAACTGTCTTTACTTTTATTTACAGGCAAGCTCTCTCCTGTCAGCGATGACTGGTTTACAGTTCCCTCTCCGCTAAATACAACACTGTCAAAGGGAATAAGATTTCCTGCGTGAACAACAACTTTGTCACCCGACTGTATTTCAGAAGTCCTTACAAGCACCTTTTGACCATTGCAATCAAGCCATACCTTATTTACATTCAGAGACATACTTCTTGCAAGGTCACCAACTGATTTTTTATGTGTCCACTCCTCAAGTATTTCTCCGATTTCAAGCAAAAACATTACAGAGGCGACTGTTGAAAAATCTTTGCGTAGCATAGAAACAGCTATTGCAGTTGCATCAAGCACAGAAACTTCAAGTTTACCTTTAAGCAAAGCTTTCAAACCCAATCTTATGTATCGAATTGACTTAAAAATTAAAATTCCGATTCTAACAGGATAAGGCAACATGTATTTTCCGACGAAACGACATACAATTTTCTTTATCAGT
>JBGUUJ010000086.1:0-5284 GCA_045133455.1 Ruminococcus sp.
TAAGCTTGAGAATAACGGCAGAAAATGCGAGCTCATCACTCGTAAAAACGGAGAGATTATAGAGTTTTCAGCTAATGAGACAGCCGAAAACATCATCAGTACCTCGGGAATCTTTTCTGAGCTTATTGTTGAGATGTGAGATGTATAAAGAGGTGAATAAATGCAAATTGTTAATTATTTTGAGTCTGATGGAAAAAATCAGACTATAGAAAAAATAGAAGCCTGCGACTGGGGTGCGGCTAAGTTTCTTACAGAGCTTTTAAGAGAAGAGAGATTTTTTGAAATGCTTGGCGGTGAGGGCGATTTGTACCTACTTATGGACGGCGAAAACCTTGTTTCTTTCCTGACCCTTACAAGACAGGACGTAGTCAGGGACGAGAGTATGTACCCTTGGATTGGCTTTGTTTACACTGTGCCTGAGTACAGAGGCAACCGCTACAGTGAAAAACTTATGAATCACGCAGAAAATGTAGCAAAAGAGAAAGGGTTTGACAGAGTTTATGTTGCCACTGACCATATGGGACTTTACGAAAAATTCGGCTACGAGTATCTGGAAAACCGCATAGGCTACTGGGGCGACGACAACCGAGTGCTCTTTAAAACATTAACAGACAAAGAGGAGAAAACTATGAATATAAAAACAGAAAGACTTTTAATCACAGAATTTACAATGGATATGGCTGAGGCTGTGCATCTTAATTCACTTGATGAGGACAACCGCCGATTTAATCCTGATGAGGTATTCGAAACAGTTGAGGATGCAAGAGATACTGTGGAATTCCTTATGAGCGTTTACGAAAACGGCGATGGTCCTCTTGTGTATCCCGTATTGCTTCACGATAATACATATATCGGCTATGTGCAGGCTGTACCTTTTGAAGATGGCAAGTGGGAAGTGGGTTATCACATCGGAAAAGCGTACACAGGTAAAGGCTACGCCACTGAAGCGGTCAAGGCTTTTCTGCCTGTTATTATGAAGAAACTTAATATCACCGAAATGATAGGCGTGTGTATTGCAGAAAATATTGGTTCCGTTAAGGTCCTTGAAAAATCAGGCTTTGTGAAAGAGTTTGAGGGTATCGGAAGTTATCAGGGCGAGGACAGAGAAATTTGCAGATTTTATTTCTATATGTCTCCCAAGGATCTGGTAGTTAAGTTCTTTGAGGATGGATATACAAATCAGAATTATGATTTTATAATGAAGTGCGTTGCAGATGACTATATTGACCACAGTCCTGCAGGTGCAAGAAGCAATGCAGATGCAGTAGAAATTCTTAAAATTGTGGCTAACCAGTTTTCAGATTTGAAGGTAAAGGTGCTTGATGTGTTTGCTGAAGATGAAATGGTTGCAACTCGTGTGCTTTATGATGCTGTTCATACAGGTGAGTGTATGGGTATAGCACCTACCAGCAAACGTATAAACTTTGAAGCACTTGAAAATTTTAGAATAGAGAATGGAAAAATTGCGGAATCCTGGGGTTATTGGCCTGATAAGGAAATTGAAGCCAAATTACGTTGAAACTCACAGAAATTTAACTGCATCCAAAAGGAGAAAGAAATGAAAGATAGAATCAGAGATATTGTAAGCAAAGAATACTCAAACACCTTAGGCATTGTTATGTACAAAGACAATGAAAAGGTTTTTGAGGAGTATTTCAGCGGTGCTGACAAGGATGAGTCGGTGCATACGTTTTCTATCGCAAAAAGCGTTGTGTCTTTACTTGTGGGTATTGCCATAGATAAAGGTTATATTGAGGGTGTAAATCAAAAGGTGCTGGACTTTTTCCCTGAATATAAGCTCAGGAGAAATCAGGAACAGCTAAAGGATTTGACCATAGAAAATTTTTTAACTATGACTGTTCCTTATAAGTACAAGTACGAGCCTTACACAAAGGTTTTCGGCAGTGAAAACTGGGGAGAAAAGGTACTTGAGCTTATAGGCGGTAAAGAGCAGATTGGAGAAACATTTCACTACTCCACTATGGGTATACAGGTGCTTTCAAACATTCTGACAAAAGCCACAGGTATGAGCCTTAAAGAATTTGCTCAGCAGTATTTATTCACTCCCTTAGGTATACCCGAGGTTCCAGATGCACCTATTTATGACAGAGAATCTCAGGAGAAATTCTACAAAACCAGAAACATCCGAGGTTGGGCGAAAGACCCAAGCGGTTTTTATACCACAGGCTGGGGGCTTTCTCTTACAACAGACGAATTCGCAAAAATCGGGCTTTTGTGTCTTAATAAGGGTGTTTATAACGGACAAAGGATAGTTTCTCAAGAGTATTTAGCCGAAATGGTTTCTGAAAAAGAGAAAAACTACGGCTATATGTGGTGGATTTACGGCAAAAATGAAAAAATCAAAATTTTAAGGAAGGAATATAATTCCGGTGAATTTGATGCATATTGTGCCAACGGAGTAGGCGGCTCACTTGTTTCTGTTATTCCTGAGATTAACACAGTTATAAGTATAACCTGTTCTTTGGTGTACAACCCCAAAATCTGCACCGAGCTGATAAATAATTTCCTTATTCCGTATATTAAAAATTTAGCGAATCAATAGTAAAAACGTAATATAAGTTAATAAGGAAGCGAAATGATATAGTAGTTAGATAAACTTGAATTTGCAAGCGTGACGCTTGACCCAATTCGGGCAGATAGTGATATCTTGAAAAACGATTGTAGCCCGACTATGAAAATTGTTATTTCGGTAAACTTGAATTTGACGGTATGACACCGCTCACAATTCGTGTAGATAGATTAATATGGAATTTATGATTGTGTCCCGACAGAAACATTCATATACCGATAACGCAAAGGGACGTGTAGGAACCCGTCCCCTACGATTATATCTGACGTTGTTGTAGGGGACTGACTCCCGTACGTCCCGAAACGTAATCTATTTATCAACTATATTCTCGTGACAAATACTTCTGATATATATCAATCTGTCTACTCGAATTACGAACCGAGGTACTCGGTAAATTCCAATTTAGCGAACTAATAGTAATTATTAACATACAAATAGTCGGTAACCAAAAATGGAATAAACTACTTAGTAAACACTTATCATTTGATAGGTGTTTGTTTTTTGGCTGTTTCAATGACAATTCTATAACACGAAATAAGTATTGGCGTGAATCAGTGTGGGGCTCATAAACATCCCGATGTTACCTGAAAATGAATACTACAAAGCCGATACACGCATAGGCGTGGAGGTGGAGTATATTCCAAGAAAATCTGCATAAAACAAACAGCAGGCTCTTTGTTAATAGTTTTGGGGGGATCTTAATACATTTACACATACAGCTTCGTTTTTTTGTACACTAAATAAAACTATTGCATTATACAAATTTTGGGTGTATAATGGTTTCGACAATAAAACAGACGGGAGCTTGTATGACAGGCTGAGAGGAAGGTATGACCTTCGACCGATAACCTGATTTGGATAATGCCAACGTAGGGATACCTGAACAATAAGTGTATTTAACGGGAAGTTACCAACAGGTAGCTTCCTTTTTTGTGTTACAGGAAAATGCTCGGTTACGCTCGAGCATAGAAGGCTTGACAAAACTTTACTAACAGAAGTTGTTATTGTCGAGAAGTAAAGTCTTGATAAAATGAAAACATCTGTAACGAAATAAAAATATGAAGCTGTCTGCACGAAATGCGTGCGAGGCACTCGCTTTTTGCGTTATAGGAAAATGCTTGGTCACGCTCGGGGTACAGAAGGTTTAAAAATATCAAGCTTTCTGTATAAAAAGCAGTGAAGTACTTGCTTTTGTTTTGTAATTGCAATTATATATCCGGAGGAAAGAAAATGGTGAAAATCAACGGAAAGTACTTTGATATCAACGGAAAAACACTGACGGAATATCTGTCTGAGACAGATTATGATGTCAGACGTATTGCTGTGGAGTGCAACGGAGAAATAGTGCCAAAAACACAGTATGAAAAAATAGTGCTTGCAGATGGTGATGAAATAGAAGTTGTAAGCTTCGTCGGAGGTGGCTGAACTGATACCGACAAGAGAAGAAATGATAAAAGCCTTGGAAGAACGTCACGGAAAAGAACTGCAGAAAAAATTTTCAGCTTCAACCGTAGCTGTATGCGGACTCGGAGGTCTCGGTTCAAATATCGCTTTATCGCTTGCACGAGCAGGAATAGGCAGGCTTATTTTAATTGATTTTGATAGGGTAGATATTTCAAATCTTCACCGCCAGCAGTACAAAGCATCGCAGACAGGGAGATTTAAAACAGAAGCACTTTGTGAAAATCTTAAGGAAATTGCGCCGTATATTGAGTTTCAAACTCACACTGTCCGTATCACCGAAAGCAATATTGAAAAGCTTGTCAAAGATGCAGATATTATCTGTGAAGCTTTTGACAATGCGGAGGTAAAAGCAATGCTCACAAATACTGTTCTTGAGAAAATGCCGGACAAGTATCTTGTAGCCGCATCAGGTATGGCAGGGCTTGGAAGTGCTAACAACATAAAAACCCGAAGAATCACAAAACGATTTTATCTTTGCGGAGATGAAGTCAGCGATATAAAAGATGGTATAGGACTTGTTTCATCACGAGTAATGCTGTGTGCAGCACATCAGGCACATACAGTTCTGAGAATTTTAGCTAATGAATATGAAGCATAAGGAAAGAAGGAAAACAAAATGAATAACGACAAACTTATAATCGGAGGACACGAATTTAACTCCCGATTTATTCTTGGATCGGGAAAATATTCTTTGAATCTCATTGAAGCGGCTGTGAAGGACGCAGGTGCAGAAATTATCACACTTGCAGTCCGTCGTGCAAATACAAAGGAACAGGAAAATATCCTTGATTTTATCCCCGAGGGTATCACCTTACTTCCGAATACAAGCGGAGCAAGAAACGCTGAGGAGGCTGTCCGCATTGCAAGACTTGCAAGAGAACTCGGTTGCGGAAATTTTGTAAAAGTTGAGATTATGCGTGACTCAAAGTATCTGCTTCCCGATAATCAGGAAACAATCAAGGCAACCGAAATCCTTGCAAAAGAGGGATTTGTGGTAATGCCGTATATGTATCCCGACCTTAATATTGCTCGTGATCTTGTCAGTGCAGGTGCTTCTACAATTATGCCACTGGCATCTCCTATAGGTTCTAACAAAGGTCTTGCAACCAAAGAATTTATACAGATTCTTATTGATGAAATTGATTTGCCGATTATCGTTGACGCAGGTATAGGCAGACCTTCACAGGCTTGTGAGGCAATGGAAATGGGTGCGGCAGCAATTATGGCGAA
>JBGUUJ010000087.1:0-5300 GCA_045133455.1 Ruminococcus sp.
ATTGATGCAACGGAGGATTATAATGATACAGAAATTTGAATTTTGCAAAACTGATTTTGAAGGCGCATTTCTCATCAAGCCTTTCTGTGCAACAGATGTGCGTGGTGCTTTCATAAAGGACTACTCAAAGGAAGTTTTCGAGGCTAACGGTCTTGAACACAACCTTGCCGAAGTATTTTATACCGTATCTCACAAAGGTGTTATCCGTGCGCTTCATTTCCAGAGAGTTCACGAGCAGGCTAAGCTTGTTCGTTGCGTTAAAGGCAAGGTTTTCGACGTAATCGTTGACCTCCGTCCCAACTCTCCTACTTTCAAAAAGTGGCAGGGCTTCTATCTTTCGGAAGAAAATATGAACGAACTCTACGTTCCCGAACATTTCGCTCACGGTTATCTTGTGCTTGAGCCGTCAGTTGTTTCTTACAAATGCGGTGAAAAGTTTTACGGCGAGTATGACGATGGTATTATGTACAACGACCCCGATTTAGGTGTTGAATGGCCGTTCGATGAAATCGGCGGAATTGAAAATTTAATCCTTGCCGATAAGGACAAAAACTTACAGTCATTCAAGGAATTTGCCGAAAAATATCTTGACCTGTAAACACGAAAACTAAAATTTCAGGAGAGTTAAATGAACATAGTATATTCAAGCTCCGACAGCTATGCCTCAGTTGCAGGTGTATCGCTGTACTCACTTCTCTGTAATAACAAAAGTTCGGATGAGATTAACATATATATTGTTGACAACAGCATAAGCGCTGAAAACAAGGAAAAGTTCAGAAAAATGTGCAGTGACTTCGGCAGAAGCCTCACATTCATACCTATTGCCGATATTGAAAAGCTTGCAGGAACTAAAATCGACATCGGCAGATGGAACATCAGCACTTTCGGCAGACTTTTTGAAGCGAGTCTTCTTCCGAAATCTGTCGAAAAGGTTATTCATATCGACTGCGACACAATGGTTATGTCGTCACTCGAAGATTTGTGGAACACAGATATGAATGGTAAAATTGTTGCAGGTTCGCTTGAGTGCATAGGTGACAACTACAAAACCGAAATCGGACTTACAAAGGACGACACCTATATCAACGCAGGTAATATTATGCTCAACCTCAAAAAAATCCGTGATGACAATACGGAAGAGCTTTTCAGAAACTATATCAAAGACCACACACATCTTTCATTTGTAGATCAGGCTGTGCTCAATGCCTGTGTGAAGAGCGACGAAAAGCTTGTTGTACCGCTTGATTACAACGCATATTCTATTATTTACTATATCAAATACAAAAATCTCAGAAAGGTCAAGAGAGTTACAACATTTTACACCGAAAAAGAGGTCGAAAAGGCTGTAAAAGAGCCTGCAATTGTGCACTTTACAACGTGCTTTATGGACGGAAGCCGTCCTTGGATTGAAAATAACGTTCACCCTCTGCTTTCAACCTATCTTGACTACAAGAGCAAATCTCCGTGGGCTGACACGCCAATCTGGAAAGACCCGAGAAATCCGCTCAAGAGATTTGCGTACAAGATGTTCAGAACTCTTCCGCAAGGATTTGTTGCGTGGTCAATTGGTATGATTCACGGAGTTCTGATTCCGTTCAAGAATAAATTTAAAAACTAATTTGGAGTAAATATGGAACCTATCAGAGTTTTACATAACATAGTTTTAATGGACACAGGCGGAATAGAAACGCTTGTTATGAATTTATACAGGCACATTGACAGAGAAAAACTTTTATTTGACTTCCTTGTACACCGCCCGCAGGAGGGTTTTTATGAGCCTGAAATCAAAAGCTACGGCGGAAAAGTATTCAGAACCTGCCCTTACAATCCTATCCACGAAAAACAGTTCAAAAAGGAATGTATGGACATTTTCTCACAACACCCTGAATATAAGGTTTTTCACGCTCATCAGGAGCTTAATCTGTGGACTCTTGATTACGCACGTCAGGCAGGGATTCCCACAAGAATTGCTCACAGCCACAACGCAAAGACGGTTGTAAACTTAAAATATTTCTTCTTCCTCTACGAAAAAATGTTCATCAAGAAACATTGCACCGATATGTTTATGTGCTCAACACCTGCAGGTGAATGGAGTTACGGCAAAAAGGCTGTGCGTGACGGAAGAGTTCGCTTCATAAAGAACGGTATCGAAACCGACCGCTTTAAATTTGATGAAAACACAAGACGAGAACTCAGAGAAGAACTTGGTGTGGGTGATAAAATTGTAATCGGTCATATCGGCAGATTTATGCAACAGAAAAACCACACATTTCTGCTTGAAATTTTCAAGTCAATTCACGATAAAAATCCGAACACAGTGCTTGCACTCTGCGGAGAAGGCAGGCTTGAGGACGATATAAAGAAAAAGGCAACCGAGCTTGGAATTTTGAATGACATAATTTTCCTCGGTGTAAGAAACGACACAAACAGGGTTTATCAGGCTTATGATTTGTTCCTGTTTCCGTCACTCTGGGAAGGACTCCCTCTCACGGGAATAGAGGCGCAGACAGCAGGTCTCCCTGTGCTTATGAGTGACATAATCACCCCCGAAACAATCGTCACAGACAACGTGACAACATTCTCACTCTCGCAGTCTGCCGATGCGTGGGCTGACAAAGCTCTTGAACTCATCGGCAATCACAAGCGTGTCAATTGTCAGAATCAGGTTGTAAAGGCGGGATTTGACATTCAGGACACAGCCGACTGGCTTCAGAATTTTTACATTGAACGCACAGAGAAAGCTTTGTTTAATCAGAAAAACAACTGATTATTGATATATCGTTAATTTAAAAAGTCTGATATAAAAATAACCTATTTGCTCAAAATTAAAATAAATGGTGATAAATATGGCAAAAGTCAGCGTAATTGTTCCTGTATATAATGCAGAACAGTTCATCGCAAAAACAATTGAAAATCTGCTGTCACAGACTCTTGAGGATATGGAAATTATTCTCGTGAATGACGGCTCAACTGACAAAAGCGGTGAAATCTGCGACAGTTACGCAAAAAGCCACAACAATATCACTGTTATTCATCAGGAAAACAGCGGAGTTTGCAAAGCACGAAATGCAGGAATTTCTGCATCTACAGGCGACTTCATCGGCTTCTGCGATGCAGACGATGTTCCCGACAACGATTTGTACGAATACCTCTACAACCTTGCAACTCAGAATAATTGCGACGTTTCTATTATAGACACCTACATTCTGAGCGAGGACGGCAAGAAGGAATTTCGCTCAGATAATTTTTCATTTTCTTCCCGCAACAGGGAGGATTTTATCTGCAAATTTCTCGACGGAAGATTCGGTGACGCAATCTACACCAATCTTTACAAAGGCGACATCTGTCGTACCGTAAAATTTGAAGAGGGCAGAAAAATCAACGAGGACAAGATGTTCTTCTTTGAATTTCTTATGAAAGCTGAGTCAGTCTGCTACAAAAGCGTCGGTAAATACGGCTACTACAGACATATGGGGTCCGCTTCGTTGAGTGCTTTTTCCGAAAAGTTCTTCGACTACATCTATTTTATGGAAAAAATCTCGGCTGTTTGCCGTAAGGAATATCCTCAGCTTGAGGACTACATCAAGAAAAACGAGCTTATTACATATCTTACACTGCTCACCCTTATGTGCACGCTAAATGCACGAAAATCATACGCTGAGCAGTTCAAAAAAATTGCCAAAAAAGGCAGAAGTTATAAAATTTCTTTCTGCAAAAAGTATCTCCCTAAGAAAACCTTTATCAAATGGCTGTGCCTTAAAATGGGCAACTCTGTTTTTGCCCTTAGTGTAAAGGCTTTTGCAAGTTTATAATCGGAGTTTTACATATATGAACGAATTCAACTTAACTGACAATTCTAAAAAACGAAAAATAACGCTCAAATCACTTGTCACGGTATTTCTGGTTTTTGCCTTTACTGTCATTTCTGTCGGCGGTGTGTCGACCTATCCGGCAAACCTGAGAATGCCACTTATTGTGGCTTCAGGTGTGATTACGGGCGCAGTTGTGCTTTTCAGGCGTAAAAAAGTTTTCCTTACAATGCCTGTTGTACTTATACTTCTCACCGTGGTGTATCTGTTCATTTCAATGTCATATACCATTGACAAAAGTACTACACTCGAGCTTGCTGTCGTGTATCTGTGCAGTTCTCTTCTTCTGCTTGCGGAATACCCCGAAAGCCTTTTTGAAAAGACAATTACAGCAATGAAAATCGTCTGCATTGTCATTGCTGTTTCAATTATTATGTCATCATTTATCGACAATCTTATGCTTGACTACTTCTGGTTTATCGTAAATCCTACAAAAAATCCTGATGTAGTCGAATTCCTCACTCAGGAAATCAACTGGGCAGGTTCATATTCAGGTTTTGCAAGAGAAAAAGGTGAAGCCGCATTTATTATGAATGTCGGAATTTCAATCTTTTTTGCAAAGTATTTTTCAGAGAAAAAGTTCCGTATTTCAGATATGTTTTTTCTTCTTATCTTGTTCTGGGCACTCATTCTCACGAGTAAGCGAATGTTATTCATCTGTCCTATCGCAACAATATGCGTTCTTCTCCTGATTTCAAAGAAAAAAGGACGTTTTATCAAAATTCTCCCTGTTGCTATGCTCGCCCTGTGCGCTGTAATCGTTATAGGCTCTGCAGTTCCGCAGTTTTCAAATCTGTTTGACAGATTTCTCGACACTAATTCTATGGACAAGCTCAGCGGTCGTGTATATCTCTGGCCGTACTGCTTTGAAATGTTCTACAAAAATCCGCTGTTCGGTATGGGAATCGGAACATTCAACAAGTACCTTTACAACAACAATATTATGATTGACGGTGAATACTGGACACACCACGGTCACAACATCTACTATGAATTCCTCGGCGAACTCGGAATCATTGGCTGTGTTCTGCTGTTCGGTGCGCTTATAATGTTCCTGTACAGAACTGTAGTGCTTATGCGAAGCGATGAAACAAGCACAAAGCAGAAATATCTGCTCACGTTCTCGTGCTCAGTTCAACTTATATGCCTGATTTACTGCGCTTCGGGAAACGTTCTGCTGTTCCCGCAGGAGATTTTTCCGTGGTTCATCTGCCTTGCAATCACAACTACCATTTCAAACAAAATCAAAAGAAAAAAACAGCGTAACACTGCTGATAATTTTCAATAACTCACGATTATTAATCTCAGGAGTCGTTTTATGTATAAAAAATTAGGTATCGTTACCTTTCACCACGCTCTGAGCTACGGAGCAGTTTTGCAGACTTATGCTTTGCAGAACTTCCTCACTGATTTGGGCATTGACAACAAAGT
>JBGUUJ010000088.1:0-3954 GCA_045133455.1 Ruminococcus sp.
AATATTATCCGACTTGGCTTGAAAAGCAGGAGCAGATAAAAGCCGAACGGGCGGCGGAGAATGAAATTCGTGACACAATATATACGCCGCCTACCGAAAAGGAAGCTATCCCTGTTGAATATGAATACAAATATTCGCTCGGTGCATCGGTATATATCGGAGCGGATGAGTATGAAATTCTGTCTTTTGACGAAAACCGTGTAATGCTCTTTGACAAACAGTTTCCTCTTTTCAACAAGGAAATGACAAGGACGGAATTTGACAGCAAAGTCAAAGAAAACCCGATGAACGACCATTTAAAAGTTGCCGTACAACCCGAAAAAGAAAAACAGATTACAGAGAGTGATTACAGCAGATACAGTCCTGTTATGCAGGAATACTTCAAGATTAAGGACGAACATCCCGATACGATTATTCTGTTCCAAATCGGTGATTTTTATGAAGCTATGGGCGATGATGCCGTAACCGTTTCACAGGCACTCCGCCTGCATAACACCACCCGAAGAATAACCGATACAGAACGCATCGATATGTGCGGATTTCCGTCACATAGGCTTGAAACATATACGGATATGCTGCTTGACCGGGGTTACAATATCGGTATTTCAAGTCCAAACGACAGAAATAGCCGGGATTTTATTCTTTTGGCTTCCGACAGGGCACACGCTCCTATTCAGTCCGAGCCAATAGGCAGAATTGATTATCTGGACGCTGACGGCGAGGTTGAAAACAGTATTGAATACACAAACCCGACCAGCCTTGAAAGAGATATTAAAGAAGAAAACACCTTTGATGTCAGAATGGCGGTTTATCTGTATAAGGACGCTGACGGCAACACCATACACCACGACTTTATTGACAGATTGCCTAATCCTTTGCAACACTTTGAAATTGTTGATAAGCCGCTTTCTCAATCGGAATATGATGTTTTGCTTGATGAAGCCAAAAGACTGATAGATGAGTTTGTAAAGAATGAGTACGACAGTGACGGTGCAGACTATTCCGACTTGTCGGAAATCAATATCGGCTATACCAATACCGAGGACGAGAAGCACGAAATTGAAGCAGTTGTAAACCTTGTTGACTTCGGAATTGAAACAAGAGTTGACGGTCAGGCTGTTCATACGGAGCAGTACGATTCACTTACTGATGTTGTAGAGAACGGCTTGCACGGCTTAGATTTTGGCGACCTTTTGTATGTCAGTGATGAACAGCTTGTACCGTTTTATCAAAGCTCAGAGCCGACGGAAGAACAGCCCGAAACAGAAACCAAAACTGATAACTCCGACCTTATCGGCAAGGAACTTACGCTTGATAACCGCCGTTTCATTGTTGAACGGATTGACAGAAACGGTGATGCTTCTATGCGTGACATTACCTTTGAGGACAAAAACGGTTTTCCGATATTCAGAGTTGAAAAAGCCGATTTTGTTCGTTCTGCTCTTGAACTTTCCGAAAAGAAAGAACTTGATACGCCTGTTTGGGAGATAAAACAGAAAGCAAAGGCACAGACCTTTGATCTGCACCCTGAAATTCCCTTGACTGACCGACACACATTTGACCTCAAAAATTTTGAGCTTGAGGAGGTTGGTAAAAAGGCTCGCTTCCGTAGAAATATTGAAGCTATCCGTGTGCTAAAGGAATGCGAAGAGGAAAACCGCTTTGCTACTCCCGAAGAACAGCAAATCCTCGCTCAGTATGTAGGTTGGGGCGGAATACCGGAAGCCTTTGATGAGAATAATGCTGCTTGGCAAAGTGAATATAACGAGCTTTCACAGTTACTTACCGATGAAGAATATCAGTCAGCAAGAGAAAGTACACTTACCGCTTTCTATACTCCGCCTGTCGTTATTTCAGCAATTTACAAGGTTATGGAACATATGGGATTTAAGGAGGGCAACATTTTGGAGCCTTCCTGCGGTATTGGTAATTTTATCGGTATGCTACCACAGTCAATGCAGAATAGCCGTGTTTACGGTGTGGAGATTGACAAAATCTCCGCAGGCATTGCACAGCAGCTCTACCAACGTTCTTCTATTGCAGGACAACCGTTTGAGCAGGCAGAAATTCCCGACAGCTTTTTTGACGCAGTTGTTGGTAATGTTCCGTTTGGTGATTTCAGCGTTGCAGATAAACGCTATAATAAAAACCATTTCTTGATCCACGATTACTTTTTTGCAAAGTCGCTCGATAAGCTCCGCCCGGGCGGTGTAATGGCGTTGGTGACTTCAAAGGGTACAATGGACAAGGAAAACCCTGCCGTGCGAAAATATATTGCACAGCGAGCGGAATTGCTCGGTGCGATAAGACTTCCGAATGACACCTTTAAAGGAAATGCAGGAACAGAGGTTGTTTCTGATATTCTCATACTGCAAAAGCGTGATCGTATCATAGATATTGAGCCTGATTGGGTACACCTCAATACAGATAAAAACGGTATCAGAATGAACAGCTACTTTGCAGAACACCCCGAAATGATACTCGGAGATATGAAAATTGTATCGGGTCGTTTTGGTGATGAAACAACTTGTGTACCTTATGAAAACGCAGACCTTGAAAGCCTGCTTGATGAAGCCGTTTCCAATATTCATGGCGAAATTACAGAGTATGAAGCGGAAGAAAATATAGAGGAAGAAGATAATTCAATCCCTGCTGATCCGAATGTCAGAAACTTCTCATTTACCGTGCTTGACGATGTAATCTATTTCCGTGAAAACAGCCGAATGTCACCTGTTGAGGTATCGGCTACTGCTGAAAACCGAATAAAGGGACTTATAGAGATAAGAAATTCTGTTCGCAATCTTTTAGATTTGCAGACGGAAGATTACCCTGACAGTGATATAAAAGCTGAACAGGAAAGACTTAATAAGCTGTATGACAGTTTTACAAAAAAGTACGGACTTATCAACAGCCGTGCAAATACTATGGCGTTCTCGCAGGACAGT
This sequence comes from Ruminococcus sp., assembly GCA_045133455.1. GTDB lineage: Bacteria > Bacillota > Clostridia > Oscillospirales > Acutalibacteraceae > Ruminococcoides. Next base: position 2,946 of record JBGUUJ010000088.1, read on the forward strand.
TCTTACTCACTGTTATCTTCATTGGAGATACTTGATGACGAGGGCAACCTTGAACGCAAGGCGGATATGTTTTTCAAGCGGACAATCAAGCCTCATACACCTGTTACTTCCGTTGACACAGCATCCGAAGCTCTCGCCGTTTCTATGGGAGAAAAGGCAGGTATTGATATGGAATATATGTGTCAGCTTTCAGGCAAGAGTGAGAATGATGTATTCGAGGAACTAAAAGGTGTAATTTTCCTCAATCCTCTCTACGGTCAGGGCAATTCTGACGAACAGAAATACCTTATGGCAGACGAATATTTGTCCGGTAATGTCCGTGAAAAGCTTGAAGTTGCAAGGCGTTCGGCAAAACTGTATCTTGATGATTACAACATCAATGTTGAAGCTCTTGAAAGGGTACAGCCAAAGGATTTAACGGCTTCCGAGATTTCCGTAAGGCTTGGCGCAACCTGGATTCCGCCTGAAATTGTGCAGCAGTTCATCTATGAATTTCTTGATACTCCACGCTATGCACAATGGAAAATCAAACTTCACTATTCGCCCTATACGAGTGAATGGAGCATTGAAAATAAAAGCTACGATACAAGTAATCTCAAGGTGCACCGCACTTACGGCACAGACCGAATCAATGCTTATAAAATTATTGAGGAAACACTTAACCTCAAGGATGTCCGCATATTCGATTATGTTGAGGATGAGGAAGGCAGAAAGAAACCGGTACTCAATAAAAAGGAAACTACAATCGCTTTGCAGAAGCAGGAGCTTATCAAAGAAGGCTTTAAGGAATGGATTTGGAAAGATCCACAGCGCCGTGAAAAGCTCTGTAAGCTATATAACGAAAAATTTAACAGCACAAGACCCCGTGAGTATGACGGAAGTCATATTACCTTTAACGGTATGAATCCTGAAATTGAACTCAGGGAACATCAGAAAAACGCTGTTGCACATATTCTTTACGGTGGAAACACCTTGCTTGCACACGCAGTCGGCGCAGGTAAAACCTACG
>JBGUUJ010000089.1:0-10977 GCA_045133455.1 Ruminococcus sp.
ACAGCAAAGCACTTGTAAGTAAAATTGAAGTGCTTGACGACAAAATTGCACTTACAAGAGAGTCAATTTCTGATTTGAATGACGATATCGCTCAGAAACAGGCTGATATTGACAAGGCAAACGAGGATATTGAAGTTCAGATGGACACACTGCGCAGTCGTATCAGAACAATCTATATGGCAGGCAACGCAACTGAACTTGGAATTATCCTTGGTGCAGAGGATTTTTCAGACTTCATTGATAAAATGGAGCTTGTGAAAAATCTTTCAAACTATGATAAGAACCTCATCAATGAAATCAATGTGAAGCTCGATGAAATTTCAAAGCAGAAGGCTGAGCTTGAAACTGACAAGACTGAGCTTGAAGCACAGCAGAATTCACTTGAAGAAGATCAGACTGAGCTTAACACACTCCTTGAGGAAAACGATGAGATTCTCAGAAATCTCTATGCAACAAGCGAAGAAACACAGAACGCACTTGAGCACGCAGCACTTGAAAGCGAAGAGATTGAAAGTCAGATTCTTGCATATTATGCAAAACAGCCGTCAAACGGCGGAAATGATAGTTCCATTACAATCTCTGCATCAGGATTTACATGGCCTACACCCGGATTTTACTATCTCTCGTCACAGTGGAATGAGGACAGATATACATACAACCACGGTGCGATTGATATTGCTGGTGGCGGAATTATGGGTACAACAACTGTTGCGGCTGAAAGCGGTACTGTAATTTCAAGCTACAACGGTTGTGCGCACAACTGGGGCAAGAACGGCAGTTGTGGCTGTGGCGGCGGTTACGGTAACTATGTAATGATTGACCACGGCAACGGCAAGCTGACAGTCTACGCTCACCTTACAAATGCAGTTGTAAGTTATGGTCAGAGCGTGTCAAAGGGACAGGTTGTCGGATATGTCGGTTCAACAGGTCATTCAACAGGTCCGCACCTCCACTTTGAGTGCCGTTACAACGGTGTCAAGTACAACCCGTTGAATGAGTATCCGCAGTTCGGATATTAATTTGGCAGATTGAAGGCGTAAAAAGTATCTGAAGATGAAAAGAAATGAAATTCTTGGCTGGTAATGCCGGAAAGGAAGAAAAGCAATGAACAGAATTAAACAAATTCTTTGTGCACTTTTAAGCGTATGTCTGATTTCAATGCCGATTGCACTTTCCGTTACCTCAACGGGAGCAGAAAGCATTGATTCACTTCAGCAACAGCTTCAGGAACTCGAAGAAAAGAACGACGAATATCAGGCTATTCTTGATAAAACACAGGCTGATATTGATGAAAAAGAAGAATACAGCAAAGCACTTGTAAGTAAAATTGAAGTGCTTGACGACAAAATTGCACTTACAAGAGAGTCAATTTCTGATTTGAATGACGATATCGCTCAGAAACAGGCTGATATTGACAAGGCAAATGAGGATATTGAAGTTCAGATGGACACACTGCGCAGTCGTATCAGAACAATCTATATGGCAGGCAACGCAACTGAACTCGGAATTATCCTTGGTGCAGAGGATTTCTCAGACTTCATTGATAAAATGGAGCTCGTGAAAAATCTTTCAAACTACGATAAGAATCTCATTGATGGAATAAATTTGAAGCTCGACGAAATTTCAAAGCAGAAGGCTGAGCTTGAAACTGACAAGACTGAGCTTGAAGCACAGCAGTCTTCACTTGAAGAAGACCAGACTGAACTTAACACACTTCTTGATGAAAACGATGAGATTCTCAGAAATCTCTATGCAACAAGTGAAGATGCACAGCACGCACTTGAACACGCTGCGCTTGAAAGCGAAGAGATTGAAGGTCAGATTACTGCGTATTATGCTAATCTGAAGAAACAGCAGGAAACACAGGCGTCTGCTTCTTCATCAAGCAACAGCTCAAACAGCGGTTCAAATAACAGCACAAATAACAGCTCAAGCAACAGTTCAAGTAGCAGTTCAAACAGTAGTTCAAACAGCAGTTCAAGCGGTAGTTCAGGCAGTAGCGGTTCAACTACAGTAACACCTTCTGCATCAGGATTTACATGGCCTACACCCGGATTTTACTATCTCTCGTCACAGTGGAATGAGGACAGATATACATACAACCACGGTGCGATTGATATTGCAGGAAGCGGAATTATGGGTGCAACAGTTGTTGCGGCTGAAAGCGGTACTGTAATTTCAAGCTACAACGGTTGTTCGCATAACTGGGGTAAGAACGGTAGCTGTGGCTGTGGCGGCGGTTACGGTAACTATGTAATGATTGACCACGGCAACGGCAAGATGACAGTTTATGCTCACCTTACAAACGCAATTGTAAGCTACGGTCAGAAAGTTTCAAAGGGTCAGACAATCGGATATGTCGGTTCAACAGGCTATTCAACAGGTCCGCACCTCCACTTTGAGTGCCGTTACAACGGTGTTAAGTACAACCCGATGACAGAATATTAATTTTTAATAATTAAACTCAAAACCCTCGCATATACTTTGATGAAGTAATTATGCGGGGGTATTTTTTTGCTGACATCATTAAGTGTAAAGTTTCCCGAAAAGGGAAAAGGACTCAAAAAGCTTATCAATAATCTCAGAAAAGATAAGGTGAGTGTTGAAGTAAAAAGGGCACGGGGCGTAAGCATCAGGCAGATTACATATACAAGCTACAGCGGAAAAATCAGGCTCGACAAAGCCGACAGTGTAATCGGAGCACAGCGAAGCAGACTTCTCTGTTCGGAAAAGTTAAGATTTCCCGAAAACAGCGGTTACGGCAGATTTTATTCAACAGATTTTTCAGCCAGATTGTGCACTAATATGGCACTCAGTATTCTGCGTGAATATGAAAACCCCGAGAAGCTGAAAATAGGAATATATGACCTCGATGGTGATTCCCATGACTTTCTGTTTCATATTCTCGGATTGTGCTCGGACGTTACGGTGGTCACGGAAAACAGCGAATCCTACAGATATGAGCTTGACCGAACAATGGACGAACTCGGGGCGTCAGCAGTGATAACAAAATGTGCTCAAGATTTGTCAGAATGTAATCTAATCGTTGCGCCTACACCGATTGAAGAGACAATTCCTCTGAAAGATAGCGCAATTGTCCTCACTGTTGAACGTCCAAAGATACAGATAAATGGCTTTGTCTATTATAAATACTATCTCAAAATGCCGAACGGTTTTGATTTGCTCAAGCCTCAGGAGTGCGACGAGGAGTATTTCTGTTCAGCCTTATACACGCTTGCGGCGCAGTATGAACTCGGTTCGATAATTCCCACGCTTTGCCGTAATAATCAGACCACACAGACGGTGAAGTCCCTTTGTGCTGAGCTTGACAGAAATGGCTGTGAATAAGAGCAAAACAAAAGCCTGTTTTGCTTGACAAGCACCGTAAAAACGCATATAATAAACCTATATGCATTTTTTTATTTTACAGGAAACTGCATGAATGCGTGCGAGGCACTCGGTTTATTTATCTTATAGGAAACTGCTTGGTTACGCTCGGGCATAGAAGGCTTGACAGAACTTCACCAACAGAAGTTATTATTGTCGAGAAATTAGGCTTTGATAAAATACCAACCTCTGTAACGAAAGAAAATATCAAGCTATCTTCACGAAATGCGTGCGAGGCACTTGCTGTGCAAATCAGTTTTAAATTTGAAAGGACGATATAAAATGGCAGCTAAACCAACAATGCTTACTGCTGAAGGTCTTAAAAATCTTGAGGCAGAACTCGAACAATTAGTTAACGTTAAACGTAAAGAAATTGCTGAAAAAATCAAGGTTGCACGTTCATACGGCGACTTGTCAGAGAACAGTGAATACGATGATGCCAAGAACGAACAGGCAATTATGGAGGCAAGAATTACAACAATTGAGGCTATCCTCAAGACTGCTGTAATTATCGATGAGTCTAACACCTCAACAGAGCACGTTCATCTCACATCAGTTGTAACAATTGAAATGCTCAATACAGGCAAACAGGCTAAGTACAAGATTGTTGGTTCAGGTTCAAACGAAGCAAACCCGAGAGAGGGCAAGATTTCTGACGAATCACCAATCGGCAGAGCTCTTATGGAGAAGAGTGTAGGTGACGTTGTCGAGGTTGAAACACCGAGCGGTACTATAGCTGTAAAGATTCTCGAAATTTCAAAGTAATTATATAGAAGAAGTATTCAAGGCGAAGGGAATGTTAATATGAGTCAGAAGCCACAGCAGGCAAACACAAGCGACGTAATTCAGGTAAGATATGACAAGCTTGACGCACTCAGAGAGGCAGGCAGAGATCCTTTTGTAATCACAACAAGCGATCGTGACACTCTTACCGAAACAATCAAGAATAATTTTGAAGAGTTTGAAAATAAAGATGTCTGCGTTGCAGGCAGACTTATGTCAAAACGTGGCAAGGGCAAGGTTTCATTTATGGACCTTCACGACCGTTCAGGAAAAATTCAGATTTTTGCAAAGTTTGACGATTTGGGTGAAGAAGAATACGGTTTTCTCAAAAAGTGGGATATCGGTGATATTGTTGAAGTTAAGGGCTTTGTGTTCAGAACTCAGATGGGTGAAATTTCAATCCACGCAAAGGCTGTAAAGCTTCTTTCAAAGTCGCTCAAACCGCTTCCTGAGAAGTACCACGGTCTCACAAACACAGACCTTCGTTACCGTCAGAGATACGTTGACCTCATTATGAACCCCGAGGTTAAAGATACATTCATCAAGCGTTCTAAGATTATCAGCAGTATCCGCAGATATCTTGATTCACAGGGCTTTATGGAGGTTGAAACTCCTATGCTCGTGTCAAATGCAGGTGGCGCAACAGCACGTCCGTTTATGACACATTTCAATGCTCTTGATGAGGATTTAAAGCTCAGAATTTCACTTGAACTCTATCTCAAACGTCTTATCGTGGGCGGTCTTGAGAAGGTTTACGAAATCGGACGAGTATTCCGTAACGAGGGTGTTGATACAAGACATAACCCTGAGTTTACACTTATGGAGCTTTATCAGGCTTATACCGACTACAACGGAATGATGGATTTGACTGAAAATCTCTATCGTCACGTTGCACAGGAAGTTTTAGGCACAACAAAGATTAGCTACAACGGTATTGAAATGGATTTAGGTAAGCCGTTTGAGAGAATTACAATGCTTGATGCTGTCAAGAAGTATTCAGGCGTTGATTTCAACGAAATCAAGACAGATGAAGAGGCTAAGGCAATTGCTAAGGAAAAGGGCGTTGAGTTTGAGGACAGACACAAGAAGGGTGATATCCTCAACCTGTTCTTTGAGGCTTTTGCAGAGGAGCATATGATTCAGCCTACATTCGTAATGGATCACCCTGTTGAGATTTCACCACTCACAAAGAAGAAGCCTGAAAATCCTGATTATGTAGAGCGTTTTGAGTTCTTTATGAACGGCTGGGAGATGGCGAATGCATACTCAGAGCTTAACGACCCGATTGATCAGAGGGAGTGTTTCAAGGCACAGGAAGAGCTTCTCGCACAGGGTGATGAAGAGGCAAATACAACTGATGAGGACTTCCTCAACGCACTTGAAATCGGTATGCCACCAACAGGAGGTATCGGTTTCGGTATCGACAGAATGGCAATGCTTCTCACAGATTCAGCCGCAATCCGTGACGTGTTGCTCTTCCCGACAATGAAGTCACAACAGAACTAAAACCGCATAAACACTGACTTTTATAGAGATATAAGCCTCCAAAATTCGTATATTATGGCTTGAATTCGTATATGATTTGTAGTATAATATCTGCAAATCTCGTATAAATTCCAATATATACGAATTGTGGAGGTTTTTTTATGGCTAAAAAAGTAAAACGCACAAAAACAAAACACGCAAACATATATTTTAATGAAAATACTAAAAAATACGATGCTAAATATAATTATAAAGTTTATAACCCATTAAAAAAGAAAAATGATTATAAGCAAAAATGGGCATATGGTTCTGCAACTATTGCAGAAGCAAAAAAAGCTCTTGCAGAGCTACAAAGTCAAGGTGTCAAAAATGAAGATAAAGATATTACATTACAGGGAGCATTTGAACTATGGGAAAACAAGGCAAAAGCTCAAAACTATAGTCCAGTTACTATCAGCAATACAAAACAGCATTGTAGTATGATTTATCAATTTTTGTCAAAGGAAACAAAAATCAAAGATATAACGGATGATGTGTATTATAAGCTGACTGCTCAATTAAGAGAGCATAACTATAGTGAAGAGACTTTACATAGCTTAAATGCAACATTTAGAAAACTAATCAATCTATGTCATAAAAAAAGATTGGTTAAAGAAAATGTGCTTGATTATTGTGATAACATAAAAACGAAATCTAAAGAAGATTATAGAGTTATAACTAAAGAAGAATTTGACGAAATTGATGTATATTTTAAAACCCATAGTTTTAAAAGACGAGGTGTTGACAATTACCCTAAATATAGATTTCTTTTTAATCTACTTTATTATACAGGTATAAGAATTGGTGAAGCACTTGCTCTAACTTATGAGGATTTTGAAGAATTTAGCTATTACAAAAAAGGTGAACCAAAAGAGATTAGACTAGTTCCGTCTTCTGATGATACAAAAAAGAAGCATTTACAAGGAACAAGGGTTAAAATTACAAAAGCTTATGTTAGTGACATTAAATTGACGAAAGACCCTAAAAACTTTAAAAAAAGGTCAATTCCTGTTGCTCCAGCCCCTGAGAGATTGTATATGAGATTAAAGGAAATTCACAGAATAAATGATGGAAATATGCAAGATCGCATTTTCAACTGGAGTCACGGAGCGTGCGATACGATGCTGAAAAAGGCGTGTAAAGAATGTGGGTTACCGCCGTATCATTGTCATGAGTTTCGCCATACATTTATTTCTAACTTAATCGCAAAGTCTGTTCCGTTACCAGTCATTGAAAAAGTTTCAGGAGATACCCAAGCGACGATTTTAAAACGCTATAGCCATATGTTTGAAAGTGATGAAACGATGGTGCTAATTGCTATGGAAGATCTTTAAAATAGAATAAAACAAGTAAGCCAACAGTATTTAATTCTATCTGTTGGCTTTAATATTGCTTTTTATAATGTCACGGTTACATATCAATGACATTTGTCTATATTTATTTACTGGGTAAGTGTGAGGGGTTTTGGGTTTAGGGTTTAGATTATTTTTATAGGGAAAGCCCAAATAAATTTATTAATTAGAAAGGATTTGATATAATGACAAATAATACACCTCAAAAGAGATTAACTATAAACAATAATACAATTAAAGAAATACACTCGGCATATCCTCCACAAGAAAGTGTGACAGGAAAGACCTACAAAGCTACATTGGAGTACATCACAACAGAAATTGACTTTTTTGAAGAAGAAAATACAAAAGAGCTTGTGAAAAAACACGGCTTAGCTCCCATAGGCTTTTATGAACTTCTACGAATTGAAATTGCAAATTCCAACGGCTATGGAGTATGTATTTCAAACGATGATTTTAAAGTTTTCATCTTTAAAATCGGTTTAAAACTCAACATAGATGAAGAAACGGTGAACAACTATCTTAAATTACTGACAGAGTATAAATTGCTATATAAAATTAAAGACGAAGATACTAATATGGAATATTACACCACATTGCAAAGTGTATGGAATTATGAGTACAGACTCTACTATAGATATACCAACCGAGAAAAACAAAAGAAAAGCCGTCAACGTAAAAAGAAAGCGGACACAATTAAAAATGAAGTTGAAAAGGTTGATACCCAAACGAATTCTTCCATTTCTAATGCTTGTTGCTCATTAGATTTTTCTGACATAAATTTTGACGATTTGCCTTTTGAGTAATAAAGCCACACGCACCTAAAATTTTATGCGTGTGGCTTTATGGTTAATGGTTATATTTGTTTTTCCTATTGTTAAGAATAAATAAAACAGCTAAAGAAATGATTGCAATTATAAAACTAATTGAAACAACTGAAACTGCTACACCTGTTTTAATTACGCCGTTATCATTTGGCTCAATTGTATCAGGTGTTGATGTAGCACCATCGTTAACATTACTATTATTACTGTTATTATTGTCAGCATCATTGTCAACATTACTGTTATTATTGTTAGCATCATCGTTAACATTGCCGTTGTTATTATCACCATTTACATCCTCATCAGGGATGATAGGCTTTGGTTCACCTGGAGTTTGCTCAGTTGGAACAGTTGTTTCTGGCTCAGTAGGCTCTGTTGTTTCTGACTCAGTAGGCTCTGTTGTTTCTGGCTCAGTTGGAACAGTTATCTCTGGCTCAGTTGGAACAGTTATCTCTGGCTCAGTAGGCTCTGTTGTCTCTAGCTCAGTTGGAACAGTTGTCTCTGGCTCAGTTGGAACAGTTGTTTCTGGCTCAGTTGGAACAGTTGTTTCTGGCTCAGTTGGGACTGTTGTTTCAGGCTCTGTTGGAACATTACCCTGTGATAGTACTTCTACACTATAAGCGAAATATGAAGAATCCAGTTCAATTGCATCGTTGTTATATAACTGGAATTCAGCATATGAAAAGCTAAGCTCATCTACATTAATTTCTTTAGTTACATCAAATGTAAAAGAGACAAGCTTTTCTCCAGCCTTTACCTCTGGTCCTACAGCAGTGAAGGCACTGCAGGACAATGCTGGCTGATCCCAATCAGGATGTGGCACTGTAAGTGGATTGAGAGCCCAATGATTTTCAGTTTCGGAATATGAGAGTGAAGAACCATCATATTCAAATTCAAATAAGTAGCAAGGAACTCCTTCTGGAATATCCTTAGCAAACTCTACTGTTGCCTTAATCTTTCCACCGGCATATACAATTCCATTATCTGAATTGGCACTTACAGAAAAGGCGAATGGTAGAGCTGCAAATAGCATTATAACAACTAATAATACACTTATTGCTCTTGAGTTTTTAAAATTTTTACGGTTTGTTGTGTTTTTCATCTTTTTTCCTCCTTTTTTAATGACATAATTATATAATGTTTTTTCGCTAATGTCAATATAAAATTGTAACAAATGATACATAATAAGATACAATTTTATCTTATTAAATATCATTCACAATCAAAAAGAAACGCAATTTTTAAAATATGTTATCTTGTTTGTATCAAATGATACATAATAGATAATGGTATATGCTTAAAAAATATCATAAAATATATATGGTGATACAAAATGAATGAACTATATTATGATGATTTTGTTAAATTTGGTTTAAATGTTTCATATTATCGCAAAGAACAAAGATTAAGTCAGGAACAGTTAGCAGAACTTGTGGGAGTTTCCAGATTGCATATCAGCAGGATTGAAACAGCCGCAGTAAGTTGTTCGCTATCTCTCGTGTTTGCACTTGCCGATAAACTCGGTGTTTCTGCTTCAAAATTGCTTGAAAAACGCAGTTGAAAGTTGATTTTTATAGTTAGAATATTATATAATGTGTATATAAGTTATTTACAGTTACTCTTAACGAGTACTTCAGTTTAGTTTTTATAAAAATAGGAAATAAAAATGACAGGGTTAAAGAACTCTGTCTTTTTTTGTATCAAAAATTTGAAAGGAGTTTGCTAAAAGAAAAATTAGGAAAAATAAAATTTTAAACAGAGTGTGTATATTAATTTAGGTTATCAACGAGAATATACACTTTAATTTTTCTAATTAGCCTTATATTTAAAGGCTTATAACGGTCTCATAAAATGAGCGTTATGCAATTTAGCTGAGAAGATCAGCTTGACTGAAAACAGAATAAAAATATTAAACCGTGTATTAACGGATTTTTTTATTGATAAAATAAAAAAATGCGAGAATACACGGTAAACTTAAAAGGGGTGATAAACACACGCAATTTAAGACAGCAGTTTAACTATCTTATCACAAGCAACTGTAGGTTCGGAGCTGACAAACGAGCTTTAAAAAACAATTCCCCTCAACAGACTTCTATTGTTTTTAGTATTAAACACGCTGAGTGCTTGAGAGGTACTGTATCAAATCTATGTAACTTTATGAAAGAGAAACACCCTGAGATTAAAAAGGTAAATCAAATAACATCAAAACATATTGAGGAATGGTACAAGATAAGGGCTGAGAGGTGGAGCATTCAAACACTGGAAATGCATGCAAGTAATCTTAGAAAACTTGAATTACTATCAAAGAAAATGTATTCGTCTTGTAAGAATGATTTTTCAAAAGCGAAATTTCCTGATAAGGTGAACCGCAACCCTGATAGAGTGCGTGATATACAGATGTCAGAAGAAGATTTTAGGAAAATTGAAGAAGTGTTGAATAAAACTAAAAGCAAAGCTAAAATTGCAATACAAATTACTTATAGAGCAGGACTGAGAATAAATGAGGTGTGCCATCTCAAAGCTGAAAGAATTAATATAGAAAAACAAATAATAGAAGTGAGAGAGGGTGCAAAAGGAGGTCGTGATAGAGATGTGCCTATCCAATCACAAGATTTAGAGTATTTTGAAAATTTGAAGAAAACATTTGGTAAAGGATATGTATGCCCAATCAAGCCCAATTCGGCAAATATGGCTATAAGAAAAGCAATGATACAAGTTGGAATTTCAAATAAATATCTTTGCTCTACCACTCACAGCATAAGAAAACTTTATGCTCAAAATCGTTATGATGAGTTGAGAAACAAGGGGTATGAGCAAGGAATAAAGACGTTTGATATTGTTTCAAAAATGCTCGGTCATAATGAAAATAGAACAGACTTATTCAAAGTGTATGTCTCTAATAGGTGGTAAAAAATTTTTTCAGTATACTCTTGATTTCTAAAATTTATCATGGCATACTTTAAATAAGGGGCTATAAAGCCCCAGTAAGTTAAAGGTTTCTAAGTAAAAGTGTTTCAGCATCAAAAAAATTTTTTGGTGCTGTTTCTATTTTAAAAGGTAAAAAATATTCGTATATTATCGTATATATTGTTCGTGAAAATTGAAAA
>JBGUUJ010000090.1:0-1784 GCA_045133455.1 Ruminococcus sp.
GCCACGCTCTTTCAGACCGTCTTTGTGCATAGGGACACAGGTTATCAGGTCAAACTTTTCACCCTGAAATATTTCAAGTATCGCCATAACGAGTACGATTGCAAGCTGTTTTGCATAAGCTGCATTGTTGTTGAACTTGAACCGCTTTACACCGTTTGCAAAAATTCCGTCATAGGGCAAAGCGGAGGCGCACACACAACCGCCAATTGCATAGCGAATGATAGCTCTTTCGGGAAACTGCTTTTTGCAGTCTGCGCAGGCATAGTCCTTGTGTTCGATGACCTTACCGCAGTACGGACATCTCACAGGGAAAATACTGTCTGTGACAGCCGTTTTAAAATTCTTGATTTTAGAAATAAAGTCCCTCATCACGCAATAAAAATTCTTTCAGACCGCTGTATCGTTTTGTACGGCGGTTATTGTTTACCATATATTCTACTGTCTGTGGATTTCCGACAAGAATAAGCGTTTTCTTTGCCCTCGTAACAGCTGTGTAAAGCAGATTTCTATAATAGAGCTGAGGAGGTCCTGAAAACATAGGAATAATTACAGCGTCAAACTCATTACCCTGACTTTTGTGAACCGTAACGGCATAGGCAAAGTCGAGGTCAGATGCGTTTTCATAGGTGTACATAGCCGTCTTGTCATAAAAGCTGATTTTTATCATCTTAACCTTTTTGTCGATTCTCTCGATGATACCGATATCGCCGTTGAAAATTCCTTCGCCTGTTTCACCGTTGTCTTTGAACCAGCGAATGTCGTAATTATTCTTAATCTGCATAACCTTGTCACCTGTGCGGAAAGTCTTTGAACCTATTGTTACTTCCGCTTTCTCATCGGACTTTGGATTGAGAGCACTCTGTAGCTTGTGATTGAGTTCAGCAGTTCCGAGTTCACCTTTTTTGGAAGGGGAGAGAACCTGAATATTTTCAAAAGCAGAGTAGCCGTAAGCTTTCGGCAGACGTTTTGTGCAAAGGTCAGTTATGACATTTGTGACTTCAGTTTTATTATTCCTCTGAAGAAAAAAGAAATCTTTGTCTGCTTTGTTGAGAACAGGCATTTCACCGTTTACAATCTTATGTGCATTGGTGACAATCAGGCTTTGCTGAGCTTGACGAAAAATCTCGTTGAGCCTTACAACAGGGAGAATTCCGCTGTCAATAAGGTCACCTAACACATTACCGGGTCCTACGGACGGAAGCTGGTCCGAGTCACCTACAAGAATAAGTCTGCACCCAAGGGGCAGGGCACGCATAACGCTTTCAAAAATGAACGTGTCAACCATTGAAACCTCATCAACGATAAGTGCGTCGCATTTGAGCTGATTTCTTTCATTCTTATTGAAAACGGGGTTATCCTGTTTGTCCCAGCTTACTTCAAGCAGACGGTGCAGGGTTTTTGCTTCATCTCCCGTAAGCTCGCTCATTCGCTGAGCCGCACGTCCTGTCGGGGCAGAGAGAAGAACTTTTTTGCCCTTCTCTTTCATAATCTTTATAATCGCATTTAGGGTGGTTGTCTTACCTGTACCCGGTCCGCCTGTAAGTACAAGCATACCTTCTGTCAATGCTGAGGTGATAGCCTGTTTCTGAAGTTCTGCGTATGTAATGCCGTCATTCTTTTCGCAGATTTCTATTTCTTTGTCAATATCCTTAATTTTCTCTGAGGGAAATTTAAGTAACATTTTTATTCTTGAAGAAACATAAGTTTCGCTCAGGTGAAGCTGAGGTGTGAAAACAAACTCGGTTTCATCAAACTTATCACCGATAAGAGAACGGTCAAAAAGC
>JBGUUJ010000091.1:0-3391 GCA_045133455.1 Ruminococcus sp.
TCAAGGTCAAAACCCTTTGCAAGATTTGAGGTGACAGCACTTGACAACGTACAGCCTGTACCATGCGTATTCGGATTATCAATGCGTTTGCCCTCAAACCAGCGGTGCTTTCCGTTTGTGTAAAGAAGGTCATTTGCATCATTGATACTGTGACCGCCTTTAAGAAGTACGGCACAATTATATGTATCACCAATGAGTTTTGATGCTTTCATCATATCTTCCCTGTTTCTGATGCTCATACCCGACAAAGTTTCTGCTTCGGGAATGTTTGGAGTCACAAGAGAAGCAATCGGCAAAAGCTTTTTTATAAGTATCTTTACCGCATCGGTTTTAATAAGTGCCGAACCACTTGTTGCAACCATAACAGGGTCAACTACAATGTTTTCGGCTTTGTAGAACCTGAGTCTTTCGGCTATCACTTCTATCAACTCAGCCGACGATACCATTCCGATTTTGACTGCATCGGGATAGATGTCCTCAAACACTGAGTTTATCTGCTGTTCTAAAAAGTTCGGAGAAACCTCCGATATTGCTGTAACACCGGTTGTGTTCTGTGCCGTCAATGCAGTTATCACACTCATAGCGTAAACACCATTCATAGTCATTGTTTTTATATCTGCCTGAATACCGGCGCCTCCGCAAGAATCACTGCCTGCGATTGATAATGCTGTTTTCATCTTCTGACCCCTTTTTAATTATTGCATTATTTTTATATAGCGACAGAAAGTGGTGCCCCCGACCTGCCGCATAACTGTTAAATTACAGTTTCAGCCATTTTCTTTAATTGTTTTGTTGCTCTTTTAATATTTTCAGCTCCAAAGATTGCCGATACTACAGCAACACCGCATATTCCGCCGCCTTTGATTTCTGGCATATTCTCAAGGCTGAGTCCTCCGATTGCAACAGCAGGAATTGAAACCGATGAGCAAATTTCTTTCAGCTGCTCAGTTGTAATGCGAACTGCATTCTTCTTGGTCGGTGACGGAAACACTGCTCCGACTCCGAGGTAATCCGCCCCTGACTTCTCTGCAAACTGTGCCTGTTCAACTGTTTTTGCCGTTGCTCCGATAATGAAGTCCTCGGAAACTCTTTTGCGTATTTCAGTTACAGGTGCATCTTCAATTCCCACATGAACACCGTCTGCACCGCTTCTGAATGCCACATCAACATTATCATTTATGATAAGCGGTACATTGTAACTATGGCACAGTTCTTTTATTTTTACGGCTTCTGCAACAAATTCATCTTCGCTTAGAGTCTTCTCTCTGAGTTGGACCATTGTCACTCCGCCTTTTAGTGCGTCTTCAATCTGCTCATACAACGTCTGACTGTCCTCCCAACTGCGATCGGTTACAGCATATAAAAGCAACATACTTTTACTGAATTTCATTTTTCTTCTCCCTAATCTCAGACAAATATCTGTCTGCATCATCACATTTCATTAATCCGCTCATTATGCAAGCGCCCCTTGCTCCTGCACTCAGCACCTCTTCAATATTTTCAGCACTGATACCTCCGATTGCATAAACAGGAACTGAAACACTTTTACAGACATTTTTCAAAAAGTCAATCCCTCTTGAAGGTATGTCTTTTTTGCAATCCGTATCGAATATATGACCGGCAATGATGTATGTACAACCGAGTTTTTCAGCTTCAACTGCTTCATCGACCGAATGGCAGGAAGCTCCGAGCGTTGTAAAAAATGCTTTTTCCTCTTCCGAGAGTGTACGAAGAATGTGCAGTGGCAGATGAATCGACTTACAATCAAGTTCCTTTGTTGCTTTCACAAAACTGTGAAGAATACAATTCACATTATACTTTTCGCAAATTTCAAGCACATCAATTGCAAGATGTCTGTACTCATTTTCTGACAAATCCTTTTCACGAAGTATTATGCCTTTAGGTTGCGATTTTGCTATTCTTTCAATACGAGCAAAAAAATCTTCACTGCATAGAATGCGGTTTGTTACACATAAAACATCAGACATATAGGTAATCATTGAGAACAGGTTGCAAACCTTCATCGGCAATATCTCTGTACATCTTGTCAAGACTGCGGTTGTCATCAATTTCAAACTGCTCATCACCCTGCACACTGTACGACTCCTTTCCGCTGTATTTGCTCTCGTGATCACCGATTCCGGTTGAAACACCTGCGGAAACTTTTGTAGCCGCAATCTTAACAATTCCGTTTCGGAACTCCGCACTTTCACGAGAAGAAACCGTAATTCCCACAAAAGGAAGAAAAATCCGATAGGCGCAGATAATCTGACAAAGCTGTTTTTCGTGAACATCAAGGGGATTGATTTTATCATTGTTGATAATAGGACGAAGCCTTGGGCAAGACAATGACATTTCTGCATAAGGATATTTGCGTTGCAGATAGTAAACGTGAAGTGCACTTGCAAGGGCATCCTTTCTGAAATCCGAAAGTCCTAAAAGTGCAGAAAATGCAACACCTCTCATACCGCCACGCAAAGCTCTTTCCTGTGCGTCAAACCTGTACGGCCACACACGTTTATGTCCCGAAAGATGCAACTGCTCATACTTTTCGGTGTCGTATGTTTCCTGAAAAATAGTAACATAATCTGCACCGCATTCGTGAAGATATCTGTATTCATCCGTGTTCACGGGATATATTTCAAGTCCGACCATACGAAAATATTTTCTTGCAAGCTTACAGGCTTCACCGATGTAATTCACATCGCTCTGTCCTCGGCTCTCACCTGTGAGAATCAGAATTTCTTCCATTCCGCTGTCAGATATAATTTTCATTTCACGTTCTATTTGCTCCATATTAAGTTTCATACGGTTAATGTGGTTATAGCAATTGAAACCACAGTAAACACAGTAATTCTCGCAGTAATTGGCTATGTAAAGAGGGGTAAACAGATAGACAGTGTTACCGAAATGCTTGCTTGTTTCAAGTCTTGCTCTCTGAGCCATCTGCTCCAAAAACGGCTCTGCCGCAGGAGAAAGCAAGGCTTTGAAATCTTCAATCGAACAGGTCTGATGTTCAAGCGCTGACTTAACATCGTTGGCAGTGTATTCTGAATAATCATAGGAATTCATCTGCTCCATTACGTTGGTGCAAATGTCTGATTCAATCTTTTCCATATCGGGCAAATATTCCATATGATTCTTTCTGAAAGACGGATCCGCCTCGAGTCGGTGTTTTTTTGCAAGTGCTTCATTTGATAAAAATTCCGAGTCAACAAAGTATTGATTTTCCATACTTCCACCCCTTAATCACGCAGAAAACCTGTGAGTGGATCTGAGGCTGACGCACCTCTTGTCAGAACTCTGCCGAGTCCTGCAAGATATCCCTTTCGACCTGCTTCAATCGCCTGACGAAACGCAGATGCCATCATCGGAAGGTCTCCTGCTGTGG
>JBGUUJ010000092.1:0-1800 GCA_045133455.1 Ruminococcus sp.
AAAAACCTTGAAGGGGCTGTGATGAGCGGAGAATATCCCGACAAGTCAAAGGTTGCTCTTAAAGATTTAAGCGTAAAGTCTTATTGCGGTGTTGTTTCGAAGCTTGCAAAGGACAGAAACGGCAGACCGAGAGTTGTTTCAACAGTTGACTTGATTGTAAATCCTGTTGATTACATTGAGAAGATTGTTCCTGCAACAACTGTTCTTGCAACAGACGGCAGTTACAAGGGTAACATCTTCCCATTCCCGACAAGAGTTATCCAGTCGGAAATGGTAGACCAGGGAACGGCAATTATCGGTATGCTTAACAATTATCCTCTTTGCCTTTCAACCGGCAAGGAAGGCAAGGTTGAATATTCCGACCAGTACCAGTTCCTTGAGGACAACAGAGTTTACGCAATTAAGCTCTTTGGAACAGGCAGAGCAAAGGATAACGATTCTTTTGTTTTCCTTGATATTTCAAAGCTTGAACCGCTTAAAATCAGCGTTAGCCTTGAAAGCTCAACTACAACTACTACATCAGGCTCTTAATTAAGGAGGTGCTGTTATGTCGCTACTCGCCGATGTAAAATTATCACTTGATATTGACGAAAACGATTTTTCGTATGACAAAAAATTAAACATCATAGTCGAGGACGGCAAGCAGCACCTTTGCTCTTTTAATCCTCTTTTGACCGATGAGGATTTTGAAAAGCCTACAAGGGTGAGAAGAATGCTATTTGCTTATTGCCGTTATGCTTTCAGCAACGCTGAAGAAATGTTTGAAGAGAATTATAAAAGCGACATAATTTCTTTACGTCAGGAATACGAGGTGTTGAATTTTGAAAAACAAAACCAAAATTGAGTTTTTGAAATTTAACAGTGGAACAGCTGACATCTACGATATTGACGATGACGGAGAAATCATACGCAACAGCGGAAAGAGAGTGTTTTACGGCAATAAAACAATAGGCGTTAATCGGTATTTTTCCGCAAGGCAGAATGATATTGAGCTTAAAAAGGTTATCCACATTCATAAAGATGAAAAAATTACGACTGAAAACGTGGCTGTAATTGATAAGACTGCTTATAACATTGAGCAAGTGCAACATTTTGATGATACTATGCCTAAGTCAACGGTTATCAGTTTAAGTCAGCGTGGACTATACGAGGGAGAAGATGACGGTGTTTAGTAAATACGAGGATTTCAAAACCAAAATCGAAAGCTGTGGTATTAAAGCCGTAGAAGCTGAATATGCAAAGGGAACTCCCGTACCGAACATTGTCTATTTTCGCTCGGCTGACAACAGCATTTATGCAGATAGTGTGCCCATAATTGTTAAAACTGCAATAGCCGTTGAGCTTTACACAGGTAAAACCGACAATAAGTCGGAAAGGCTTTTTGAACATTGGCTTTGTGAAAATGAAATCAAATATCAAAAAACCGAACGTGTATGGCTGACTACGGAGAAATGGTATCAGACGGTTTATGAATTTGAGTTGATTTTTGATGAGTGACAATAAAATCAAAGTTACTGACCTTGAAAGTAATATAAATAAACAGCTCCAGTTGTGGACTGCTGATGTGCAAGAAGGCGTATGTGGACTTGTTGACGAAAAAGCCGACAAGCTAAAAAAACTGATACAAGATGATGCGCCTGTCGGCAGACGAAAAGGAAAATACAAAAAAAGTTGGCGTGTAAAGGTTATAACCGATAATTTCTCACGCTACGAAAAAGTTGTTTATTCTTCGGGTAATGAATACCGATTAACACACTTACTTGAAAAAGGTCACGCTAAAAAAGGCGGTGGCAGAGTTGC
>JBGUUJ010000093.1:0-3263 GCA_045133455.1 Ruminococcus sp.
TCTTGAATGCCATAGAACCGGCAATCTTAAATGCCATTTCAGATGAGTCAACTTCGTGGTATGAACCATCATAGAGTTCAACCTTAACGTCAACTACGTTGTAGCCTGCTACAACACCTGAAAGCATTGCGCCCTGAATACCCTGATCAACAGCAGGAATGTATTCCTTAGGAACAGCACCGCCGACAATATTGTTAACGAACTCGTAACCCTTGTCCTTGTTCGGGTAAACGTTAATCTTAACGTGACCGTACTGACCCTTACCACCTGACTGACGAGCATATTTCTCATCAACAGAAGCTTCAGCACGGATTGTTTCTTTGTAAGCAACCTGAGGAGCACCGATGTTAGCCTCTACCTTGAATTCACGGAGAAGACGGTCAACGATGATTTCGAGGTGAAGCTCACCCATACCTGCGATGATAGTCTGTCCTGTTTCTTCATCTGTATAAGCCTTGAATGTCGGGTCTTCTTCAGCAAGCTTTGCAAGAGCAATGCCCATCTTTTCCTGACCGGCCTTAGTCTTAGGCTCGATAGCAACACGGATAACAGGCTCAGGGAATTCCATAGACTCAAGAATTACAGGATTCTTTTCGTCACAGAGTGTGTCACCTGTTGTTGTGTTCTTAAGACCAACAGCAGCAGCGATGTCACCTGCATAACAGCAGTCAATATCTTTTCTGTCGTTAGCGTGCATCTGGAGAAGTCTGCCCATACGCTCGTTGTTATCCTTAACTGAGTTATAAACAGTTGTACCTGTTGTAACCATACCGGAATAAACACGGAAGAAGCAGAGCTTACCTACGAATGGGTCAGTTGCAATCTTGAATGCGAGAGCTGAGAACG
This sequence comes from Ruminococcus sp., assembly GCA_045133455.1. Lineage (GTDB taxonomy): Bacteria > Bacillota > Clostridia > Oscillospirales > Acutalibacteraceae > Ruminococcoides. Next base: position 847 of record JBGUUJ010000093.1, read on the forward strand.
GCTCTTTATCTGAAGCGATTCTCTCAGTCTCTTCACCTGTTTCAGGGTCTACACCCTTGATAGCAGGAATATCTGTAGGAGCAGGCATATAATCGATAACAGCATCGAGGAGCATCTGTACACCCTTGTTACGGTATGAAGAACCGCAGCATACAGGAACCATTGTGTTGTCGATAGTAGCCTTTCTGATAACTTTCTTAATTTCGTCGATAGAGATATCCTCACCGCCGAAGTATTTCTCCATAAGTTCCTCGTCGAGTTCAGCAACTGACTCGATGAGCTTCTCACGGTATTCTTCAGCGAGGTCTGCCATTTCTTCCGGAATATCCTCTTCACTGTAATCTGTACCATCTTCGTTGTGGTAGATTTCAGCCTTCATTGTTACGAGGTCGATAATTCCTCTGAAATCGCTCTCTGCGCCGATTGGGAGCTGAATCGGAACAGCATTACATTTAAGTCTGTCCTTCATCATCTGAACAACATGGAAGAAGTTAGCACCCATGATGTCCATTTTATTAACGTAAACCATTCTTGGTACGCCGTAGTTGTCAGCCTGACGCCATACTGTTTCAGACTGAGGCTCAACGCCGCCCTTAGCACAAAGTACAGTTACAGAACCGTCGAGTACACGGAGTGAACGCTCAACTTCAACAGTGAAGTCAACGTGACCAGGTGTATCAATGATGTTGATTCTGTGCTTTTTGTACTGCATTTTACTACCCTGCCAGAAAGCAGTTGTAGCAGCAGAAGTGATTGTGATACCACGTTCCTTCTCCTGAACCATCCAGTCCATTGTAGAAGCACCATCGTGTGTTTCACCAATCTTATGGTTTACGCCGGTATAATACAGGATACGCTCTGTAGTGGTTGTCTTACCGGCATCGATGTGAGCCATGATACCGATATTTCTTGTCTGTTCAAGTGAAACCTGTCTTGGCATAAAATCCTCCTATTAAAATTACATAGGTAAATCAATTTACCATCTGTAGTGAGCGAAAGCCTTGTTAGCTTCAGCCATCTTGTGAGTATCTTCACGCTTCTTGAATGCGCCGCCTGCGCTGTTAGTAGCGTCAAGAATTTCTCCTGCAAGTCTTTCCTTCATAGTCTTTTCACTACGAGCTCTTGAATAAGTTGAAATCCAACGGAGACCGAGTGTCTGACGTCTTTCAGGACGAACTTCCATAGGAACCTGATATGTGGCACCACCTACACGGCGAGCCTTAACTTCGAGAACAGGCATTACGTTCTCCATAGCCTGCTCAAAAACCTCAAGTGGGTTATTACCTGTCTTTTCAGCAATAATATCGAATGCACCGTAAACAATTTTCTGAGCAACGCCCTTTTTACCGTCATACATAATATTGTTGATAAGACGTGTTACAAGTTTTGAATTATAAAGCGGATCTGGTAATACATCACGCTTCGCAATAGAACCTCTTCTTGGCACTTTGCTTCCCTCCTTCACAATAATTGAGATATCATAGGTACTCGAAAGCGACAAACTCCCGTATGCCAACAAGAACTTCTACCGAATATATATAGTATAGTTCCTGCCGCATAGCAGAACTTAAATTGTTTAAGTCAAGAGAGTTTTGTCAATTCCTAATTATTTACCTTTCTTTGGACGCTTAGCACCGTACTTTGAACGGCTCTGCATACGTCCTGCAACACCCTGTGCGTCGAGTGTACCACGAACGATGTGGTAACGAACACCAGGTAAGTCCTTAACACGGCCACCACGGATAAGAACAACTGAGTGCTCCTGAAGGTTGTGACCTACGCCCGGGATATAGGAACTGACTTCAATACCGTTAGAAAGTCTTACTCTGGCAATCTTTCTGAGCGCTGAGTTAGGCTTTTTAGGTGTAGCAGTCTTTACAGCAGTACAAACACCTCTCTTCTGTGGTGAGTTCTGGTCAATAGCAACACGCTTCTTTGAGTTCCAGCCCTTTAAGAGTGCAGGTGCCTTTGCCTTCTTTTCAGAAACCTCTCTGCCCTTGCGTACCAACTGGTTAAATGTAGGCATATTTGTCCTCCTTTCAAAAATTATTTAAGAATTGAAAAACCGCTTTGCTTTGCAAAGCTATTTGAGTAAAACACTCTTGTCCGACTCCCTGAAAATGGGCGCAGTTATAGAGTGTCCCACGATTAAACATTATATCGCACCCCAACCTCATTGTCAAGTATTTTATTTCGAGAAGATATGTTAAATCTAAAATAAACGTCAAGTGCCCGACCGTTAGCCTGATATATTGATAACTGCTGCATTTCTTTTAATTAAGGAAGCACTGATTAAATCGTTTGTGCATATTGCGCCGTCAGATTTTTCGTCAGATTGGACAAATAAACCGCAGTAATGCTGACGCATTACGAGGATTTTTTGGTCAGGCTGACAGAAAATATGCAAGCAAGATGTG
>JBGUUJ010000094.1:0-1465 GCA_045133455.1 Ruminococcus sp.
GCCGATGGATTTGTGAGAGTCCTCACGATTCATCGGCTCTTTGTTTATAATGAATTGGTCGCACAGCCCACCAAATAAAAAAAACGGTGCTTTGGTGGGCGGATTTGTCACGCCCTGACAATATTTCAACTGCCCTCCAAACTCGTTTTAAGGTTTGGAGGGATTTTTTATGTGTTGGTCTAACTCGACCACCACGCTGCTTATTAGAAGCAGCGGTTACATATAGAGTGTCACACGGGAATGAGGATTTTCTGTTAAAAAAATTCTCGCCTGCTTGTGGCACTCTTATATTTTGCAAGTAGAGATTTCTTATCTATATCATAGATATAATTATGCTTATTGCCGTAAAGGTCTGCGTACCTTTGCGGCTTTTTGCGTTTTCACCAGTATTTGCAATGAGTGGCTGTGTTACGTAGCCAAGTATCCGTGATCTCCGAATTTTGAGTTCAACCCAAAATTCAAAATTCAAGGAGATTACGAAATGAATAAGACTATTATTTCTGCTCAAAGCGAGCAATTTTACATTGACTGCAAGGTGGTCAGTACAAAAAGAGAATATCCGAGCTATACGGGTATTGAGAAATGGATTATTATTACCGACCTTACCGAAGAAGAATTGAGTAACAAATATGCAGAGCAAATTGCTCCGCTAAAACCGTTTATCGTTCTCTCTCGTTCTTTTGGAGAAATTCGGGACAATTACATTAGGAATGAACAAAAGCACAGAATGAGAGCCGTGAGGACAGTAGAACCATTCGACTATGACGATGAATTAATAGCGGCTCATCACCCTGAGATTCTTCAGGACAGCCTTGAAGATGAGTTAATGCGTCAGTTTGAATACGAAAAACTCCAACAAGCTATTGCTACACTTAACCCTATACAAAAAAGAAGGCTTCAGATGTTCTTCTTTGAGAATATGAGCTATGCGAAGATTGCGGAGGAAGAAGGAATTGCTAAGAGTGCTGCCTTCAAATCTGTTTCATCTGCCATCGAAAATGTAAAAAGTTTTCTGATTATCTGTCTTGCCACACAGTTCGAGAGGTTCACAAACTGCTCCGTAGTGCCTTTAATCAAGCGGTTAAATGGGAGCTGATGACAAAGAACCCTTGTGTCAACGCAACTTTACCGCACGAGGAACACAAGGCTCGTGATATATGGGATGCTCCCACTCTCTTTAAGGCTCTTGAACTTTGCGATGACGATATATTGAAACTTGCTATCAACCTTGCTTTCTCTTGTTCCTTGCGAGTTGGTGAAATGCTTGGACTGACTTGGGACTGTGTTGAGATCTCCGATGCAAGCATAGCAAACGGCACGGCTTTTATATTCGTCAATAAGGAACTGCAAAGAGTAAATCGTGATGCACTTGAGAAATTGAACGAGAAAGGCATCATACTCAAATTTCCTGCTTTCTTTGCAAGGACAAACACAGCCTTAGTTCTCAAAGAGCCTAAGACTAAGA
>JBGUUJ010000095.1:0-4180 GCA_045133455.1 Ruminococcus sp.
TGGGAAAGGGAAGCGGACCTATAAAGCACTCGTTCAATCTGAATGGCAAGTTTGTCGAAGAAGCTTAAGGTAATACAGTACAATCCTCACACCATAATTATTCGGTATTACCTTAATTGCAGTGTGCCTTAAATACCCACAATAGCAAAGCGATGAAAAAACAGGAGTTGTCTCAGTGATGAAACGAGACAGCTCCTGTTTTGATTATTTTAATACAATTGCCTGCATACCGATTTGTGAGTATCTTTCCTCTGAGGTGGCTCTGTCATATTCTGAAACCTCACCTGAAACCGAGTCGCAGAAATAATAATTTTCGTCGTCGAATCCAATAAGCACCATACAGTGTTCGTGCATCTGCCAACTTACGGTATCACCGACTTTTGTGGGAGAGTCTTCATCGGCGTAGTCAACTATCCAGGTTCTTTGCACATAGGGCTCGTCCATATATGTAGTAGCCCATACCATAACCGGAATATTATTACGGATATACTCTTCACAAAGTTCTTCCAAAGGAACATTTGAAATCGGATAGGCAGTAAGTTTTGAATCAGTAGTTTTGATGTAGTTGTTCATACACTTAGCCATACCCAGATTATTTATACCGTAGCCTGTATAAATATCACCTGCATAGGCAGAATTCATATCAGGACCGTACCAGTTTCCGTCTGCACCGTAATATACAGGTTTTGTAACAAGGTAATTGTCAACAAACTGATATTCGTCAATATCGAACTTATAATACTGCAACAGCATTGTGCAGGCATATGTTTCACAGGCTGCGGTGAGATCGTCCTGAACAATAACAGGAACTCCGGATATTTTATATGATGTGGGTTGAGTTGTAGTTGCAACAGTTGCCTGAGTTTCGGTAATCTGAGGTTCTGTCGCTTTGTCATTACCGCAGGTTGAAACTATAACTATAATTATAATCAGAAATACGGCAATCAGAAGCGCAATTCCTGCGGTTCTGTTATGCAGAAGGTCGAGAAGTACCCATTTAAGTCCTTTTCTTCTCCTTCTTTTTCTGTGATAATCAGTGTTTTTATTTCCGGGATTTTTTCTGATTGTATTTCCGTTGGAATTTGTTCTTCTTTCAGTATAATCCTCTGAAAAACTGTCGAAATAATCCCTGTAATTATCCGAATTTCGGTTACTCATTTTTTGTCACCGCCTTAAAATATCAAGAAATTATAGATAATTATAACATAAATATAAGTATAATTCAATACAGGCTTATAAGTAATTACTTATTGACAAAATCGCATAATTTCACTAAAATATGTATATAAATTAAACGGTGTTCAAAAATTAAACGTTGTATACACGGGTGAAGACTATGGGCAGAGAACGACAGATAAAGAAAAATGAAGAAACAAGAAAATTAATAATAGATACAGCAATCTCAATCGGTCTTCAAGAGGGTTTTGATGAACTTTCAATCAGAAAAATTACAGACAGATTAGGTTATTCCTCGGGAATTGTGTATCATTATTTCAAGGATAAGCAGGAGATACTGAACACTATCCACACTCAGACGAGCATGGAGCTCAAAGATGCGGTTGATAGTTGCATTCGTGAGGACAGAAGTTTTGCTGAAAACACAGGTTTGGTCTTTAAGATGGTTTCGGAAATTTCTGTTCACGAGCCTGAAACCTTTAAGCTGATTATGCTAAATAAGTATCCGCATTGCAGTGATTCGGTGAATGTGTGGATTGATATGATTAAACACTGTATTGAAATCGGCATAAAATCAGGTGAATTGAGAAATGTCGATTCAAATATAACATCATATATACTGCTGAACACTTTCCTTGTGGCTCAGATGATAATCAATAAAAATAAGAGTTTGGATAAAAAACATATCGAGCATATTTTTGATACCGAACTCGATATATTATTAAATGGATTACTTAACAAGGAGGATTAAATGGACCCGATTTTTTGGATTTTAATTGCAGTGGCAGTAATAGTCGTGACAATATTATGTGTTGTATATTTTACGGCAAGATATTTTTTCAGGTTTACAATTCTGCGAAAGCCTACTGCAACACTTGACAGCAACATCAATGCAAATACCGACTGGCAAAAACACCTTGATTTTATCAAAGAGCGCAAGGCATGGTTTCTTGAACAGAAAACCGAAGATATTTATATTAAATCTTTTGACGGATTGAAGCTTCACGGAACTCTTCTCAGATGCGACAGCAACAAAAATTGCGTAATATGCTTTCACGGCTACACAAGCAAAGGCACAAACGATTACGGATCAATGGCTAAGTTTTATCACGAGCAGAACTTCAATATCATTATGATTGATGCAAGAAATCACGGTGAAAGCGAAGGAAAATACACAGGTTTTGGTGTTCTCGACAGAAAAGATGCAGTTAAGTGGATTGACTATGCAATTGAGCTTTTTGGCAAGGACGTAAATATTTTTCTTCACGGAGATTCAATGGGCGGTGCAACCGTACTTATGACAAGCGGAATGGAACTTCCGAAGAATGTCAAAGCGATAATTGCCGACTGTGCTTTCACGAGTGCAGAAGAAGTATTTTCTCACGTATTAAAGCGTGATTATCACATACCGAAGTTCCCGATTATGAGAATTACAGAGAGAATGACAAAAAAGAAAGCCGGTTACGGTTATAATGATGTAAGTACTCTCAATGAGGTTGCAAAGACAAAAGTTCCGATTCTTTTCATACACGGAGAAGTTGACGATTTTGTTCCTGTTTGGATGAGTGAGAAAAACTATGAAGCTTGCAATTCAGAAAAACAACTGCTGATTGTAAAGGGTGCAGACCACGCAGAGTCTTATTATGCAGACACAGCTCTGTATGAAAATGCTGTAAAAGATATGATTAAAAAATATACCTAACGGAGGAATGAAAAATGAGCGAAGTAAAAAAACTTTATCCGCTTGCGGCTTCTCAGAGAATGCATTATTTTACGGTGCAGTACTGTCCGCAAAAGCAAGTGCTTAACATCGGCACAAGTCTTACAATTGAGTCAGATATCGACTTTGATGTTCTTAGAGAAAGCATTTATGAAGCGTATGACCATTGTGAGTGTATGAGAATTCGTTTTACTCAAGATGAAAACGGAGAGGTTAAACAGTATCTAGCTCCGAAAGAGGAAAGAGAAATTCCGTTTTTTGAGTTCGGACACTGGAGATTTGAAGACGCTGAAAACGAAATGAAAAAGTGGACTTCCGTACCGTTTGAACGCTTTGATTCACCTATGAATAAGGTAGTTATGATTTCAATGCCTGACGGTTTCAAGGGTATATATCTTCTTGTTGACCATATGACGTTGGATGCACAGGCAATCGTTTTGTTTATGAAGGACGTAATTCAAGTGTATTGCAGCAAGAAATACGGAACCGATTATCCTAAGCCTCTTCAGTCATATATCAAAGCACTTGAAAAAGATTTGAAATACGAAGATAACTCAAAGGCTTTGGAAAAGGATAGAAAATTCTGGAACGAATTTCTTGAAGAGTCAGAGCCGATATATAACGATGTAACCGGTGACAATAAGCTTGAACGTGCAAGAATTGAGAAAAACAATCCCGAACTCAGAGCGGTAGTAAACGGAATCCAGAACTGTGATGCGGAAATTGCACAATTTCACCTTGAGCCTGACCCTTCAGATGTACTCGCGAGATTCTGTGAAGAAAATGAAATTTCAATGGTGTGCCCTCCCCGAAAAAATAGACAAAAAATGCAGGCAAAAAACCGAATGAAAAGAACGACAAATATGATATAAAGTTGCTCTGTGAGAGCGCATTTATTCCACGGTTCGCTTGACAATGAGCCTCTGAAAGTATGATTTCAGGCACGGCAGCGCGGAGGCATGCGCCTTGGCAAGAAAAGCCTATCATACTTTCTCACTCATTGTCAAGCAACTTTCGCGACATAAACGCTGCGGAGGTGTTCCTCGAATTCGCTCGGTGACATCCAACCGATACCCGAATGGGGACGGATGGTATTGTAATATGTTTCGATGTAGGCAAAAATATCCGCCTGTGCCTCTGTGCGGGTCTTGTAATGCTTGTGGTGAATAAGCTCGTTTTTGAGACAGCTGAAGAAATTTTCGGCGACGGCGTTGTCATACGGATCGCCCTTGCGTGACATACTTTGCGTTATGCCGAAATTGGCAAGCGCTTCGCGGTACTTAT
>JBGUUJ010000096.1:0-2241 GCA_045133455.1 Ruminococcus sp.
CAAGAGCTTAGCTCACAGTCTGAACATAAATGGAAATTTATGTATTGAAAGGTGACAAAAAATATACTATAATTATAATTTAAGGGCAGAAACAGCCTTGAATATTATTGAAAAGGAAGTAATTTTATGGCTAAGAAACAGTTCAAATCAGAGTCAAAAAGGCTTCTTGATTTGATGATTAACTCAATTTACACTCACAAGGAGATTTTCCTCCGTGAAATCATTTCAAATGCAAGCGACGCTATCGACAAACTCTGCTTCATCTCACTCACCGACGACAAGGTTGGTATGAGCAGAAGTGATTTCAAAATTACAATAAATGCCGATAAGGACAATCGCACTCTCACAATTACCGACAACGGTATCGGTATGGACAAAGACGACCTTGAAAATAATCTCGGTACTATCGCATCTTCAGGTTCATACAAGTTCAAGCAGGATATGGACGAAAAGCAGGACGATATTGATATTATCGGTCAGTTCGGTGTAGGGTTCTATTCTGCGTTTATGGTTGCAAAGAAAATCACCGTCAACACCAAAAAGTACGGCTCCGAAACAGGTTACTGTTGGCAGTCAAGCGGTGCAGACGGCTACACTATAAATGAAATTGAAAAAGACAGCCTCGGTACTGAAATTATTCTTGAAATCAAGGACAACACCGATGACGAAAATTATGATGAATTCCTCGAGCAGTACAGAATTCAGGGACTTGTCAAGAAATACTCCGACTATATCCGCTATCCGATTATGATGGATATGACAAAGAGCAGAGTCAAGGAGGAAACAAAGGACAGCGAAAAGCCTGAATACGAGGATTACACCGAGACAGAAACTCTCAACAGTATGATTCCGCTCTGGCAACGTCCGAAAAAAGACGTTACGCAGGAAGAGTATGATAAGTTCTACAGCGAAAAGTTTATGGCTATGGACAAGCCTCTCAAGACAATCGTTACATCTGTCGAAGGCGTTGTAACCTACAAAGCGTTGCTTTTCATTCCGTCATCAACTCCGTATGATTACTACACCAAGGAGTACAAAAAGGGACTTCAGCTCTATTCAAGCGGTGTGCTCATTATGGACTGCTGTGAAGAGCTTTTGCCTGAGCACTTCCGTTTTGTAAAGGGCATCGTAGACAGTGCCGACCTCTCGCTCAATATCTCAAGAGAAATGCTCCAGCACGACCGTCACCTCCTCACAATTGCTCAGAACATCGAGAAGAAAATCAAAAACGAACTCAACTCAATGCTTTCAAACGACCGTGAGAATTACGAGAAATTCTTTGAGGCATTCGGCAGACAGCTCAAGTACGGTGTTGTTTCAGACTACGGTATGCACAAGCAGGATTTGCAGGATTTACTTATGTTCTACTCTTCAACAGAAAAGAAGCTTGTAACGCTTTCAGAGTATGTTGACAGAATGAAGGAAGAACAGAAATTCATCTACTTTGCAACAGGTGAAAATGCTCAGTCAATTGATACACTTCCGCAGACAGAGCTTCTCCGTTCAAAAGGATACGAAATTCTCTATTGTATGGACGATGTTGACGAGTTCACACTCCAGACACTTATGACATACAAGGAAAAGTCATTCTGTTCGGCAACAAACGATGACCTCGGAATTGAGACCGAAGAGGACAGCGAGGAAGCAAAGGACAACAGCGCACTTCTCACATTCGTAAAGGAAACACTCGGTGACAAGGTAAGCGAAGTTACAGCGTCAAAGAAGCTCGTTTCACACCCTGTATGCCTCACGGCAAAGGGAGGAATTTCGTTTGAAATGGAAAAATATTTCAACTCAGTTCAGCCGAATTCAGGAATGAAAGCGCAGAGAGTCCTTGAACTCAACCTCACACATTCAGCCGTTAAGACAATGGAAAGCCTCATTGAGACAGACATTGAAAAGGCAAAGAAGTACGCTGAGGTGTTATATTGTCAGGCACTCCTCATCGCAGGACTTCCGCTCGAAAATCCGTCAGAATACACTGACCTCGTTTGCTCTATTATTTAACTTTTTAGCTTTGGGTTTTTTAGCTTTGGTTTTTTTAGCTTTGGGTTTTTTAGCTTTGGGGAGATAGGTTGTTTTTATATGAAACGTCAGTTGCCCAACTGTAATGTTGATATGTAGGTAACTGCAACATTGCTTTCATTAAAGTCGGGCATAGGAGTTTTATAGCAATCAACCTGTCTGCTCGATTTGGATGCAACGTCACGTTGCCGAGGCACTCGACCCCAACCGTTGGCT
>JBGUUJ010000097.1:0-11475 GCA_045133455.1 Ruminococcus sp.
GAGGTGATTAAATGCCAAAACAGGGTATGAAACGAATCAGTCACACACACACTCAGCCGAGAAACAATCAGGCGGCTGTGCCTGAAATTCAAGGTAAAGCAAAACACGGAAAAACACACGCAAATCCGATAATTGCAGGAACAGAACCTCCTGCACAAAAGGTATATCACACAAGACCGTTTTCAGCAGAAAAACCGATTTCGCCTGTGTATTCAACAATTGATACCGACCTTGCGAGGGATAATCTGCAAAACGATGTTACAGCCGCAGACTTACAGGAATTAGAATAAATTTTTAAGGTAATACCGCAAATTATAGTGTGCGGTGTTACCTTAATTCCATTTGACTATGTATAAAATGGCATTTTATATACAGGAGGTTAAGCAAAAATGAATTCTGTCTGGACTGAAAGCATGTCACTTCCCGAATTTTCGCAACTTAAAAAAGATATTAAAACCGACGTACTTATTATCGGAGGAGGCATTGCAGGAATTCTGACGGCATATTTCCTGCACCAATCGGGAGTAAAATATATTTTGGTTGAAAAGACTCGCATATGCGGTTGCACAACTAAAAATACAACCGCCAAAATCACATACCAGCACGGACTCATATATCATAAAATTCTCAAAATTCACGGAACAGAAATTGCAGAAAAGTATCTAAAAGCCAACAAATCGGCTTTTGAGAAATATGCAAAAATATGCAGAAATATTGACTGCGACTACGAAACCAAAGATAATTACGTTTACTCTGCAAACAATAGAAATCTTCTCGAAAATGAAATCACTGCGCTCAACAAAATAGGTTTTAGCGCCGAATTTTGCGAGAATATCCCCCTGCCTTTTGATACTGTCGGCGCAGTAAAATTCAAAAATCAGGCTCAGTTCAATCCTCTTAAATTTCTTTCTGCTATTGCAAAAAATCTCAACATATACGAATACACTTTTGTCAAAGAGATGGTTGGCAACACCGCTGTCACTGAATGTGCAAAAATCCACGCAGACAAAGTGATTGTGACCACTCACTTTCCTTTCATCAATAAACACGGCAGTTACTTTTTGAAACTGTATCAACACCGTTCCTATGTTATCGCTCTTGAAAAGGCTCAGAACATTGACGGAATGTATGTTGACGAAAACAGAAACGGACTTTCTTTCAGAAATTACGATAATTTACTTCTGCTCGGCGGAGGAAGTCACAGAACAGGAAAAAACGGCGGTAATTGGAGCGAACTCAGACACTTTGCAAACAGAAATTATCCCGACTCAAAAGAAAAATTCAGTTGGGCAACGCAGGATTGTATGAGCCTTGACGGAATGCCGTACATTGGTCAGTATTCAAAGAGTACTCCTAATTTATTTGTTGCAAGCGGGTTCAATAAATGGGGTATGACAGGCGCAATGGTGTCTGCAATGGTTCTAAGCGATATGGCGACAGAAAAAAGCAATGATTTTGCAGATGTTTTCAATCCCTCACGAAATATTCTGCAACCACAGCTTTTTATCAATGCAGTTGAAGCAACAAAAAATCTGCTAACGATTTCAGAAAAGCGTTGTCCGCATTTAGGCTGTGCTTTAAAATGGAATAAATCTGAACATTCGTGGGATTGCCCCTGCCACGGCTCACGTTTTTCGGAAAACAGTAAGGTACTTGACAATCCTGCTAACGGCAATGTCGTCAACTTAAGAAAATTAAAGTGATTTACGATTTGAAGGAATTTTTTATGATTTGTGTTTTTTGTTTCTTGCAAATGTTCTGTTACGCCTGTTCGCCCTAACAGAAATCAGTAACTGATGATAAATATTATCTAATATTTTATTACGCTTGGTTTGAGATTTTAGGGTGAACATATCTATCAGTCTAAATTTCATCATAGAAATTGTCAGACTGATGTTTGTTTTGTATTCGTATTTCAGTTGATTGGTTTTGCAATGCTCTTTTATTTCATCTTCATAATCCAAAGCCATTATTGAGGCAATGTTATTAAGAAACATAGTAGCATAAAAATCCCGAAGAACAGCAATATTACTATTGCCTGAAAAGTTTTCTATCTCAAGTTTATTCTTTAAATCATCGTATTTCTCTTCAATATTCCATCTCATATGATAGAGTTCAGCAAAATTTTCAATAGTGAAATTTTTATCAAATATATTTGTGATTAGTATTTCGTTTTCATCCTTACTTATTGGGAAACTGATAACTCTAATTTTCACTGAATTTGATTTTGCAAATTTATGTGTAATCACTCTATCACTGTCTGTGATTTTCATATATGTAACGTAACTATATTCATATTTTTCATTTCATATAAAAATGCAATATATTAAATAATCTTTCTCAATTTCACCCAATGAATTATATAACTTTCTGTAATTAATTTATAAATTTCAATCATTTTGAAGTATGTTTACCAAAAATAAACAAAGTTATTGACAATGCAGATTTAGGGTGTATAATAAGAGTATGTTTGAAAGTTGCAAATAACAATTATTCATATTTATTGTATTTTCTGCTTTATTCTTATTAATAATTGATATTTTTGCAAGTTAATTTAATTTTATTGCAGGTACAATGAGGTGCAGACCGCTATGGTTTGTACCTCATTTTTACTTATATAACCTTGTCGCAGGAGGAGTTAACGCTTCCTGCAACGGTTGCAAGTTCTGCTTTAAGCAAGCTTAGCAGAAGCGTTGCTCCGATTTATATGCCGCAAGGTGAATATAATTTTATGAGGTGATTTTATGAAGAGAGCAAAAAAGCTGTCAAAAAAAATTGTATCTGTTGCTGTTGCATCTACAATTATTATGACAGCGTCGGTTACAGCTTTTGCAACCGACTACACCAGATTGGACAGAATTAGTCAGCCAAAGGTTTCACACACCTTTGCTAAGGATGAGCTCGGAGTTGTAAACTTCAAGTCAACATGGGGCGACAAAGAAGCAAATGTAAGCTCAATGCTTAATTATGTTGAACAGGCTCACGAAAAGGGAGTAAAAATTCTTCTATTCCCTGAAATGTGTGTAACCGGATATGTTTCGTCAAGCGACCCGGAGTCACTTGCATATCAGACGGCAGTTAACCTTGCCGAAACTTCTGATGGTCCTACCGCAACAACCTTTTCAGAGGTTGCAGACACCTATGATATGTGGATTATCTACGGTGCAACGGAAACAATCGAAGGTGACAGCGAACATGCTTATAATTCAGCATTCATCTGCTCGCCCGAGGGTGCAGTTACTACATACCAGAAAATCAGCCCTGTTGAAGGCTCATGGTGTACTCCCGGTGAAAATCCCGTATTAATTGACGCAGGCAACTACGGACTTATTGGAGTTAGTATTTGCTATGATACATACGCAATGCCCGAAATCGGCAGATACTATGCCGCAAAGGGCTGTAACATTCTTCTTAATCCAACAGCTACTTCAAGAAGCTACACCGATACAGACGGTGATGGTGTTAAAGAAGACACAGGCTGGGAATGGTACTACAAAAACAGAATTGAAAGCAATACAAGCCGTGACGGCTACACACTTTTAAGCTCCAACCTTGTAGGTGCTGACGGTCCTGTTCAGTCAAACGGCAAGCAGGCTTACGACTTTCCGGGCGGCTCGGTAATTTTACAGTCAGGCACAAATTACTATGCAGGTACTACCGATGAAACTGTATTTTCAAATACCGAAGCTGATATAATAACCGGAAAAGAAGGATTGCTTACAAATAAGGAATCGCTTAAAGCAAGTACAGGTTCAACCTGCACAAATCAGGACTTCCGTCCGGAGGATTACGCAAAGTGGTATGATAAGCTTGCAGATATGCAGGACTCAGGAGATAAGCTTTCCTACAGCAATAATGTAACCGACGGTCCTGTTGCCGCTGTTGTAAATATGCCCGGTGTATGGGGTGACAAACAGGCTAACATTGACGCTATGGAAAAATTCATTATTGAAGCAGGCGAAAAAGGCGTTGATATTGTTGTATTCCCAGAAACAGTGCTGACAGGCTATGAATGGAAAAAGCCCGAAAATGACCCGTATTATCAGGAATCGGGAGTCGCAATGCAGGTAGCGCTTGCAGAAACTATTCCCGGACCTACAACAAACTACTTCTCACAGTACGCTAAGCAATACGGAATGTATATCATCTTCGGTATGACCGAAAAAGAGGACGAACCTATCTATGACATGACTGACGGTGGCACAGAAAAGGTTTACAACTCAGCCGCCATTCTCTACCCAGATGGAACAATTGATTCTTACCAGAAGATGCACCGTGCAGGCTATGAATCAAAGTGGTCAGTATGCGGCGATACACCGTATATGTTTGAAACACAGTGGGGCAAAATCGGCATTGACATCTGCCGTGACGGTCACTTCTATCCCGAGCTTGGCAGATATTACGCCGCAATGGGCTGCACAATGCTGATTCATCCGACTGCAACAACGGGTAACCCGTGGTACAGAGAAACAAGAATCGGCTCTTATACAGACCGTGACGGTATGGCTGCAATCACTTGTAACCTACTCGGTCCTGACGGTACTTATGACGAATCCACAAGAAATTGGTCAGGCGGTGTCTTTGCTTCTACAAGCTTAATTATCACGAAGTATCACAATGCAAGCGGCAGAACTTCATTTGACCCCGAAACGGGCTATGCAATTGACCTCAACGGCACAGGTTCGGCTTCTAAGGGCTTTGACGAAAGAGGTACAAGCCCCGAAGGACTTGAAATTGCAAAAATGAACTTAAGCGGCTGCGGTTTCAGACTTACAAACTTCCAGGCAAGACTTTACTCAAAAATGTATGATGAGCTTGCTGTTCTCTATCGTGAAGGCTACACCTCAATTTACGATAAAGCAGGTGACGCAAACGACGATACCGAAGTTAACATTGAGGACGCAACCTATATTCAGAAAGCAGGCCTCGGAATGATAGAATCAAACGATAAATGTAACCTCGACGGCGACGGCAGAGTTTCTATTCTTGATGTAACTCTCCTCCAGAAATATCTTGCAGGTTATAACGTAACATTAAAATAACTTACATTTTATTTTTAGAAAATCTTAAAACAGGCATTTTCAAAGCGTTTCACTTTGAAGCTGCCTGTTGCTTTATTAATTAAATTTATGCTCCGACTATTGAAATATCCTCATAGCTTACGTCGTAATGAGATGTTGCTGAGTCGTAAATTACAAGAGCCGAGATATCGTTAAGCTCGTAGTCCAGTACACAATAACCGTTACTCCCTCGTCGCTTATGTAGCAAAGACATTTCGAAAAGCCCTTTGCTTTGATTATACTCTCAATGCTGTCTTGAATGGTGTAGGTTTTCAGCAGCTTTTCAACGCATTTCTGAGCCTCTGTCATTTCGCTTTCGCTCACGTTTTTCGGAAAACGGTAAGGTACTTGACAACCCTGCAAACGGTGATTTGAAAGATTAAAACATCGGAACATAAAAAAGAGCATAGAAATCTGAACAAATGCAACGAAACCGTATATAAAAATAGCAGAGGTAAGCTTACTAAAAAATAATCTTACCTCTTTGCTTCTATCAAATATTTTCTGTATAAACGTAATATACGTCTTGTGTTTCTAATATTCTGAGGATTTCATCTTTCTGTGCAACTACAGTAAATCCAAAAATATTCAGCGTTCAAAATTTATTTTATCTCAATATATAGAGAGCATTAAGATATCCAATGAAACAATAAGGGGCTGTCTCACTTCATATTAGTGAGACAGCCCCATTAATTATTTTATTTCTTGTTCTAAAGTTTTGAATGTTTCTGTATTAAAGAAATCAAAAAGAGAAATCTCTAAACCGTCACATAGCTTTTTAATTGTTACAACACCTGCATTTTGACTACCACCATTGATGATATTTTTAAGAGTAGATGGTGGCACCGCAGAATTTCTTGCTAATGCATTAACCGATAAATTCTTTTCTTCACAGAGTTCAAGTAATCTGTTCGCAACAGCTTTACGAGTATCCATATAATCACCTCAAAATGTACTACTATTAGTGTATACATTTCGAAAAGAAAACGACGACCATATATGGACTTTATAGACCATATATGGTACAATTGATACGTGGTGATAATATGATTATAGATATAACAGGAATAGAACTAACCCCTGGAAACAACGGAAAAAAATTGCAAAGGTAATGGAGAACATTTTGATGAACAAGGAAATTTCATAGAATGTTGTTGTGATGAATGTGATTACCTGCTTTGCTGTACATCAAATAATGTTAATTGTGGTAAGTGTACCGACGTTGATTGCCCACAGAAAACAATGAAATAGAACAAGCCTGTGTATAGTTAAAAAACCCTACGCAGGCTTGCTAATTTTTATTACATAAAAAACGTCTTTATCACAAAACACATTATAAACGCAATTACGAGAACTAATGCTGCTGAGCCAACTGACAGGAGAATCTTTTGATATGGTCTTTTACCCTCTTCCCTTGCCTTTTCAATGTCGTCCAAACTCTTGCCATCCATAAATGCAACGATTTCTTTGTAAGTCTGGATATCGTATTTCTTCTTGTATTTTTCAAGTCTAAAAGCATAATACATTGTAATTCCGCCCAAGCATAAATATAGTATCAATCCAACTACTTTCAAAAAAATCACAAGAGGTATTGGCAATACGAGCGCCGCCACAAATAGCACTGTAAAAATATTACTGTCCTTTTGGAATTTTGCAAACTCCTGCTTATCAATTTCTTTTTTCATCTTTTCTAAATCTCCTTTGATTAGTTTATCAAGAGATATTTGAAAAACTTCACTGAGCAGTACCAAACTTTTTATATCAGGATAGCTTTTGTCATTTTCCCAATTTGATATAGTTTGTCTTGAAACAAAGACTTTTTCCGCCAATTCTGCTTGGGATAGATTTGCTTCCATACGATATTTTTTTATTTGATTACTGAGTTCCATTTTTCCCATCTCCCTTACTTCGCATTCTAACCAAAAAAGATATTTCTGTCTATCAAAACCACTTGACATCGCCTGTTTTTGTCGTGTCAAAAGTCTTTGACATGGCTTAAAACCTAGTGTTTATCGAATACAGAATAACATAAAACTCAAAATATATCAATAACACAATACTTCCATTCTGTTTACTCAGACATAAACATCCCTCTTAACCTTATTATATAATATATTAAGTACGATAATTTTTCAGTTATAATCAGTTAAATAAAAAATAACAACATATATTTTAATAATATTGAATATAGCGAGTTAATCATGCAACGCATAAAAAAGAAAAACTCGCAACCGTATATACGATTGCGAATTTTTTGGTGGAGGTGAGGGGAATCGAACCCCTGTCCGAAAATCGCTTGCCAAGACTTTCTCCGAGCGCAGTCGTTGTTTTTAATCTCCCTTACCGCATCGCCCGACGACAGGCTATACGGTTCGGCAGCTCCTGATGTGTGACAAAGCCCGGAGCACTGCTCTGTTCACATTTACCACTAATCGACGCCCCTTACACAGCCGTGGTACTCTGTGCAGGAACGAGCAGCATTAAGCTGCTAATGCAACTTTATTGTTGTCAGTTATTTTTAAAATACGGATTTTATAGCGGTCCCGCCCCGCTGCTCGCTTATCAAGGTTTACAATCCCCGTCGAAACCTTTACACCCCCGTATATGTTCAATGCCGAAATTTCGACATTGAAACTATATGTCATCTATGCTGACGTTATATTCGCTTGTGCGAGTTATATTCCGCTGTTGCGGAGTGATATATTTGCTTCGCAAATGTTTTCCTATTAATATTATATCAAATACGTTTTGTTTTCAATCGAAAAATGTTTCCAATTATATTATATCATTTTTAATTGATTTATAGTATCTATATTTTAAAAACATTGAAATTGCACATTCTACAACCACTATAACCGTTACTACCAAAACAGCTACAATCATCACTTCAAGCAATGCAGGAATCATTGAAACCCAGAATGAATCATATGGGTTCCCTGTTGCAGTAACATTATCAAGCTCTTTGATAGAGTTTTGCGTACATATAAAATAAATTATATAATTCACAACATTTGATAACGCTAATAGCAAAGTAAATACATAGTATTGCTTTTTCTCTTTTAAAACATTGTGAAAATAAAATACAACAAAAACCTGAATAAATCCTGTAATTAAACCTAAACAACCACCGTCATCAATCGGAATCCACCCAATAAACACAGAAACCGCAAGAACAGAGCAGAAAATGTAATTGATAATACTCAAAGCTTTATCCACTTTCATCTTTTCACCTTACATTCTTGACTGTTCTTTCAATGCACGTTCAATGTCACGCTTTGCACTGCGCTTAGCCATGTCCTCACGCTTGTCGTAAAGCTTCTTACCTCTGCAAAGACCTACCTGAAGCTTCACCTTGCTGTCCTTGAAGTACAGGCTTATCGGAATCAGCGAATAGCCCGTCTGCTTAACCGTGCCGTAGAGCTTGTTAATCTCCTTTTTATGCATCAAAAGTTTACGGACACGCATAGGGTCACGATTGAAAATATTGCCGTGCTCATACGGTGAAATATGCATACCGTTCACGAAAATCTCGCCTTCTACTATCGAACACCAGCTGTCCTTGAGGTTTACTCTTCCCTGTCGGATAGACTTCACTTCGGTACCGCACAATTCTATTCCTGCTTCATACGATTCCTCGATGAAGTAATCGTGATGAGCCTTTTTGTTCTGCGCAATTGTTCTGAGTGAACTCATTATATCTCGTTCCTGCCTTCCAATGCTTTTGCAAGAGTGTATTCGTCTGCATACTCAAGGTCACCGCCCACAGGAATTCCGTAGGCAAGTCGTGTAACCTTAACGCCCATAGGCTTTAAAAGCTTTGAAATATACAACGCAGTTGCGTCACCCTCGACTGTCGGGTTTGTCGCCATAATGACTTCCTTGACGGTATCATCTGAAAGTCGTGCCACAAGCTGTTTTATCGTGAGGTTATCGGGTCCGATGTCGTTGAGAGGAGAGATTGCACCATGCAGAACGTGATAAGTACCCTTGAACTCGTGGGTATTTTCAACCGCAGTTGCATCTCTCGGAGTTTCAACAACGCATATCACCGAATTATCCCTTACAGGGTTTGCACACACGGGGCAAAGCTCCTTATCGGTGAGGTTACAGCATTTACTGCAATAATGTATCTTTGTATGAGCGTCCAGTACAGCGTTTGCAAGCTCGTCTGCCTGTGTTTTTGACAAATTGAGCACATAATATGCAAGTCGCTGAGCAGTTTTATGTCCGATTCCGGGCATTTTTTCAAATTGCTCCACCAGATTCTCCAGTGGAGCGACATTATACTGAGCCATATCAGAACATTCCCGGAATGTTGAGTCCGCCTGAGATAGTCTCCATCTTCTCTTCTTTTTCCTTTGCAGCTGTTCTTAATGCTTCGTTTGCAGCAGCCATAACGAGGTCTGCGAGCATTTCAACATCTTCAGGATCAACAACTTCAGGCGAAATTTCTACTTTTGTGAGTTCCATTTTACCTGTTACAGTAACCTTTACTGCACCGCCGCCTGCTGTTGCGTCATATTCTTTAACTTCAAGTTCTGCTGAAGCCTGCTCCATATCCTCCTGAAGTTTCTGTGCCTGACGTGCAAGCTGCTGAATATTGTTTGCACCGCCGTTGCCGTATCCCTTTGGTAATCTTGCTTTCATAATATTAAATTCCTTTCAGTTTTATTCCTCTGTTATTACAATTCCCGAACCTTCAAGTCCCTGTTTAAGAGTTTCGAGAGGGTCGGTTTCTTTTTTCTTTTCTTCTACTCTCTTATACGGTCCGAGTTTATAGACTTTTCCCGTAGTTTCGAGAATTATTTTTCTTATTCCTTCTCGTCTTGTCACATCTTTTAGAAGTTCAAACGCCATTTCATTGCTTGTATCAATAAGGAGATATCCTCCGCTTTCGTAAGCTGTTGAACCTGCAAATGCTGCTGAAATCGCCCTTGAAACAGATTTAAGGTTATTTATGACCTCCACCCACTGTGGGAAAGGCTTTGCGTTCCTGTAAATCTCCTCTAAATTCGCAGTACTTTTTGCAGGTTTCTGCAAAGGAGCGGGTGCCGGCTTTGCCACAGGCGCTTTAGGAAGAGGTTTTTCTGCCTTCTGCACAGGCTCAATGACTTCTATAGGCTTGGGCTCTTCCCTGACAATCGGCTGTGGTTCAGTCATTGGCTGAGTCTTTTCGGAATTGCTCTGTACAGGCATCTGTACAGGCTCACTTACTACGGTAATTCCTTTTTTTACAGCCTTTTCAAGTGCCGTGATTCTCTCTGTGAGAGCCTCTGTTGTGCCGTCAAGCTCGGGAGATGACAGCTTTACCATAGCCATTTCAAGCTCGGTTCTGTCGCCTGTTCCGTTTCCCATTCTCTGATATGAACGTGAAAGCACGTCCATATAGTAGACAATGTCTGCAAGGGAGAGGTAATCCGACTGTGTCTGTGCATCCTCAAATTCATCATCAGACATCACAAGAATATCTCTCGGATTCTTTACGGATTTTATAAGCATAAGCGCTCTGAAATGTGTAAGCAGTTCATCGCACAGCCTTGCCATATCCTTCGACTCCGAATAGAGTCGGTCGATTATTTCAAGCGATTTTGCGGTATTTTTATTGATTACACACGACGCAAGCTCATAAAGATAAGTCTTTCTCGCAAGACCTGCCGCATTTCTGACAACTTCTTCGTCGATATCACTGCTGATTGCAATACATCTGTCGAGCAGAGAGAGAGCATCTCGCAATGCACCGTCGGCAACCGACGCAACAAGCATAGCCGCACTGTCGGAAAGCTGTACGTTTTCCTGTTGTGCAACAAAAAGCAGTCTGTCTGCAATTGCACGAGGCGGAATGCGATGAAAATCAAATCGCTGACATCTTGAAAGAATTGTCTGCGGAAGTTTATGAACTTCGGTTGTCGCAAGTATGAAAATAACGTGTTCGGGGGGCTCTTCAAGCGTTTTTAAAAGCGCATTGAAGGCTTCTGTCGTGAGCATATGAACCTCATCGACAATATACACCCTGTATCTGCACTTTGACGGTTTGAACTGCACCTCGTCAATAATCTGACGGATATCATCAATTTTACGGTTAGATGCGGCATCCATTTCGACAATATCAAAAATGCTGTCCTCATCAATTCCACGGCAAATCTCACACTTACCGCAGGGGTTACCGTTTTGAATATCGAGGCAGTTGACTGCTTTGGAAAGAATTTTTGCACAGGTAGTCTTACCCGTACCACGAGAACCCGTGAACAGGTAGGCATGATTGAGTCTGCCTGCAACAAGTTCGTTTTTGAGGGTTGTTGTGATATGCTCCTGACCCGAAACGTCATCAAACGTCTGCGGTCGCCATTTGCGATATAAAACCTGATACAAGAAATCCACCTCCGCATCAACAAAAAATGCAAGCCGTCAGCCGAAA
>JBGUUJ010000098.1:0-6978 GCA_045133455.1 Ruminococcus sp.
AATTATTTGCAGGTAAGCAGAGTAAGTATGCACTTGTTGTAGGTGTTTCAAAGAGAGCAAGAGAAATCACACAGATAAACGAGGAAGAAGAAATCGTAACTGAAGAAAAGCCTGTACTTGTTGCAATCGAAGAAATCAGAAATCACGAGATCAATCTCTTAGAGCCTGACGAAGATGAGCTCTGATTTAGTTGCAAGGGTAGCAGTAGAAAATACTGTATTTTCCTTTGACAAGGCTTTCAATTATGTAGTTCCTAAGTCGCTTTCAACAACCTGTAAGGCAGGGGTGAGAGTTCTCGTGCCGTTTGGCAGGGGCGACAGAAAGCGACAGGGAATAATAATGGAAATGCTAACTTCTGAAACAGACAATCTCAAGAGTATAATTTCAGTGCTTGACGCTGAACCTGTTATGTCAGAAGAAATGCTCAAAACTGCTGAGTTTATGAAAGAGCATTATTTCTGTACGCTTTATGATGCTGTCAAAACAATGTTGCCTGCGGGCATAAACTACAGACTCACCACAGTTTACGGAGCAAAAGAACTTGCAGACGATGTTCAGATTGAAGATGCCGAAAAGCAGAGACTCTATGATTATCTCTTTTCAAAGCGTAAGGCTGTAAAGTCTGAAACAATTCTTGAAAACTTCGGTTTGTCAGATGTCAAATTTCTCGATGAAATGGTATCGGACGGATATCTCTACAAATCCGACGAAGCCTTCCGCAGAGTTTCCGACGCAGTAATGAAAATGGCGGCAGTAAATCCGTCTGTTGATTTGTCGGTAATGAAGCTTACACCGAAGCAGAAGAGTATTGTCGAACTTCTTGAAATGACAGGCGGAACTTCTGTAAAGGAAATCTGTTATTTCACCGGAGTAACCTCGTCTGTAATTGATACCCTGCACAAAAAGGGCGTCATATACTTTTACGATGAAGAGGTTTTCAGAATTGAGAACCGAAGCATAGACAGAATGCTGTCGGATATAGTGTTGTCTGAAGAACAGCAGAAAGCCTGTGACTCACTCTATGCAGAATACCGTGATGGAAATCCCCACACAAGCTTGCTCTATGGAGTAACAGGTTCAGGTAAAACGAGTGTGTTCATCAAGCTGATTGAAAGGGTAATAGATGATAACAGGGGAATAATAGTAATGGTCCCCGAAATATCACTCACCCCTCAGTTTGTAGCGCAGTTTTCACAGCGTTTCGGTGACAAAATTGCAGTGTTTCACAGTGCGTTGTCGCTCGGCGAAAGGCTTGATGAGTACAAACGAGTAAAAAAAGGTTTTGCCAAAATTGTAATCGGAACACGAAGTGCAGTTTTTGCGCCTTTTGAAAACTTAGGGCTTATCATAATGGACGAAGAGCAGGAATACAGCTATAAGTCCGAAAGTTCACCACGATATCACGCAAGAGAAATTGCAAAGTTCAGATGTGCGCAGAATAACGCACTTCTGATTTTAAGCTCGGCAACCCCGAGTGTAGAAACCTATTATTATGCCCAAAACGGTCGTTATTCGCTCAATACTCTTACGGCAAGATACGGTTCGGCTACCCTGCCAAACGTAGTGACTGCCGATATGAATATCGAAGTACAGAACGGCAATACAACGGGATTTTCAGATGTACTTCTCGAAAATCTTGCATATAACCTTGAGCATAAGAAGCAGTCAATCCTGCTTCTGAACAGACGAGGACACAACACATTTGTAACCTGCAGAACCTGCGGTGACCCCGTGACCTGTCCCAACTGCTCAATTTCGCTGACCTATCACAGTGCTAACAACAGACTGATGTGTCACTACTGCGGATACTCAGTACCGTATACGGACGAATGTCCCACCTGTCACAGCAAGTCTCTCCGATTCGGAGGGACAGGAACGCAGAAAGCCGAAAGTGATATTGCAGAGCTTTTCCCTGAAGCAAGAATACTGAGAATGGACACCGATGCCACCTCGTCAAAATCTTCTTACGAAAAGATGATATCAGCATTCGCCAGAGGAGATTATGACATTCTCGTCGGAACTCAGATGGTTGCAAAAGGACTCAATTTTCCGAACGTAACACTTGTCGGAGTTCTCAATACTGATCAGATGCTTTACGCAGATGATTACAGAAGTTATGAGAGGTCGTTTTCACTTCTCACACAGGTAGTCGGAAGAAGCGGAAGAGGCGAGTCAAAGGGAATGGCTGTAATTCAGTCATACACCCCTGATAACCTCATAATCTCAATGGCGGCAAAGCAGGACTATGATATGTTCTACAACACTGAAATCAATGTTCGAAAAGCAATGCTCTATCCGCCTTTTGCAGACATCTGTCTTGTAGGCTTTGTGGGAGAAAATCAGGCAGTAACCCTCAGAGGCGCAAATGAGTTTCTGAAATCTTTTATAGCGCTTGCACAAAAGGAATATCCAAAACTTCCGCTGAGAATACTCGGACCCTCGCCTGCACTTGTGGTAAAGGTGAGCAACAAATTTAGATACAAACTGATAATTAAATGTAAAAACAACCGTGAATTTCGCAAGCTGTTGTCAACACTTCTTGCAGAATTCGGAAACAATAAAGAATTTTCAGGCGTAACTGCGTATGCAGATATGAATGCGCTGATTTGTTAAATTAAGGAATGATATAAATGGCAATCAGACAGATAGTAAAAGAGGGCGATGATGTTCTTGCAAAGAAGTGCAGAACAGTTGAAAAATTTGACGCACGTCTTGCAACACTCATTGACGATATGATAGAAACACTCCACCTTTCAAATGGTGTAGGACTTGCCGCACCACAGGTAGGAATTCTCAGAAGAGTAGTGGTAATCGACATTGGTGAAGGTGTAATCGAGCTTGTAAACCCTAAGATTATAGCCTACAGCGGTGAGCAGGAAACACTCGAGGGGTGTCTATCCTGTCCGGGAGAATGGGGATACACACGCAGACCTGATTATGTAAAGGTAAAGGCACAGGACAGAAACGGAAAAGAATATACAGTTGAGGGCAAAGAACTTCTCGCAAAGGCATTCTGTCATGAGCTTGACCACCTTGACGGTATAATTTTCAAGCAGAAAGCAATCAGAATGTTGACACCTGAAGAAATCCGTCAGCTCGATATATAAACTTAAATTATTTGAGGAACAATATGAAAATAATATATATGGGCACACCTGATTTTGCCGTGCCTGCATTAAAAGCTCTGGTTGACTCAGAGCATACAGTATGTGCCGTTTTCACTCAGCCTGACAAGCCCAAAGGCAGAAAAATGGTAATGACGCCGCCTGATGTCAAGGTGTGTGCACAGGAGTATGAGATTCCTGTATATCAGCCACAGTCTATGAAGAGTGAAGAAGCACTTGAAATCATAAATAACTATAATCCCGATGTTATCGTCGTAGCAGCTTACGGACAGATTATGCCTAAGACAGTTCTTGATGCACCGAAGTATGGCTGTGTAAATATTCACGGTTCGTTACTTCCTAAGTACAGAGGAGCCGCACCGATTCAGCAGTCGGTTTTAAACGGTGACAAAATCACAGGCGTAACAACAATGCTTATGGATGTGGGTGTTGACACAGGTGACATTCTCCTCACAAAAGAAACGGAGATAGGCGAAAACGAAACCTCAGGCGAGCTTTTTGACAGACTTGCTGCCCTTGGGGGAGAACTCATTCTTGAAACTCTCAAAGCACTTGAAGAGGGTACAGTAACACCTGTAAAACAGGATGAAAGTCTTTCGTCACACACATCAAAGATTGACAAGTCGCTTTGTCCGATCGACTTCACAAAATCAGCTGATGAAGTACACAACAAAGTAAGAGGACTCAATCCATGGCCGATTGCAACAACAAAAATCTGTGGTAAGAATGTCAAAGTCTATTCAACAAAGCTCTGCGAAAAAAGCGGTAAGAGCGGACATATTCTCAGCATAAAGCCCCTTATAGTAGCCTGCGGTGAAGGCTCGGTGGAAATCTGTGAGATTCAGCCCGAGGGCAAGAAGAGAATGACAGCAGAAGCATTTCTTGCAGGGCATAAGCTTGGAATCGGCGATGTAATCGGACAGGGGGAATAATATGCCTTTTTTCTATATGTTTGACTGGACATATTTGATATTTATACTTCCTTGTATAATAATCACATTAATATGTCAGATTAACGTAAAATCAACATTCTCAAAATATTCCAAAGTCAGAAATTCACGAAATATGACAGGTGCACAGGCGGCTGAGTATGTTCTCAGGCAGAACGGTGTAACGGGCGTCAGAATTGAGCACGTTGCAGGAAATCTGTCAGATCACTTTGATCCGAGAACAAACGTAATCAGACTTTCGGATTCTGTCTACAACAACACATCTGTTGCGGCTGTAGGTGTAGCCTGTCACGAAGCAGGTCATGCTGTTCAGCACGCAGAAAATTACCTTCCGAACAAAATCAGAGGTGCCATTTTGCCTTTTGCCCAGATAGGTTCAAAACTCAGTTGGCTGCTTATACTTTTAGGATTTTTGTTCTCTGCAAAAGTAGGGTTTATATTTCTCTACATCGGAATAATTCTGTTTTCACTCTCGGTTCTCTTTACAATAGCAACACTTCCCGTTGAATTTAATGCATCAAAGAGAGCACTTGAGTGCATCAAAGACGGAAATCTTCTCTGCGGAGATGAATACACAGGTGCAAAGCGCACACTTCAAGCAGCTGCGATGACATACGTTGCAGCGGCACTTACAGCAATAATGCAGCTTGTGAGATTAATCGCACTTGCAAAAAGAAGAAATTAATTAAAATAAACGGAGATAATTATGCCAAGCCCAAGAAACATAGCCTTTAATGTACTGCTGAAAATTGAACAGGATAATGCGTATTCCAATATTGCGCTCAACAATGCAATAAGGGAGAATCGTCTCAACGGGCTTGACAGCTCCTTCGTATCGGCACTCGTTTACGGAGTACTCGAACGTCAGATAACACTTGATTATATAATCAGACAGTATTCTAAAATTCCTATAAGGAAAATAGAAACAAAAACAAAAATAATTCTCAGACTGGGAATTCTACAGCTTCTCTTTATGGATAAAGTTCCTGAAAGTGCGGCAGTAAACGAAAGCGTAAACCTTGCAAAAAAGCATAAACTTCAGAAATCATCGGGATTTATCAATGGAATTTTAAGAAGCATAACAAGAGCAGAAGTAAAATACACTTTGCCTGATGAAAAAGACAAGGTAAGATATTACGCAATAAAGTATTCCGCTCCTCAGGAACTCACAAAACTCTGGCTTGAATCATACGGAGAAGAAAATACAGCAGAACTTCTCAAAGCCTTAAACGGCAGACCAAAGATATGTGCAAGAGTGAACACTCTCAGAACCAACAAAAAAGCACTTATCGAAGAACTTGCAAAACAGAATGTGTCAGCAGAAGAGATACCATTCCTTGAAAATGCAATAACACTTGAAAATACAGGCTCAATAGAGCGTTTACAATCATATAAAAAAGGATTATTCCACATTCAGGACGCATCTTCACAGCTTTGCGTGGATTTGCTTTCACCAAAACCGAGAGAGATTATGCTCGATGTATGTTCCGCACCGGGAGGAAAATCCTTTACATCAGCGCAGTATATGTCAGACAGAGGAAAGATATTTTCCTGCGATTTGTACGACCACAAGCTGAAACTTATAAAAGATAATGCAAGACGTCTTGGAATAAACTCAATCGTTACACTAAAGCGTGACGGTGCTTCATCGGAAGTTCCTCTTCCTATTGCGGACAAAATCCTTTGTGACGTGCCTTGCAGCGGTCTTGGAATTCTTTCAAGAAAACCTGAAATCAGATACAAAGATAACCTTATCACAGATGATTTGCCCGAACTTCAGTATAAGATACTCTGTAAAAGCGCAGAATATCTTGCAAATGGGGGCAGACTTGTTTATTCAACCTGTACGCTCAATCCTGAAGAGAATAACAAGAATGCAAAGCGTTTTCTTGATGAACACCCTGATTTTTACGGAGTAAAAATCAAACTGCCCGAAACCATAAAAAGAGCATTCGAAGAAAAAGATTACGAGCTGACATTGATACCTCACACAGCAGGCACAGACGGCTTTTATATAGCAGTATTCGGAAAGAAGGTCTGAGCAGTGACAGATATAAAATCAATGACGCTTTCCGAACTTGAAAATTTCATAACAGAAAACGGATATCCAAAATTCCGTGCAAAGCAGATACAGTCTTGGCTTTCAAAAAGCGTGACAAATTTTGACGAAATGAAGAATATTCCGACAGCTTTAAAAGACTTTCTGAAAACAAGTAGTTACATTTCTGTTGCAAATATTGAAAAAAAACTCGTTTCAAGGTATGATAAAACAGTGAAGTACCTTTTTTCGTTCAACGACGGAGAATGTGTCGAGTCAGTAGTAATGAGTTACAAACACGGATATTCAATCTGTATTTCAACTCAGGTAGGCTGTAAAATGGGCTGTGCCTTCTGTGCAACAGGCAAAAGCGGATTTTCACGCAGTCTTGCACCGTCGGAAATGCTTGCGCAGATTGAATCGGCACAGAAAGATTTGGAAATCAGAATTTCAAACATCGTCCTTATGGGAATGGGAGAACCGCTTGACAACTTCGATAACGTAGTCAGATTCTTGCAGCTCGTATCATCAGATGACGGACTGAACATCGGAATGAGACATATAACGCTTTCGACCTGTGGAATAGTTCCGAAAATTTATGAACTTGCAAAGCTTCATCTCGGAATAACCCTGTCAGTATCACTTCACGCTCCGAATGATGAAATTCGTCAGAAAACGATGCCTATAGCAAGAAAATATTCTATGGAAGAATTATTACAGGCTTGCAGAGATTATTTCACAACTACAGGCAGACGTGTTTCATTTGAATATTCAATGATAAGCGGAGTGAACGACAGTGATGAAAACGCAAGAGAGCTTGCTAAAAGGCTTGCAGGGATGAGCTGTCACGTCAATCTCATACCAG
>JBGUUJ010000099.1:0-1452 GCA_045133455.1 Ruminococcus sp.
CGGACTTGCAGTAGGTGAACCTGCTGAAGTTATGTATGAAATTATCGAAGCTGTTGAAACGTATGCACCAAAGGATAAAATCCGTTATCTTATGGGAGTCGGAACTCCTGTGAATATTCTTGAAAGTGTCGCAAGAGGCGTTGACCTATTCGACTGCGTAATGCCGAGCAGAAACGCAAGACACGGGCAACTTTTCACTTGGGAAGGAATACGAAACCTCAATAACGCAAAATATGAGCTTGATAATAACCCTATAGATGAACACTGTGATTGCCCTGTATGTCAGAATTTTTCAAGAGCATATATCAGACATTTACTTAAAAGCGGTGAAATGCTCGGTATGCGTCTTGCCGTGCTCCATAACTTATATTTTTACAATAACCTTATGGAAATTATCAGAAATGAGTTAGACAACGGTACATTTACACAGTTCTACGAAAAATACAGAAATATCCTTGGTGTAAGAATTTAATATGAAAATTTGATGAAATATCTTGAAAGTATTTCTCAAAACTGCTATAATCAATACATTGTATGAAAGGAATGAATAATATGACAAACTTTTTACCAAAACTTGCTGATGCAGCTGAAGGTGCAAATAATTCCAGTATGATCATTATGATTGTTGTCTATGCTGCTATTTTTGCTGCTCTCTACTTCTTCTTAATCAGACCAAACTCAAAGAAGAAAAAAGAAGAAGCACAGATGCGTAATTCTCTTGAAATTGGTGATGAAATCACAACAATCGGCGGTATTATCGGCAGAGTCGTTGCCATAAAGGACGACGAAGACGCTATCATTATCGAAACAGGTTCTGACAGAGTAAAAATGAAGTTTAAAAAATGGTGTATCTCAACTGTTGATACAGTAAAGGAAAAGCCTGAAACTTCTCAGCCTGAAAAGAAAAGTTTCTTCGGCAAAAAGAAAAATAGCGATGTTGAACCAAAGACTGAATCAAAAGAATAATCCTGCATTAACTTCAAAGCCTCTGAATATAATTTATCAGATTATATTCGGAGGTATTTTTTTATGTCAGATAAAAAACTTCTGCTGAAAGCAGCTTTGTTCGGAACAGTCTGCGGACTTTTGATTTCGGTTATAATAACTTGTATTTTTACCATTGTGATTCTGACAATCGGTCTCTTTCCCACAGATATTACAAATTATATAACTGTTGCAATTCTGGCTATAGGCGCATTTTTCGGAGGATTTATAACCACTAAAATCACAAAGTCAGCAGGGCTTATCGCAGGGCTGATAACAGGATTTTCCGTATTTCTGCTTGTTACGATATTCGGACTATTTAAAAGTAATGACTCAGTAACGATTATCACTTTAATAAGACTCATTTCCAACGTTGTAGCAGGTGCTCTCGGAGGAATTCTCGGACTTAGAAAAAAAGAAAGAATACATATAAAATAATTTTTGGGGCGGGATTTCCGCCCTTTTCTT
>JBGUUJ010000100.1:0-5686 GCA_045133455.1 Ruminococcus sp.
ATTTCTTTGAGGGAACTTCATTAAGAAGTTCGTTGCCCAACCGCAAACTCGATATGTCGGTAACTGCCACATTTCTTTGAACAAACTTCATTAAGGAGTTCGTTGCCCAACCGCAAACTCGATATGTCGGTAACTGCTACATTTCTTTGAGGGAACTTCATTAAGGAGTTTGCTGTTCAACCGACCGAGTGCCTCGGTAAACTACAATAAAACATACGAAAACGGCTAATTTCACATTTGCGTTGAGATTAGCCGTTAAAATTTTTATATAAGTTATATGAAGTTAAATGAGAGCGATGTAGCATTTATCGATACATCAGGCTAACGGTTGGGCAACCGACGTCTGAATTGAATCCGACCTGTCTGCGCAAAGCTAAAAGACTCAAAGCTAAAATATATAAAAAAGCGAACTCTTTACTCCGAATTTACGTTCAAATCACGAAATTAATAAACTTTACATAGATTTTACAATTCGTTTACAAAGACATTACTTAGCTTTTATATTATGGACTTTATAAAGGAGAGTTTTAGATTTATGGACATATTCGGAATTCTAAGTTTGCTCGCAGGTCTTGCCCTATTCCTCTATGGTATGAACACTATGGGCGAAGGACTCGAGAAATTTTCGGGCGGTAAGCTTGAAAAGGCACTTGAAAAAATGACAAGCAGTACATTCAAGGGCTTTTTGCTTGGTACAGCCGTGACAGCAGTTATTCAGTCATCTTCAGCCACAACAGTTATGGTTGTCGGCTTCATTAACTCAGGTATTATGAAACTCCGTCAGGGTGTAGGTGTTATCATCGGTGCAAACCTTGGCACGATAGTTACCTCATGGATTCTCAGCTTGTCGGGTATTGAGGCGGGCGACAGCGTTATAATGAAGTTACTCAAGCCCACTTCTTTCTCTGCGGTTCTTGCATTACTCGGAATTATTTTCCATATGTTCTGCAAGAGCGATTCAAAAAAGAATCTCGGAACAATTTTCCTCGGTTTTGCAGTGTTGATGTTTGGTATGGATATG
This sequence comes from Ruminococcus sp., assembly GCA_045133455.1. Lineage (GTDB taxonomy): Bacteria > Bacillota > Clostridia > Oscillospirales > Acutalibacteraceae > Ruminococcoides. Next base: position 1,022 of record JBGUUJ010000100.1, read on the forward strand.
ATGAGTGAAGCAGTTGAGCCACTTGCAAATGACCCTACCTTCACAGGATTCCTCACACTTTTTAACAACCCTGTATTCGGTATCTTCGCAGGTGTTGCGCTCACAGCTATTATTCAGAGTTCAAGTGCGTCTGTCGGTATTTTGCAGGCACTTTCATCAACAGGCACGATTTCCTTCTCAATGGCTATTCCGATTGTCCTCGGTCAGAACATCGGTACTTGCGTTACAGCACTTATTTCCTGCCTCGGAGCAAAGAAAAATGCAAAGCGTGCCGCTTTTGTACACCTTTATTACAATATTTTGGGTGTGACGCTGTTCTGCGTTGTTTTCTACAGCATAAATGCATTCGTGCAGTTCAGTTTTATGAACGATATTGTTAATCAGGCGGACGTTGCTATAATTCACACAGTATTTAATCTTTTTGAAATTGCAATTCTTCTTCCTCTTAACAGAGTTCTTGAAAAACTTGCTTGTCTCACAATTCGTGATAAAGATGAGGTAAGCGAAATACCATTTATCGATGAGCGTTTCCTCAACACACCTGCTGTTGCAACACAGCGTGCAGTTGATACAAGTGTTAAAATGGCAAGACTTTCAGAGGGTACATTCCTCGGTTCGCTTGAACTTGTCGGCAACTACGATGAGAAAACGGCTCAGACTATCAGCGAAAATGAGGATATGATAGACATCTATGAAGATGTTATTTCAACTTATCTTGTAAAGCTGAGCGCAAAGACATTGTCTGAAAAGGATAGCAAGACAATTCAGCTTATCCTTCACACAATCGGAGATTTCGAGCGTATCAGTGATCACGCAACGAATATTGTTAAGGTTGCAAAGGAAATTAACGACAAAAAGGTTCATTTTTCGACCGAAGCTATGGCGGGTATCGAAGTTATGATTGAAGCTGTAAAAGAGATTATCAACAACGCAACTCTTTCGTTTATTAATAACGACGTTGAACTTGCAACCAAGGTTGAACCTCTTGAGCAGGTAATTGACAGACTCAGGGACAAGCTCAAGGAAGCTCATATAAGACGTCTTACAAACGGCGAATGTACAATTGAGCTCGGTTTTATTTTCTCAGACCTTATCACAAATATTGAGAGGGTTTCCGACCACTGTTCAAACATTGCAATCGGCGTAATTGAAATCAACCATGACGGTTATGAGGCTCACGAGTACCTTCACGAACTCAAGAACTCAGATGATGTTCAATACAATTCAGATTACAGGGAGTACAAGAAAAAGTACGCACTGCCCGTATCCTCAAAATAAATTTTTATCTTTGGGCAGGCTGTTTTTTTGGAAGCGTTGGTTGTCCAACTGATTACTTAGTATTTAAATTTACAATGGCTAATCTCACATTTGGGTAGAGATTAGCCATTATTTTATGTTATTAATTTTAGTATAGCAGGCAGTTATTGTAAAGTGTTGACTATGGAGGTAAACTTCGCCCGTCTAAAAATGTGTCGCTTATCGTCGTATCTAAAGATACTTCCTCAAGCTTGCATTTTTGAACATCGTATTTACTTCCTGATTCTGCCACCGGCAGCGGAAGTAAATACTACCTTCAGATTAGATGCAGACCAAAACATAAGAGGAAAGGCTTTTTGCCTTTCCTCTTATGTTTTGGCCCGCCTGAAGGGATTTGAACCCCCGTTCTCCGGAATCGGAATCCGTTGCGTTATCCAACTGCGCCACAGGCGGATATATACCGCAGTTGTGAAAAATTCTGCGGTTATACATTTTAATCTGAAAGTTCTTCCCAGATTCGGTACTGTTCTTCCTGTTCACTCTGTAGCTGTTCAAGCTTGTTTGTCAGCTCAATCAGCTTTTCATAATCGGCGACAACATCTTCGCTTGAAAGTAACTGTTGCGTTTCTTCAATCTCAAGGTCAAGTCTTTCAATCGCTTCTTCTGCCTTTTTTATTTTCGTCTGACGTTTGCGTTCTTCGCTTTGCTTTTGCTTCTGCAAAAAGTAGTCATTTTGTGGCTTTTCTTTCTTTGCAGAGGTTGTCTGAATAACTCCTTCTCCGATTTCGATCTTTGAGTGTTCGAGATAGTAATCGTAATTTCCTAAATATTCTTTTACTCCGTTTTCGGAAAGCACAAGTACCCTGTCGGCAAGTTTGTTTATAAAGTATCTGTCGTGGCTGATTATAAGCAGTGTTCCGCCGTATTCTTTGAGTGTTTTCTCAAGTTCTTCTCTTGACGATGCGTCAAGGTGATTTGTCGGTTCGTCAAGCAACAGAAAATTGCTTCCTTTGAGCATAAGTTTGAGAAGTGAAATTCTCGCTCTTTCGCCGCCACTCATTTTTGAAAGAGGTTTGAATACCTCGTCACCTCTGAAAAGGAATGATGCCATTGCACTTCTTACTTCGGTCTGAGTCATATTCGGAAATGCGTCCCAAACCTCGTCAATTGCAGTTTTGCTGAGGTCGAGGTTCTGTTGCATCTGGTCGAAATATCCGACCATAACATTTGCACCGTAATCGTATTCGCCTCTGTCCTGAGGACATTTGCCCGTAAGAATGCGGAAAAGCGTTGTCTTTCCGCAACCGTTTCCTCCGAGAATGAACACACGTTCACCTTTTCTTATATGTATGTCAACGTTTTTGAACAAATGCTTGTCGTCAAATGATTTTTCAAGCCCTCTGCACATCAGAACATCGTTTCCGCTTTCGCATTTCGGCTCGAAGCGCATATGCATAGTTTCAAGCTCACTGTCAGGTGTAACAAGCTGAGCTTTGATTCTGTCGGCTTCCTTCTGCTTACTCGCCGCCGTGATGAAGTTATGCTCACGACCCCAGCGTTTTTGCTGTTCAACAATGCCCTCAATACGCTTGATTTCTTTCAAATCGTTTTCATATTTGTTTTTCAGCGACTCGTTGTATGCTTCCTTTTTCTTTATAAACTCGGAATATGAACCCTTGTAGCACATTGTTCGGCAGTGTTCAAGCTCAATTGTCTTATTCGTTACGCTGTCGAGAAAATATCTGTCGTGGCTGATTATGATCATTGAACCTTTAAAGTCCCTTAAAAAGCCTTCAAGCCAGTTTACAGAGCCGATATCCAGATGGTTTGTCGGCTCGTCAAGCAAAAGCATATTACTGCGTGAAAGCAGTAGCTTTGCAAGACAGAGCTTTGAACGCTGTCCTCCGCTTAAATTTCCGACAGGCATTTCAAAATCAGCCTCGCTGAAACCAAGTCCTAAAAGTGCCGACCGTGTTCGGCTTTTGTAGGTAAGACCTCCGAGATTTTCGTAGCTTTCAATAAGCTGTGTCTGTCTTTCGACAAGTTCATCAAGGTTTTCACTTCTGTTGTCAATGGCAGTTGTAATGTCTGCAATTTCCTGTTCCATATCCTTGAGATAATCAAACACTGACAAAAGCTCGTTATAAACATCAATCCTCGGATTGTTACAGGCGTGCTGTTCCATATATCCGACTTTTGTGTTTTTTTCAAAAGCGATTGTGCCCGAAGCAGGGGAGATTTCACCGTCAAGAATTCTGAAAAGTGTAGTTTTTCCAACACCGTTTGCACCGATGAAACCAACCTTGTCGTTGCTTTCGATATCAAATGATACATCAGTAAAAAGATTTCGCTCAACAAATGTCATTGTGAGATTTCGTACCGACAATGCAGGCATAACATACACTCCTTTCAGCTCAACTCTTACTATTTTACATTAAAATCCTGAAAAGAGCAATACAAAATTGAAAATATGCCAGAGATTGACGAGTGCATATGCTATAATTCCAATGTAGAGAAGTATATTTGTTATAAGGCTTTGTTCTTCACCCGATAATCTGAAGATGAGACAGCATATAAGAATGAGTGCAAGGGGGAGAAGCCCTTTTATTAATAAAGTCTGCCAGAAGCCTGTCAGCACAGGTTGCATTATAGGATTTGCTTCGTAAAATTCTCCTGATGCAAGCAGAGCTTCGGTGCATACCCAGTCAATGAGGTTGAGAAAGTATAGGAAGAAGATTTTCTGATAAAACGAGTACCCTGCTTTTACAGATGTTGTTTCGGAAGTGTTTTCAGGAGGTTTTTTAAAAACAGATTTTGATGAGACCATAAAATTTCCTTTCATATATAGTAATGAGTACGGAAATATTATTACCATTAAACGCAGAAATATAGCAGTAATAGCTGATGCTTTTTAGAATTTTAAAAAAATCTGAAAAAATTTAAAAAAAGTGTTGACAAAAGTAAATCGTTGTGGTATATTAATAAAGCACTCGAGAGAACACAAACTCGAAAACAAAAACACGCTGGTGTAGCTCAGTTGGTAGAGCAGCTGATTTGTAATCAGCAGGTCGGGGGTTCAAGTCCGTCCACCAGCTCCATTAAAGCCTACTGTTTAGGCAGTAGGCTTTAACTATGACAAAAGAATATGGGAGAATTCCCGAGTGGCCAAAGGGGGCAGACTGTAAATCTGTTGTCAACGACTTCGATGGTTCGAATCCATCTTCTCCCACCATAATGGTTGTGCAAAAAAGATGTAACCGCAAAAAAGTCCGATTTTATCGGGCTTTTTTTGTTGTATCGCCCGTGATTTTCAGTTGCAAAACCGTAGATGTATTTTGCCTGTTTCGGCAGTTTTGGAGATTCGAACCCCCGAAAATCAACTTTAAACCTTTTCCCTATTATAAAATT
>JBGUUJ010000101.1:0-11697 GCA_045133455.1 Ruminococcus sp.
CTGGTTGTGATGCCGTCCCCTACAACTCGTCCAAAGATTTGCTTCTTATCTTTCGTACATATCGTTATAAAATATGCTCCGTTTTCGGAATAATCATAATTTTGCAATCGGATTTGTTTTCGGGTGTTCATAAAAACACAAACTGCATATCAATTTAATTATACGTCGAGATTCTGAACATACTTTGCGTTCTGCTCAATGAACTCACGTCTTGGCTCAACCTTGTCACCCATAAGAATTGTAAAGGTTTCGTCTGCTGCCTCGGCATCACTTAACTCAACTCTGAGCATAAGCCTTGTTTCGGGATTCATTGTTGTTTCCCAAAGCTGTTCGGAGTCCATCTCACCGAGACCTTTGTATCGCTGAATTTCGCTCTTGCCTTCAATACCTGCAAGAATTTGATCACGCTCGATATCCGAATATGCATACTTGTGAACCTTATTCTTTGTGATTCTGTAAAGCGGAGGCTGTGCGATATAAACGTGTCCCAGCTCAATGAGAGGGCGCATATATCTGAAGAAGAATGTCAGAAGAAGTGTTCTGATATGTGAACCGTCGACATCGGCATCCGCCATAATAATTACTTTGTCGTATCTGAGTTTTTCAATGTCAAACTCGTCACCGATACCTGTTCCCAGAGCTGTGATGACAGGCATAAGTTTGTCGTTACCGTAAACTCTGTCTATTCTCGCCTTTTCAACGTTGAGCATCTTACCCCAAAGTGGGAGAATAGCCTGAATTCTTCTGTCACGTCCGCCCTTTGCTGAACCACCCGCAGAGTCTCCCTCTACGATGAAGATTTCTGTTTCGCTTGTGTCTTTTGACTGACAGTCTGCAAGTTTACCCGGAAGCTGAGCAGATTCAAGCGCAGATTTTCTTCTTACGTTCTCTCTGGCTTTTCTTGCGGCTTCTCTTGCTCTTGCAGAAGCAAGTGCTTTTTCAAAGATGACCTTTGAAACCTGAGGATTTTCCTCAAGATATATCATAAGCTTTTCTCTGATAAGCTTGTCAACCATTGTTCTTACCTCGGTGTTACCGAGTTTTGCTTTGGTCTGACCTTCAAACTGTGCTTCCTTGAGTTTTACACTTATGATTGCAGTTATACCTTCTCTGACGTCCTCACCGCTTAAATTCTTGTCATTTTCCTTGAGCTTACCGAATTTTCTTGCATAGTCGTTCATAACGTATGTAAGTGCACGCTTGAAGCCCTCTTCGTGAGTACCGCCATCGGTAGTGTGAATGTTATTTGCAAATGTAAGAAGATTTTCGTTATAGCTTTCGTTGTACTGCATTGCAACTTCAACGGCTATTGTATCATCTTCGTTTCGTGATGAAAAATATATTACTTCAGGATGGATAACTTCAAGCGAACGCTTTTTGTGAATATATTCAACAAAGCTCTTGATACCGCCCTCGTAGATGAAATTTTTCTTGATGATATTTTCTGTATCTCTTTCGTCACGGAGTTCGATGTGCACACCTGCGTTGAGGAAAGCCTGTTCACGGAGTCTTCTCTCAAGAACTTCATACTCATACACAGTTGTTTCCTTGAAAACAAGCGGATCTGCCTTGAAGCGTACTTCTGTTCCTTTAACATCAGACTTGCCGATTTTCTCAAGCGGAGTGATGATTTTTCCTCTTTCATAACGCTGGAAGTATACATCTTCACCGTCGCAGACTTTAACTTCAAGCCACTCTGAAAGTGCGTTTACAACCGACGCACCAACACCGTGCAGACCGCCGGATACCTTGTATCCGCCACCGCCGAACTTACCGCCTGCGTGAAGAACCGTGAATACAACAGTCACGGCAGGAAGTCCTGTCTTGCTGTTGACACCTACAGGAATACCTCGTCCGTTGTCGGTAACTCTTATGATATCTCCGTCCTCAATTACTACGTCAATTTTTGTACAGTAGCCTGCAAGTGCTTCGTCGATTGAGTTATCCACGATTTCATAAACGAGGTGGTGAAGTCCTCTCGGACCTGTTGAACCGATGTACATACCCGGACGCTTTCTTACAGCTTCAAGTCCTTCAAGAACCTGAATTTCATCAGCACCGTACTCCTGTTCAACTTTGGTCATTTCGTTACTGCCTGATTCAACGACTTCATTCATTTCGATATTTTCTACATTTTCCATATTATTCATCTACCTTTATTTTTTCGTAAAACTCATTTTCGCTTTGATTTTGTATCAGTCTTATTAAACTGCACGAAAAACGGAATTAGAATTACTCCGATTGTCAGTGCGATGATATTTGTTATCATAAGGGTAATAAAGTTTGTACCTGTCATCACATACAGTTCAAAAAAGTCAAAAATTGCAGTAATTAATGCAATTATTAAAAATAAAATTAAAATTTTATTTTTTCTGACCTTAAATTTCTTTTTGCAATGGTAGCAGGTTGTACCCTTTTTGTAAATCAGATTTTTAACATCCCCATATCTGTAAATCGTGTTGCAATGGGGACAAACAGGTAATTTCATCATAGCTTAAAATTTTCTGTTGGCTGAATATTTGTTACCGTCATTTTTTTTCGGTTCAGCAGGCTTTTCCTCTTCAACAGGAATGTAATGACGTGTTCTGCTGACAGTTCGGGTTCCTTCGGAGTGAATTTTTTTAAGAGGAACATCTGCCGATGAATGATTTTCGCTTACATCCTTTATGACGTGAACATAACTCGTTTTCTCCATATTTATATCGGCAGAATTTGAGATAAGCTCACCGTTGCTGAGTTTTTCCCTTGCAGCATTTCGCTCAGCCTTGATTTTATTGAACACATCATTGTTTATCTGGAATCCCGAACCTGTATCAGATGAAATTCCGAACGAAGAACTTTCGTCCTCAAGTTCAGATGTTACAAGGTTGTCTGAGTAGGCTATACCTGCTTTTTTTGCTTCCATTGATTTTTTATATTTCTTTAGCGGTTCAAATCTGAGAAACTTCGTCGAAACAAACATAAATATAATCAACGGGAGTGCCACAAGTACAATACCGAGCGGATTTGAGGACATTCCTGCAATCAGCCAGCCTGCCATTATTGCAAGTGAGATTGATACCGCAAGTACAAACGCAAGATAGATTGAGCGGTTGATTGTGACTTTCATCTCTTTTCCGCAACGCTGACAGACGTATTCTGCTTTTCGTCTGCTTCCGAAAACCGAAAAATACGGTATTCTTCTTGAACAGTACGGGCATTTTTTAATTTTCATAATACCATTCCTTTGATTTATTCTGCATTATGAGTTCTTAACAGCAGAGTTTTTGTTGACAGTTGTGTGATGTAAACTACGGTTTCACCATGCTTTTTACAGACCACAAACGATTTTGGCAATTCGTATGATACGTTTATGACCTGACCTTTTTTCTCTGAAGATGCAAGAAAATCTCTTGTTTTTTTGGATACCGTGCAGGCATCTATATCAAAAATCGCAATTATGCTTTCCGTCATTATGACAGTGTCCTGTCCCAAATGAAGATACATCAGATTATTTCTCCGTTCTTCAGCTGAAAAATTTTGCCTTCTTTAAGCTGTTCCTTGTTCGACTTTTCACAGCAGGTTATAAAAACCTGACAGTCCTTGAGCTCATTAAGCAGGAAATCCTGCCTGTTTGAGTCAAGCTCGGAAAGCACGTCATCAAGCAGAATTACAGGCTGTTCTCCCATTCTTTCTCTCAAAACAAACGCTTCTGCAAGCTTGAGTGACAGAACTGCGCTTCTCTGCTGTCCCTGTGAACCAAACGCTTTGGCATTTTTATCATTTATCAGAATTTCGATATCATCTCTGTGCGGTCCGAAGTTTGTAACGCCTGTTCTGATATCGTCATCTCTGTTGTTTTCAAATTTTTCTCTGAGCTTTGCTTCAATCTCTTCCACGCTGTCGCTTTGGCTGATATCAGCAGAGCTTATATATTTTATTGAAAGTTTTTCACTGTTTTTTGAAATTCCGTCGTGATACTCTGAGGCTCTTTGTGAGAGCATCTCGATGTAATCAAGCCTCTTTCTGATGAGGATTGCACCGTGTTTTATCAGCGGTTCGTCCCATATTGAGAGAGTATCTGCAAGCGACGGTCTTTTGTAAATATCCTTGAGCAGTGTGTTTCTCTGAACCAAAACTCTGTTGTATTTTGAAAGAATCACTGCGTTTTTAAGCTTTTCTCTGCAAATTGCGCTGTCAATGAATTTTCTGCGTTCAGACGGACCTCTTTTGATGAGGTTAAGATGTTCGGGAGAGAACACGACTGCACAGAATTTCTCAATCAGCGCAGAAGAGGATTTTTTCTCAACTCCGTTAATTTCGACCTGTTTTTTACTGCCGACGAATGTAATTTTTGCAGTCTGCTCACGTTCCTGACCAAAAAAGCGCATTTCAAGAGTTGCTCTTTTTTCATCCCACCTGATAACCTCGTTGTCCTTTGAACTGCGAAACGAATGTCCTCCGCAGAAAAACCACAACGCTTCAAGCAAATTTGTTTTCCCCTGTGCGTTATCGCCGTAGATGATGTTGACCCCGTCACAGGGCATAATTATGTCATTTTTCAGATTTCTGTAATTTTCAAATTTTAATCCAATAACTCTCATTTTTACCTTTGAGTAGACAGGTTGTTTCTATCGGAAACGTCAGTTGCCCAACCATTTACTTGATATAACGGTAACTGCTGCATCGTAGTGACACGGCTCGCCGTGTACTGAAACGTTGCTAAATTATAAAACGTTTTGGCAAGAGCAAAGCCCGTCCCTCACAATGTTTCGGTAGCGTTCAATGTAGGGATTGGGTTCCTACACGAACAGAAACGCAACCAATATATCAATTTGATGCTCAGGAAACTAAGTTGTAAATTATAAAGAATTTTCTGCCTGAACTGAAAGAGTAACGCCGTCAAACTCAGCGATATCACCGTCACGCATTTTTTTGCCACGCATAGTGCAGACTTCTCCGTTTACGAGAACCTCACCATTCTGAATAACAGACTTAGCCATTCCGCCTGTGTCAACAACTCCGCCGAGTTTCAAAAGATCCTGTAATTTTATAAATTCGGTGTCTATCTTAATTGTCTCAGTTCTCATTTGCAAGCCTCATTGGTACTACAAGACTGATAAAGCTATCACCCTTTACAGGTGTGATTATCATAGGAGCTACAGGTCCGTTGAGTACCATTTTGATTTCGTCTGTATCTGTATTCTTGAGTGCGTCAAGAAAATATCTGTTGTTAAAACCGATTTCCACTGAATCTCCGATTATCGGAACTGAAAGCACGTCATTTGCTCTTCCGACTGCCGATGCACAGGAAAGTTTGATTTCATCTTCCGAAAAGTTACATCTTACAGGGCTTTGTACTCTGTCATTATTCAGAAGTGACATTCTCTCAACAGCATTGATAATGCTTCTTGTATTTATAACAATCTCAGTTTTTGCATCTTTCGGAATTGTTGTCTTGTAGTCGAGGAATGTGCCCTCGATAAGTCTTGAAATAACTCTGTAACTCTTGACTTTGAATGTGATATGACGCTGACCGATGATAAGTTCAACATTTTCATCATCTTCCGTCAGAAGTTTGAGCACTTCAAGCTGAGTTTTTCCCGGTACAACAAAGTTATTTTTGCTGTCACTGTCGACATTTTCACTTCTGATAGCCATTCGGCAACCGTCAACAGCGATAATTTTAAATATACCATCCTCAATTTCATACATTGAACCTGTGTAGATAGGCTTTGCTGTATTTTCACTTACTGCATAAACAGTCTGTCTTATCATATCACGCAGAACTTTTGCATTTACTGTAATGCCGTCAGTCTGCTCAAATGAAGGCAAATCAGGATATTCCACCGATGACATTCCGACAATCTGATAGTTTACATGACCACAAGTTATGTATGTAACCATTCTGTCGTCAGTCTCAATCATAACGATTTCTTCGGGAAGTTTACGCACGATGTCAAGAAACAGCTTTGCACTGACTACAATTTCGCCTTCTTTCTGAATTGTAGCTTCAACATCAGTTGTGATACCTATTTCGAGGTTATAGCCTGATATGTTAAGTTTGTCACCGTATGCTTTTATAAGTACGCCTTCAAGTGCAGGTATTGATGCTTTTGTAGAAACTGCTCTTGAAACATTTGACACTGCATTTGCAAGGTCTGTTCTCAAACAAGAAATTTTCACGGCGGAAATACTCTCCAATCTTAATAATAATTTATTTATCGTAGTCGTAGTAGGTGATGTTAAAACATAGAAAAACCTTTTTAATCGGCTTGTACGCTGGATTTTTTCGTCCACACGCCGTTTTTGATAAATGTTTAATAATCGTTGACAATTTTCAACATTTTTTAATATTTCAACATCACGTTAGTTAATGTTAGTAGAATGTTAAATAAAATGTTTATTTTTTTATCTTTGGGCAGATGGGTTTATATTGATACAAACGTCAGTTGCCCAACCGTAAAATTGATGTATTGGTAACTGCTACATTGCTTGACTGTAAAGTTGATATAATCTTTTTGTATCCGACTATAGAATTGATATATTGATAACAGCAATGTTTATGTAACGCATTATATCGTCTTCCTAAAACGTTGCTAAAATATGAAACATTTCGGCAAGATACAAAAACAACGTTTTATTTAGTCTAAACATCTCTCCCCAAAGCTAAAATTAACGGTCTCGAATGTTTTTGATGGTGTCGTCGATGATTTCTTTGACTTTGCTGTCTTTTTCCATCATCTTCTGAACCTTCTGGAGTGTGTATATAATAGTAGAATAATGGCGGTTGCCGAATTCCTCACCGATTGCAACCATTGAAAGAGTTGTAAGTTCTCTTGTTACATAAATTGCAATATGACGTGCATTGCTGATGTTTGCACTTCTGTTCTTTGGTGAACGGATTTCCTCGGCTGTAACGCCGTATGTTCTTGCAACTTCGTCAATAATACGCTCAACCGTGATTTCAGGCGGAACGTCGTTATTAAGAATATCGGCAATAACTTCCTGTACTGAAGATACGGTAACTTTTTCATTGTTAAGAAGTGACTTTGCCTTGAGTTTTTTAACTGTACCCTCAAGCTGACGAATATTAGCCTTGATTTTTGATGCGATGAACTCGCATACTTCATTTGAAAGGTCGATATCGATAAGTTCGGCTTTTCTTTTTATAATAGCAATTCTTGTTTCAATATCAGGAGGCTGAACATCAGCAATCAAATCCTGCTCAAAACGTGAACGAAGTCTGTCATCAAGAGTTTTGATTTCCTTTGGCGGGCGGTCAGATGTGAGAACAATCTGTTTTTTAGCGTCATAAAGCGCATTGAAAGTATGGAAGAACTCTTCCTGAGTACTTTCCTTACCGCCGATAAACTGAACGTCATCGACAAGCAAAACGTCAGTCTGTCTGTATTTTTGTCTGAACTCAGCCATTTTTGCAAGTCTGAGTGATTCTATAAGCTCGTTTGTAAAATCATCGCCTTTGATGTAGCAGATAACCTTTGAGGGGTCATTCTTCTTGATTTCATTGCCGATGGCGTAAAGCAGATGAGTTTTTCCGAGTCCCGAGTTTCCGTAAAGGAAAAGCGGATTGTAGGCATATGAAGGGTTTGTTGCAACAGCAAGACAAGCAGCATGAGCAAACTTGTTTGATGAGCCTACAATAAATGTGTCGAATGTGTATTCGTAGTTTGTGTCTTTGACCGTATTTTCTCTAACTTCTTTTTCAGGAACAGCGTCTTCAATTTCCTCAGGAGTTTTGAAAGCGATGTTGAATTTGTTGCCGAAAATAGCTTCAAATGCCTCATTAAGAAGCGGTATGTAGCAACGAGTGAGTGTCTGACGATGAAAATCGTTAGGAACAATCAGAAATGCAGTATTGCTTTCAAAATCAAGTTTGAGCGGTTTAATTCTGCTGATCCAGGTGTTATAAGCGACGTCAGTAATTTTAGTTTTGCAGTAAGAGCAAATGACTTCCCAAGCGTCGTCGAATGAATCCATCAATTTGTACCTTCCTCTCATAATTGTGCAGTCGATTTCTGCACATTTAGCTTTAATAATAAATCCTTATTTTCAGTCGGGCAATAAAGGTTTATTGTATGATAAAACCAATCTGCCTGACTTGTGCACGGTATCACACCGTATAATTACCCTTATTATAAAATACCATTCCATTTAATTATAGCCTAAATTCAATTAAAAATCAACTCTTTTAATTCGGAAAGAGAACTTTATTTTTGTAAACTTTTATGCCCGACCGACTAAATCATATATTTGTAACGTTTCAGGTAAAAACAGATATTTTTTATATAAAATAATTATATGGTTATATGGTGTTTTAAGTTATTTTTTGACGGACGTTAAATATAACAATATATAGTGGTATTCTGAGAAGAATTAAAGACTGAAAACAATATATGATTTCATCAGTCGGTTATATATATTTATTGGAAAACTATTTTTCTCTTCTCGAACTAAAAGAAAAGCGTAAATAATATATGTTTTTATCGGTCGGGCATAAAAGTTTATTGAAAAATATTTTTCTCTTCTCGAACTAAAAGTATTGACTAAATTTGAAAATTAAGATATAATGCTATATTGCAAGGTTATATAGTGAAGGGAGGTTTTCAAATTATGTTGAGAACATATCAGCCAAAGAAGCTCCACAGAAAGAAAGAGCACGGATTCAGAAAGAGAATGTCCACAACAAACGGCAAGAAAGTTTTAGCAAGAAGAAGAGCTAAAGGTAGAAAAAGGTTGTCTTATTAAGAAAAGAGGCCACTTTATTCGGTGGTCTTTCTTTTTTAGGCGGCTAAAAAGCCCGGTGGTGTAGAAAATTTATGAGTGAATATATCACTTTGAAGGATAACAGGGATTTTTCCCGATTGTACAAAAAGGGAAAATCCTATGTCAGTCCTGTGTTGGTAACTTATGTTTTGAAAAATAAAACAGATAACCTGCGTTTTGGTATAACCACCGGAAAAAAGGTCGGCAAGGCTGTGAAGCGCACAAGAGCAAGACGTGTAATCAGAGCCGCTTATTTCGAGTTGTATCCCGAAATCAGGCAAGGCTACGATTTTGTTTTTGTAGCCAGAGGAAAAACGCCGTATGTGAAATCTCAGGATATTTGCAAGGCTATGAAAAAACATTTAAAATCAGCAAATGTTTTAAAAGGTTAAGATAATGAAAAAAATTCTTCTGGCTCTGATTAAATTCTACCAGACCTCAATATCTCCGCATACCACACCGCACTGTAAGTACATACCAACCTGTTCACAGTACGGAATTGAGGCAATTGAAAGATTCGGTGCATTAAAAGGCACAGCACTAACGATATGGCGCATATTGCGTTGTAATCCTTTTTCAAAAGGAGGGTACGACCCCGTTCCCGAAAAAAAGGACAAGCGAAAAAAATAATTGTGCGTATATGGCAAAAAGTGAGGTAACAAAATGCAAATCTTCGGATTTCTCGGAAGTTTTCTCGGATACATTCTCTGGGGAATTTTCTACATTTTTAAGAATTTCGGACTGTCTGTAATTTTATTTACATTAATCATCAAGCTTGCGCTTTTCCCGTTTTCAGTAAAACAGCAGAAGTCAATGGCCGGTAATGCCAGAATGGCAAAGAAGCAGAAAGAACTTCAGGAAAAGTATGGCAATAACAGACAGAAATATTCAGAGGAGCTTAACAAGCTCTATGAAAAAGAAGGCGTAAAGCCTATGGGCGGATGTTTGACATCATTTGTACCGATTATTGTAATTTTCGGTATTTTCTATGCAGTAGCATATCCGCTTACAAACACACTTCATATAAGCAGTGAAGATGTAAACAGCGCACTGGCTTATGTAAACACAATTCCGGGTTATGCGTCATCGGCAAACCCTACTTATCAGGAAATCAGCTTGCTAAATATATTCCCGAATATCGTTAATACTGAAGCAATTCAGGGTATATTCGATGCTTCGGAGATTTCAACAATACAGACGTTCGTCAGCGGTTTTAATTGGGGCGGAGTTAACCTCTTTGCAGTACCTAAGGATTACGGATTTTTCTCACCGTACATTCTTTTCCCTGCATTATGTCTCGTATCAAACCTCGCTGCTCAGTTCGTAATGACAAAGGTTAACAAGACTCAGATGCAGCAACAGCAGGGTTGTATGAAGGTAATGCTCTATGTAATGCCTCTTATTTCGGCTTATTTTGCATATGCAGTACCGTCAGCAGTTGGTCTTTACTGGATTATTTCATCAGTATTAAGTCTTGTACAGTCAGTAGTAACAGGAAAGCTTTTCAGTCCGGATCAGCTTACAGCAAAATCTGAAGCAAGACACGCTGCACTTTTGTTTGAGAACGAATCTAAAGTTAAGTATGTTTATGCTCCTAAGAGCGAACCTGTGAGCACAAACGTAAATAAGAAAAAGAAGAAATAGTAGTGTGATACTGCTCACAATTCGGTCGAGTGCCATTTTGTGAATAATAATTTTGAAGTTAACATTTGGGTGGATTTTTATAAATTAATATTTCAAAATTGAAAGTGGAGAATTATCTTAACTTTATATAAAGTTAAAGGTCGGGAAACCGTTGTAAAAAATAACGCCGACTTATATCCACGAATTACGATCCGAGGTACTCGGTTGGGCAACTGACGTATGATATGGTCTAAACCTATCTACCCAAAATAAAAAAAAGGATGATAAACGTGATTAAAGAAGTAATTGGCGTTGGCGATACAGAAGTTGAAGCTTTAAGCGACGCTAAAAGACAGCTTGGACTTGATGATTCAGCTGATGTTGAATTTGAACTTATCCAGCGTGCCGAAAAGAAAAAGTTCGGACTTTTCGGCGGTCAGCCTGCAAAAGTAAAGGTGGTTATTAAAGAAACACCTGAAGAAAAGGCTGAGCAGTTTTTAAGAAATGTGCTTGACAAGATGAATCTTGAAAGCATTGAAATTGAAAAGAAAGTAATCGAAGGCGGAGTAGAATTCGACCTTTCAGGTGAAGAAGTCGGTTTTGTAATCGGCAGAAGAGGCGAAACTCTTGATTCACTTCAGTATCTCACGAGTCTTGTGGCTAACCACGCTGACGAGGGATACCTCAAGGTTACAATCAACACAGGCAACTACAGAGAAAAGAGAGAAAAGACTCTTGAAATTCTCGGAAGAAAGCTTGCTTTCAAAGCTGTTAAGACAGGCAGAAAGACAAATCTTGAGCCGATGAATCCGTATGAAAGAAGAATTATTCATACAGCGGTTCAGAAGGTAAACGGAGCTATCAGTTGGAGTGAGGGAGAAAACGCTAACCGTCATGTAGTTATCGGTCCCGATCCAAAGGTAAAAAATGTCCGCAGAGGCGGTTACAACAAAGGTAGAGGCGGAAAGCGTCCTTATAACGCAAACCGCAGTTCAAATCCTGCTCCTGTTAATCCGGACAGAAAGCCACTTAACGAAGGTGGCGCAACAGGTCTTTACGGAAGAATAGACAAATAATCAAGGGGCGGTATAAACCGCCTCTTTTATTTTATGTATTTTAATTGGGGCAGAGAGGTTAGATTAATTCAACCGTTTCGTGCCCAACCGTAAAATCGATATATGGATAACTGCCACATTTTTTTAATTTAACTACTTCATTAAGAAGTTCGTTACCAAACCATTAATCTAATTGATGATTGTACAGGCGATTAATAGTTTTTGTAAACACAGCATATCTTAAAATACTGTA
>JBGUUJ010000102.1:0-4678 GCA_045133455.1 Ruminococcus sp.
TGCCTTGCAAAATACTGTCATAAAGCTGACCTGCACAGCAAGCTGAGCCTATAATAAGACCTTCTCTGTATTTTACAAGCTCACTTTTAGGTATTCTCGGTTTCTTGTAGAAGTAATTGAGATGACTATATGAAATGAGTCTATAAAGATTTTTTAGACCAGTTTTATTCTTTACGAGAATTATTTGGTGATAGGTCGGTAACTTTTTAAAGTCACCGCCTGCTATCTTTGTGTTAATTTCGCTTGTTTTTGTGATTGCATAATCATCACGAAGTCTTAGACAAAGTTCAATGAATATTCTTGCGAGAATTTCAGCATCATCAGTTGCTCTGTGGTGATTGAATTCACCGAGTCTCAGATATTTCGCAACAGTATCGAGTTTACAGTTTTTGATATCTTTCAGAATAGCTCTTGAAATAGCTACAGTATCAATTGAAGTGTAATTATACTCTCTGCCCATATTTTCACAAGCTTTTCGTATAAATGATGTATCAAACGGTGCATTATGCGCCACAAGAACATTATCTCCTGCAAATTCAAGGAACGCCGAGACAGCCTCACTCTGTGAAGGTGCATCTTTTACCATAGCATCGGTAATACCCGTAAGCTGAGTAATCTTTTGTGGTATAGGCATTTCGGGATTTACAAATGTTGAAAAAGTATCGACTATTGAGCCGTTTACTACTTTAACTGCACCGATTTCGGTTATTTTGTCACGGGAAGCCGAAAGCCCCGTTGTTTCTATATCAAAGCAAATGAATGTTCCGTCAAACGGAGTGTCTGCCTCACCTTTTACAGATTCAACAAGATCGTCCATAAAATAGGCTTCAACACCATAGATAACCTTGATTTTTTCTTCATCTTTATTTATCTTGTCAGCCGCTTTCATTGCATCAGGGAAAGCCTGTGCTACACCGTGGTCGGTAATTGCTACTGCTTTATGTTCCCATTTATACGCTCTGTTGACAAGATCGCCTGCTGAAGTAACTGCATCCATCTGCGACATATTTGTATGAAGATGTAATTCAACACGTTTTTTCTCAGCCTTGTCAACAACTTTTATTTTTTGAGCTGTACCGATTGAACGTGCGTTTACTACAAGTTCACCTGCATATTTATCGTATTCAACATCACCCATAACAGCGATTGTATCGCCTTTTTTGATAGTATCAACAGATGCAGAATCTTTAATAGTGTTGAATACTTTAACAGTTGTTGAACCTGTGTAGTCAGTAATATCAATTGTGAAAATATTTTTATCTCCTGATTTTGTGATTCTCTTTTCAAGGTCAAACACGTCACCCCAGATAACTACACGACCTGAATCACCAGCTATTGCACTGATAGAAATCATCTTACCTCTTATACTTCTGCCGTAAAGAGGTCTGATTGATGACTGAATAATCTGAGGCGTAGCAAATTTACCTTCTCTTATTTCAATTTCAGTTGCCGCTTCTTCTGCATGCGCTTCTCTTATCCGCTGAACGTTTTCTTCCTCTTCACGATAGAAATCTGCCGCTTTAGCCATATTTTCACGATGCATCTGCACTTCTGCACTTTTTATTGCGTCGAGATATTCAGTACTTTCTGCTTCCACTTCAAAAACTCCTGTATATCTCACAGAAATATGCAAATCAAACTCGTCAGCAATATGCTTGACAAGTGATTTATCAAAACCTTTGGCATCGAGAAGATTTTTTCCGCCATTAAGTAAGTTTATAATAAGTTCGTTATTTTCAAATGTAACTTCTGCATTGTTAAGCGTTCCGTTAATACTCGGAATCTCGTGTTTTATGGCAAGATATAACTGCGGAAAATAATCTTTTGAAAATAACTCTGCTCTGAAATGTGGCTTAATTTCAACTGATGATACTTTGAGTGCTTTTGCAATTTTGCTCTCAGCATCAAAAAGTATATTACGCTCAACAAGCCCGTCGAAATTTACCCAAAGGGTAACCGAACGGGCTTCAGATACTATATTAAGTTTTGTAATTACTCCGTTTGAAATACTCTGTGGAAAATCCCCTACTCCAAACAGAGATTTAAAAACTTCGTCGATTGTTTTCATATAATTCCTTCTGCTGTTTTCTAAACTTCTCTGTTAATTTATAATAACACTCCTTGAGTCAGCTCTGATTATATGCCCTATAATCAGAGCACCGTCCAACAGGAGTAAATAATTTAAAGCTTTTCAATTTCCTCTATAAGTGCATCAACAAGCTTTTCTTCAGGCACTTTGTAGAGAATTTCGCCTTTCTTAAATACAAGACCGCAACCGTCTCCGCCTGCAATACCGATATCGGCTTCACGGGCTTCACCGGGGCCGTTAACTACACAGCCCATTACTGCAACCTTGATATTCTTTTTGCAATTTTTTAGTCTTTCCTCGACTTCTCCTGCGATTTTCACAAGGTCAATTCTTGTTCTTCCGCATGTTGGGCAGGAAACAAACTGAATTCCGCTCTTTTCTATATCAAGAGCTTTTAGAATATCGTATGCTGCATAAACTTCCTTAACAGGGTCAGCAGTAAGCGATACTCTTACTGTATCGCCTATACCGTGCATAAGAAGTGAACCGATTCCTGCAGATGATTTTATAATACCCATTCTCTCAGTGCCTGCTTCGGTAACTCCGAGGTGCAGAGGATAATCACACTGTTCTGCCGCAAGTTCATATGCTTTTATCATAGTTGATACTGTCGAGCTTTTCATTGAAAGTACAATATCGTTAAAATCAAACTTTTCAAGAAGTGAAGCGTGGTAAAGTGCACTGTCACAGAGAGCCTGCGGAGTGGGATGACCGTACTTTGCAAGAATTTCCTTTTCAAGTGAACCTGAATTAACCCCGATTCTTATGGGAATATTTTTCGCTTTACACGCATCAGCTACAGCCTTTACCCTGTCATCAGAACCGATATTACCGGGATTTATTCTGATTTTGTCAACACCAGCCGCACAAGCCTCCAATGCAAGCTTATAATCAAAATGGATATCAGCTACTATAGGTGTACTTACTGCATCTTTGAGTGCAGGAATAAGTTTTACCGCTTCTTTATTAGGAATTGCAGCACGGATAATTTTACAACCTGCCTTTTCGAGCTCTTTAGCCTGCTTTACAGAACCTTCAATGTCAGTTGAAGAAATATTGAGCATTGACTGTACTGATATTTCTGCCCCTCCGCCGATTTTAATATTTCCGGCTGTTACCTGTATCTTACTACCCATTTTATCCTCCTATCTACATTCCGGGAAAGCTGTTTGTGGCAAGCTGCCAGACATCTTTCAGCGATACAACAAGCATAAACAACATAAGAATTACAAGACCCGATGCATTTACTATCTTTTCAACCTTTCTTGGTACAGGCTTTCTAAATATACCCTCTATGAGAAGGAATACAAAACGTCCGCCGTCAAGTGCAGGAAACGGAAGCATATTAAAGATACCGAGGTTAATTGTAATGAGAATCATAACATACATAATGTTATTAAATGCATCCATAAAACCTGTTTCGAGACCCTGTGAAGCAAACTGTGTTACTGCCGTTGCGATTCCGACAGGACCTGAAAGGTCATTAAATGTAAATCTGCCCTGTACAAGCCAAACAAGTGATGTCCATACAGTTTTACCCATAGAACAGGTATTTGAAAATGTCTGACTCATAACAGAACCAAAGTTCTTATCAATTTCATCTACATAAAAATCGAAAGCAACAGAAGGTTTATCAGCTTCTTTGTCCTCTTCGCTTGCATAATAGGTATAGAACTGAACATCTTTGAGTTCAATTTCTTCACCATCACGGATAACCTTCATATCAGTTTGGAAACGCTTCCTTGTTTCCTGTTCTTCAATCTCAGGCAAGGTATAGTCTGTTATATCAAAGAAAGCGTAGAGTTCTTTGCAGACATCATCAAGATACTGCTTTGCAGTTTTCTTGTCCTCTGCTGAGTTGATTTTATCACATCCGTCAGAAAGTATTTCATAGAATGAATCGATCTGTTTTTCCGTAATTCCATTATCTATTCCGACCTGTGAATAAACATCGCACGCTTCAATTGCGCAGTCTTGTTTATATATAGAAAGAGATTTACCGTCTACTTCTTTACACTGCATTGTTGCAATACCAAACTGAAGATCCGATATATTCCATACAGAATATCCGTTTACTTCAGTAATTGTGTCGCCCTCCTGTAATCCACAGTTTGCAGAATAGGAGTTCGGTTCAAACTTAGTGACTGTAGTTGACGCATAACTGTCTGCCTGTACTGTAAAAGCAAACATAAGTATAAATCCGAGAATAATGTTCATAACTGCACCTGCAATTATAATTATCATTCTCTTCCATATTTTTGCGTTATTGAATGACCTCGGCTCATCACTGTCTTCATCTTCACCTTCCATAGAACAGTAACCGCCTATCGGAAGCAGTCTGAAAGAATACTCGGTTTCACCTTTCTTAAAACCAAAAAGCCTCGGTCCCATTCCGAGTGCAAATTCGTTTACCTTTACACCCGAAAGCTTTGCGGTGATAAAATGTCCGAATTCATGCGAAAAAATGATAAGCTCAAAAAATAATATACCTATTATAATCAAAGCTATTGTTGTTAAAATCTGCATTAAATCTATTCAACTCCAAATTAAATTACCGCAATTATTTTGTATTGTCTATAACATACTGTC
>JBGUUJ010000103.1:0-2222 GCA_045133455.1 Ruminococcus sp.
TACCGCCGAAAGTGCAAGCGAGTAGGCATTAAACAGCCGTTTAATTACTTTTCATACTACAAAAGGAAGAAGGTAGATTTTGATGTATCGTTGTGCTGATTGTAATAATCCGTTTAGTGAACCGGAGAAAGTAATTGAACACCAGTTCGGCTATAACTTGCCTGACGGCGGATATAACGAGGTCTATTATAGTTGCCCATTTTGCGGTAGTAACGATTATGAAGAAGTCGTAACCTGCTGTATGTGTAACGAAGAATTTCCTAAAGAATGTAAAGGCCTTTATGTACACGACAAAAAACATAATGAATATGTTTGTAATGATTGTTTGCGTGATTATTTCATAGAAATGTATTCCTGAGGTGTGGTATGGCAGAAGAATTTAAAAGCGGTGTGCAGTGGTTTACCAAAGGTATAGCGACAATACCGATATATTTTCCAGAGGATAAGATTAAATGTCAGCATTGCCCATTCTGCAGAGCAGAAAATGATTTAAAACGATACTGGTGTAGATTGACAAATCAGATGATTTATAATCCGTACATACCAGAACTTCCTGATAACTGTCCGATTTATTTCAGCGGAGAGATTATAGGAAAAAAGCCAATATAAGGGAGAGTGAGATTGTGGGTATTCCAGTTCTAATCTTAGGAGAGAGTGGTAGTGGCAAGTCCGCTTCACTCCGTAATTTTAATAAAGAAGAAGTCGGAGTGATTAATGTGGCAAGTAAGCCGTTACCGTTCCGAACAGATATCAAACCTTACAATGTGAGTAAGGTAGCTAAAGAAAAAGGTACAAATCGATATGCGCTTATTCAAAATGCATTATCCAAAAGTAAAACAAAAGCTATCGTTATTGATGATAGTCAGTATCTTTTAGCTTTCGATAGCTTTGACAGAGCAAAAGATGTAGGCTACGGCAAATTTACAGATATGGCGGTTAATTTTGAAAAACTCATAGAGTTTTGTATTAACGATATACCTGATGATAAGATAGTTTATTTCCTGCATCATTGCGAGACAACCGACCTTGGTAAGGTTAAAGCTAAAACAATAGGTAAAATGCTTGATAGTCAGCTTACAATTGAGGGTTTGTTCAGTATAGTTCTCATATGTCAGACTGATGGAAAAACTCATAAGTTCGTAACACAGTCTGACGGTAATACCACTGCAAAGTCACCTATGGAAATGTTTGAACTTGAGATTGATAATGATTTGAAAATAGTGGATAAGACCATTAGGGAATATTATCAGCTCGAAAAAGGTGAAATAAATGAGTAATAAGGTTTATTTTGAGTTCTATAGGGATTTTGATGAATATCCGTTATCTGGAGGGTTTTATAGTTCTGATATTTTGAAGGTAATAAAAGAAGGACACATTTATTATTTTTACCATCCAGATGAAGATAAAATGCAAAAATATGCAATAACAAGTGTAAGAATAGGGTGCTACGAAGGCTATATTATTCTAACAGCTTTTTCAATCGATACCTCTGTATATTGTATGATTGATAATAAAAGTTTTATTGAACATCAAACTTTTAACAGAGATTGTGATGATTTTTTTGATACTTGTATGAACGAAACTAAAAGAAATTTAGATTATATATTAAAAAAAGGAGAGAAATAACCAATGATTAAACCAACTGATTGGGAAAACACACAGGCATACGGAGATTTTGAACCTCTTGAGCTCGGAGGACATATCTGCAAGATTATGAAAGTCGAAGAAACGCAGTCACGTAACGGAAAAGATATGATAATGATTTCTCTCGACATCGCAGAGGGCGAGCAGAAAGGCTATTACACAGAACAGTACCGCAACGATAATCGTCCTAATAAAAAGTGGGGTTGCATAGTTTATCAGACTCTCGAAGATAACTATGGCAACACAAACAGAGGTTTCAAGACCTTTGTCAATGCCGTTGAAAAATCAAACAGCGGATTTGACCAGAACGCTATTTGGGACGAGCATTTTTGCGAGTATTTCAAAAATAAGCTTATCGGCGGTGTTTTTGGCAGAGAGCAGTACGAAAATAGCAAAGGTGATTTGAAATGGTCAACAAAATGCGTACAGTTCAGGGACATTGAAACAATCAGAAAAGGCGTTCCGATTCCTGCCGACAAATATTTTGATTCGCCTAATTTGCAGGCTCCGTCAAAAAATGAGTTTGCTGATATGCCCCTTGATGACGATTTACCGTTTTAATTGAGGCTGACATATGG
>JBGUUJ010000104.1:0-5333 GCA_045133455.1 Ruminococcus sp.
CATTTATGATATAAAAATTGGCATACGCATAACCTTATGTGATGTAATAAGGTAATACGTGTGCCAATTATTTTTATGTTTTGTGATAATGAAAAAAGCCCGATAAAATCGAGCTTTTTAGGGTGGTGCGGGCGACAGGACTTGAACCTGCACATCGGTTGACACTAGAACCTAAATCTAGCGCGTCTGCCAATTCCGCCACGCCCGCATTTGAATTTGTCAGCCTGTATATTATATCTTTTTCAGATGAAAAAATCAAGTGAATTTAAAAATATTTACATAATTATTTCTGAATCAAAAAATTGTTCCTGAAACTTTACTATATTTCAAATTTCTTTCTTAGAAAAATAAGCGTCGTTTGGTGCAACAATCCACTTATCCTCAACATCGTTTTTTCTGTGGATAATTGCAATCACTTTACCTGTAAACTCGTCAACAGGCTCAGAAATCCCGAGAATATATGCATCCTGCCATTCACCGTCACCAGCCATAATTCCTTTAACAAATCCATAATTTACTTCATGAAATATATCGTTATGCTTTGGATGATACGTCCCTATTTTGCGGTCAACCGTGACCGTAACAATTTTGCCAATCATAGAGTCCTCCAAAAATATTGTTAATAATCTAAAAACTATTTTCTTTGACACAAAATACCGTAAAATTGTTTTCTAAAGCCAAACATCCCCTCAAAACGAGGGGATGTTTGCAGTTTTAATCAGATTTCGAGAGTTTTGATTGAATCAAACTCGTCCATAATTTCCTTTGAAGGTTTCTTTGTGAGAAGAGAAACAACAACATTGACGATAAGTGCAAAAGCAAATCCGAGAACGAGTGAATAGAGTTCTGTAGCCACATAGAGTGTCCGTCCGTTAACAAGCGGAATGTAGTCCCAAACGATAACGGTAAGAGCACCTGTAGCCATACCTGCAATAGCACCGGGCAGTGTTGAGCGTTTCCAGAAGAGTGCAAGCAGAACAACAGGACCGAATGCAGAACCAAAGCCTGCCCATGCATCAGCAACGAGATTCATAATACTTGAATTAGGGTCAAGTGCAATTAAGAATCCGACTACAGAGACTACGATAACTGCAATCTTGCCAACCCAAAGAGCTTTCTTTTCGGAAGCATCTTTCTTGATAACACCCTTGTACATATCCTCGGAAACAGCAGAAGCAGTAACGAGAAGCTGACTGTCGGCTGTTGACATAATAGCGGCAAGAATACCGCAAAGGAAGATACCGCCGATAAATATAAATACAAAGTTTCCTGAGAACAACTGCTGAATTGCACGGATAAATACAGTTTCGCTGTTTGAACCCTCAAGCCGGGTTGTGAGGTAACCTCTTGCGATAAGACCGATAAGGCATGAAGCGATAAGTGAAATAACAACCCAGATGATCGCGATTTTTCTTGACTTTTTCATTTCCTTCTGATTTTTTACTGCCATAAATCTTACAAGAATGTGAGGCATACCGAAGTAACCGAGACCCCATGCAAGGTTGGAAATAATTGAAACGGCTGAAACTGATGAACCGTCATCATTTTTCATAAAATTAAGGAAGTTTGCAGGGTTCTCAACACCTTTTGCTACAAGAGCATCAGAGAAGCTGGTGTTATAAGTAAGCGTTATATATGCAAGAATCGGAACAGCCATAATTGCTACGAGCATAAGCATACCCTGAATAAGGTCTGTTGTGCAAACTGCCTTGAAACCGCCCATAAATGTGTAGATAAGAATTACGAGAGCCGCAATGCAAAGTCCGATGATGTAAACCGTATCAAAATTGCCTCCCTCAGCTTTTCCGTCAGAGAAAAGTGTAGCAAAGAGCTTAGCGCCTGAGCTGAAAGCTGATGCAGTGTAAACCGTAAAGAATATTGCGATGATAACTGCTGAAACTATCTTGATAATACCCTTTTTATCACGATAACGATTCTGGAAGAAACTCGGGATAGTGAGTGAGTTTCCTGCAACGATAGTGTATTTTCTGAGTCTTGCTGAAACCAGGTACCAGTTAAGAATTGTACCAATTAAAAGACCTACCGCAATCCAGATTTCGCCTGTACCTGCAAGGTAAACTGAACCCGGAAGTCCCATAAGGAGCCAACCGCTCATATCGGAAGCCTGCGCTGAGATAGCTGCAGTCCAACCGCCTAAATTTCTTCCGCCAAGGAAGTAGTCTTCGTTGTTCTTAGTGCTTTTTGAGTAAATAAAACCGATTACAATCATAATAACGAGGTAAACGGCAAAGGCAGAAAGAACAATCATATTGTCTGTACTCATTTTTTCCTCCTGTGTTTAAAAATTTTGTAATACATACACTAATTATAGTAGCAAAAATATGTAAAAAAATCAAGTGAAACGCTCAATTGATGTAAAATCTTGAAAAAAGTCCGTCAAAGTGGTGGTTTCGGTTGATTTAGAAGCGCAAAAGTAATATAATAAAAAAATAATATAACATTTATTTGCAGATATTAAATATACAGTGACAAGAGGGTTTTAATGGACTTTGTAAAAAGAACGTGGGCGGAGATTTCGCTTGACGCTATCACACATAATTTTAAAGAGATAAAGAATAAAATAGTAGGTAAATCAAAAATCTGTTGTGTAATCAAGGCTGACGGTTACGGTCACGGTGCTGTCGAACTTGCGCATATTTATCAGAAACTCGGTGCAGATTTTTTTGCCGTATCAAATATCGACGAGGGAATTGAAATCCGCAAGTCGGGTTGCAGACTTCCGATAGTGATTTTAGGTTACACGCCTGTCAATGATGTCAGCCGTCTTTATGACTACAATATTTCTCAGGCGGTGTTCTCTCTTGAATATGCTAAGGCTCTTTCTGCTGAGTGTGAGAAGAACGACTGCCATTGCAAAATTCACATTAAAATCGACACGGGTATGAGCAGAATCGGTTTTATGTGTCAGGAATTCCCGAGAGATGATTATTCTATAAAAGAAATTTGCAAGGCTTGCAGTCTGCCTAATCTCAGACTTGAGGGCTTGTTCACTCACTTCTGTGTGTCTGACGAGGCAGAAGAGGGCAGGGAGTTCACAATCAAGCAGTATGAAAATTTCAGATATGTGAAATCAGAGCTTGAAAAATGCGGTCTTGATATCGAAATTGCTCACTGCTCGAACAGCGGTGCAATTGCAGATTATTCAGAGACTTACTGCGATATGGTAAGAGCAGGAATTATCCTTTACGGACTTTCACCGTCAAAGAAACTTGCAGGAAAGCTTGATTTGATACCTGCAATGACGCTCAAAACAGCTGTAGCTTATGTTAAGGAACTTAAAGCAGGTGCGTCGGTTTCCTACGGAAGAACGTTCACCGCAGAGAAAGATATGAAAATTGCGACAGTTCCGATAGGATATGCCGACGGATATATCCGTCAGAATTCGGAAAACGGTTATATGCTCGTCAACGGAAAGAAAGCTAAAATCGTGGGCAGAATATGTATGGATCAGACAATGCTTGACGTGACCGACATTGAAGACGTAAACACCGGTGATGAGGTAATTGTTTTCGGAACAGGTGAAAACGGTGCGGCGACAGCCGATACTCTTGCAGAAAACACTGATACAATAAACTACGAGGTAGTGTGTCTTGTCGGAAAACGTGTGCCGAGAATATACTACAAGAACGGAATAATAACGGAAGTGATGTATAAGCTATGAGACTACTTGTCATTGATGGAAACAGCATTGTAAACCGTGCATTTTACGGTATCAGACCACTTACAACAAAAGACGGTCGGTTTACAAATGCAATTTACGGATTTCTCACAATGCTTCAGAAGATAAAGAACGAAGAAACTCCCGATGCAGTCGCAATCGCCTTTGACCTGAAAGCACCGACTTTCAGACATAAGGCTTATGCCGGCTATAAGGCTACACGAAAGGGAATGCCTGAAGAACTTGCCTCACAGATGGCACCGCTTAAAGAACTTCTGGGGCTTTTGGGGTATAAGATAGTAACCTGTGAGGGTTACGAGGCTGATGATATCCTCGGAACTTTTGCGTCAGCCTGTGAAAAAAGCGGAGACGAATGTATAATCGCAACAGGAGACCGTGACAGTCTCCAGCTTGTGTCGGATAAAACAAGCGTGCATCTCTGCACAAACAAGCAGGACATCTTATATACACCTGAAAAGATTATGCAGGACTACGGTGTAACACCTCTTGAACTAATAGAAATCAAGGCGATTCAGGGTGACACTTCGGATAATATCCCGGGTGTTGCAGGAATCGGTCCCAAGGGTGCAGGTGACCTAATCAAGAAATATCATACGGTTGAGTACATTTATGAACATATTGACGAGCTTGACATCAAGGACGGTATGCGCAAAAAACTTATTACTTCTAAGGAAAATGCACTTATCAGCCGAATGTTGGGCGAAATCTGCCGTACTGCGCCGATTGATACGGAAACTGCTAAGTACGTTGTTGAAATGAAAAATCCTGACGAGTGCGCAAGATATATGGCTAAGCTCGAGTTATTTTCTTTAATAGAAAAATTTGGTCTTGCAGATGCCCCTGCACCTGTTGAAAAGAAAGCAGAGCTTAAAAACCTTGAAGTAGTGTCAGAAATTGAAGATAAAATTCTTTCAGGGAAAATTAGTTCAACTGGAAAAGCATATATAAACTTTGAAATTTCCGATAAAGAATTAAAATCCTTTGCAGTATTATGCGAGGAAAAAGTATATCTCAGCAACAGTGAAGAACTCTTTAAAGATATTTTAAAGAATGAAAAAATTGAAAAGTACACACGCAATTGCAAGACGTTGTTTGCATATGCCGACAGAAAGGGATTTGAGGTGAAGTCTCTTGTCTTTGACGTTGAGCTTGCGGCTTATCTTCTTGAGCCGTCGGCAAAGGATTATTCAGACGAAAATCTTTGCAAACTAAATGAAATTGAATTGCCTGTGACCGAAACCGAGGAATATAAAATCTATAGACCTCTTGCAGTTTATGATGTTCTCTGCGAAAAGCTGATGAGAGATATCAAGACGAATGAGCAGGAAAAACTGTTAACAGAGATTGAAATTCCTCTCGCGGATGTTCTTGCAAAGATGGAAAACATCGGTTTCGGTGTTGACAGACAGGGCATTGAAGATTACGGTAAAATGCTTTCTGCGCAGATAAAGAGTCTTGAAGAGTCCATCTATGAGAGCGCAGGAACAACATTCAATATAAATTCACCGAAACAGCTCGGTAAAGTGCTTTTTGAAGATTTGAAACTGCCTTGTAAAAAGAAAACAAAAAGCGGTTACAGCACAAATGCCGAGGTTCTTGAGGGACTTCGCTATGAGCACCCCGTTGTTGAAAT
>JBGUUJ010000105.1:0-2616 GCA_045133455.1 Ruminococcus sp.
AGAACTGTAGGAGCGTTAAGAAAACAGTTCAGAGAACTGTTTTTAGCTCCGCCGCAGAAGCTGTGCTTCAAGGACCCGAAGTCCAAAAAGAAAACTCCAAAACCCTTGCGAGCTTTGGAGTTGGTGAATCGAAATAATATAATTATCTCTTTGAGAACTGAGGTGCTCTACGAGCTGCCTTGAGACCGTATTTCTTACGCTCTTTCATTCTCGGGTCACGAGTTAAGAAGCCTGCCTTCTTGAGTGCGCCACGGAGGTTCTCTGTGTCATACTGAAGAAGTGCTCTTGAAATGCCGTGACGGATAGCACCAGCCTGACCTGTAACGCCGCCGCCTGAAACTCTGCATACAACGTCAAACTTCTCGTCTGTTTCTGTTAAAGCGAGAGGCTGTCTAACGATGAGCTTGAGTGTTTCAAGACCGAAATAATCGTCGATGTCACGATCGTTGATTGTGATTTTGCCTGTGCCCTGATAAAGTCTTACTCTTGCAACTGAGCTTTTTCTTCTGCCTGTACCGTAAAAATAAGGTGTCTTATCGTACATTATATTCTGCCTCCTTCTTATTAAGCTTCAAGCATCTCTGGCTTCTGAGCCTGATGATTGTGTTCTGCACCGGCAAAGAGTCTGAGTCTGAGAAGAGCAGCTCTGCCGAGTGTGTTCTTAGGAAGCATACCCTTAACAGCAAGCTCCATAGCCTTTTCAGGCTTTGTAGCCATAAGAGTATCGTAACGTGTTTCTTTGAGGTGGCCGATATAGCCTGTGTGACGCTGCCACTTCTTCTGAGTGAGCTTGTTGCCTGTTAATACAGCGTCTTTGCAGTTGATGATGATAACGTGATCACCACAGTCTACGTTTGGTGTAAATGTTGCTTTGTGCTTGCCTCTTAAAAGAGTAGCTGCCTGAGCTGCAACTCTACCGAGTGGCTTGCCTGCTGCATCAATTACATACCAGCTGCGTTCAATTTCGCTTTTCTTAGCTAAATATGTTGACATAACAATATCCTCCTGTACTGATTTTCATGCAGGTATGATTATAGTACATATTTTCGCCAAAGTCAACACTTTTTTGAAAAAAATTAATTTACCTCTGAACAATCTTTAAAATTCTCAAAAATGCTCTTAAATACTCTTAAATGCTCACAAGCGATTTTTAAAAATATTTCAGTATTAATGCGGTTTTCCTGAATTTTTCACCTTAAATTCACAATGCCGATATATATCGTTCAAAAACCATTGGTAATATATAGGCACAACAGATGAAGGAGGTGACAAAACAATGAACGAACAAAAGTCATCGGTTTTAGCGTGTGTCACAAGTCAATTTGACTGCGACAGAATCATTACAACAGCAAAACAGATTGCCGATGACTGCGGTTGTGAACTCAGAGTTCTGAGTGTGCTTAAACCGATAAGCAACTATACATCAGTAATTGACCGTATTGAATATCTCTATCTCGTGTCAAAGCAGTCCGATGCCGATATGACAATTCTCTTTAACAGCAATGCACCGAAGGCTGTGGCTGAATTTGTCAAGAACAACGACGTTGAGCGCATCGTAACAGGAATGCACGACGGAGGCGAGGACAGCTTTCTCGTGAAGTTCAACGAGCTTGCACCTGATGTTTCAATCAGTATGGTTACAAAAGACAACAGAGTTTACAGTATGGATTTGTGCATGAGCCATGCGTAAACGTATATCAGATTAACATAACAAATTTCATTTTTTCTCCTAATTCATATAAAATTTACTAACTACGAAAGTTTGTAAAATCTTTCTTCTAAAAATATATACTCTCTCCAAAACAGGCTGACTTCACCGAAGTCAGCCTGTTTTCTTTATTGTTAAGCATATCCATAACCTGTGACCATCCATTTCAGATACGCTGTATTGTAGGTTAAATCCCAGTGCCAGTCGCCGCCGACAACCGTAAACGGCTCATTGATTCCGTCATAAGTCAAAACCATATAATCACCGTAAAATACGATTTTTTCCGCTGATGAGTTTTCTTCACTGTATGTAAGATTCAGCAAAATACATCCGCCAAAATTTCCACTGAAAAAGTGTTTAACCTCTGCCGCTGCCTGTTTTACTTCTTCAGCACTTACATGGTCTGGCAAATAACTTTTTGCGTACATTTCATCCATACTCTCGTAATTTTCAGCTTCCGCATAGTCAACAACCGTAAACCAAGTGATGCCCCTGAAAACAACATTGAAGCATCCGAACGCCAAAACAACAGCAACAATAACACTCACAATTGCCATTATTTTATATTTTCTTCTGCTTTTTATCCGAAGTTGTTTTGTAATTTCAAACATTTTCTTCATCTGCTCATCAGAATCCTCAACTTCCGACTTTACGGGGTCAAGTGCAAATTTAAGATATTTTCTGCATTCATCACAATATCTGCAATGGTCTGTTATCAAATCTCCGCTTTCCTCACTCGCCTGATCATCGGCATAAAGGGGGATTAAATCTCTGACAATATCACAATCTTTACTCATTTTCTTCCTCCAAGCTTCTGAGCAATTTTACTTTTGCCCGATAATATGTAACTCTTGCCCAGCTTTCGGTTTTTCCGAGAATGACGGCTATATCCGCAAATGATAACTCAG
>JBGUUJ010000106.1:0-11030 GCA_045133455.1 Ruminococcus sp.
ACAGTGTGATTATACTATGTCAGGGCATTTTTGTCATTGGTTTTGAGGCAAGTGGGGCATTTTTTAAGGTAAAATGCGAATAAAAGGCAGACAAAAGGCATATAATTTTACAAAGAGTTACAAAGAGAAAATAAATTAAAAATAATACTTGACAAACGGCAATAATAGTGATAGAATAATTAAGCTGTATGAAACAGCGAGCTAAATATCGCGGGATAGAGCAGTTCGGTAGCTCGTCGGGCTCATAACCCGAAGGTCGTCGGTTCAAATCCGGCTCCCGCAACCACACAAAGCACTTGCATAATGCAAGTGCTTATTTTTTGCACGGGTTATAGTACGATGGTTACAATTCGAGCAGACAGATTGATATGACTTATAACTTCGTTTCCCGAGCATATAATTTATTTATTGATTACGTTTACGGACAACAAAGGCTAATCTCAACGCAATTGTGAGATTAGCCTTTTGTTAATAATCTTAAATTTATTTACGAACCTTACGGTCAATCTATGTAGCAGTTACCGATATATCAAGCCAATGGTCGGGCAACAGTTGTCAAAAAACTCACCGACTTTTATCCTCGAATTACGAGCCGAGGTACTCGGCCATGTAGCAGTACCGATATAATCAAGTAAATTGTTGGGCAACTTACGTTTCCAATAGAAACAACCTATCTTCCCAAAGATAAAAGTTATTCGTTTGCGCCGCAACATTTTTTGTATTTTTTACCGCTTCCGCATGGGCACGGGTCGTTTCTGCCGACTTTTTTGCCCTTGCGAACTGTCTTGTTTGCTGTGTCGGTTCCGTCGGCTGATGTCTGTGTAGGCTTTGCAACTTGCTCTCTCTTGAGCGCTACCTGAACTGCGCTTGGCTGTGCCTTTTCCTCGCCGTTGTTGTTTAGCACTACCTGATGTGCTGCTGCAGCCTGCTTTTCAGCCGCCTTTCGTGCTGCCTCAATAGCCTCCTGACGCTTCTGAACCTCGTAAACCTTCTTAGGCATAACAAGCATAAGCTTGATTGTATCTTCACGGATATTTTCAATCATCTCGTCAAACATATCAAAGCCTTCGAGTCTGTATTCTACTACAGGGTCGTGCTGACCATATGAACGCAGTCTGATACCTGACTTGAGCTGATCCATATTGTCGATATGATCCATCCAGTATGTATCTACGCTCTTGAGGAGATAAACTCGTTCCATTTCTCTGATTGTCTCGGCAGGGAGAAGCTCTTCGTTTTCCTTGAAGAGTGTAAGTGCGTCATCAACAATCATCTGCTTGATTTCGTCTGCTTCCATATCCTCGAGGTCGTCAAGGTCAAAGTCGTACTTGCTCTCGTCCTTGATTATCCAGTCTTTGTAATAATCCTTGAGGCTCTGAACGTTCCAGTTTTCCTTAGGTCCTTCAGGGAGATAATGCTTGATTGATGTATCAATTGTATCCTCAACCATTTTGAGGATTGTTTCGTGTAAGTCTTCACCGTTGAGAACCTGATCACGCTGGCCGTAGATGATTTCTCTCTGACGGTTGAGTACGTCGTCATACTGAAGTACATCTTTACGGATTCCGAAGTTACGAAGCTCTACCTTTTCCTGTGAACCTTCGATAATGCTTGAAAGCATCTTGTTTTCGATAGGCATATCCTCTTCGACGTTCATTCTGTCCATCATCATCTTCATTCGGTCACCGCCGAAGAGACGCATAAGATCATCTTCTGTTGAGAGGAAGAACTGGCTTACACCCGGGTCACCCTGTCTGCCTGAACGTCCACGAAGCTGGTTGTCGATTCGACGTGATTCGTGACGCTCTGTACCTATAATCATAAGACCGCCTGCATCACGAACCTTTTCAGCCTCGTCCTTGATTTCATCTTTATACTTCTTGTTGAGTTCCCGGAAGGTCTCTCTTGCGTTGATGATTTCTTCGTTATCTGTTTCAGCATAACCTGTAGCTTCTTCGATGAGTTCTTCAGGGAAGCCCTGCTTACGCATCGAAGCTTTAGCCATATATTCAGCGTTACCACCGAGGATAATATCAGTACCACGACCTGCCATATTTGTCGCAATTGTAACGGCACCGAGTTTACCTGCCTGTGCAACAATTTCTGCTTCCTTGTCGTGCTGTTTAGCGTTGAGTACGTTGTGCTTAACGCCACGTTTCTTGAGCATTTTTGAGAGGACTTCTGACTTTTCGATTGAGATTGTACCTACGAGTACAGGCTGTCCCTTTTCGTGAGCTTCACAGATTTTTTCAATTACTGCGCTGAACTTGCCTCTCTCTGTCTTGAACACTGAGTCAGGCATATCCTTACGGAGAATAGGCTTATTTGTAGGAATTTCAACTACGTCGAGTTTGTAGATTTCGGAGAATTCCTCCGCCTCAGTCTGCGCCGTACCTGTCATACCTGAGAGTTTCTTATATAATCTAAAGTAGTTCTGGAACGTGATTGTTGCAAGAGTCTTGCTTTCACTCTGAACTTTTACGCCTTCCTTAGCTTCAATAGCCTGATGTAAGCCTTCGTTGAAACGTCTGCCGTACATAAGACGACCTGTAAATTCATCAACGATGATAACTTCATCGTCTTTTACAACGTAGTCAACGTCGAGCTTCATTATGCCGTTAGCCTTGATAGCCTGATTAACGTGGTGCTGTAATGTGAGGTTTTCGGGGTCTGTGAGGTTGTCGATGCCGAAGTACTCTTCAGCCTTCTTTACACCGCTCTGAGTGAGGGTAGCAGTTTTCTGCTTTTCGTCAACAACATAGTCGATGCCGTTTTCTTCGTAGTATTGCTCCATATCCTCTTTTGAATCGAGTTCTGCAAATCTCTGGATTTTGAGAGTTTTTGCAAATGCATCTGCTCTTTCATAGAGGTCAGTTGACTTGTCGCCCTTACCTGAAATGATGAGAGGAGTTCTCGCTTCATCGATGAGGATTGAGTCGACCTCATCGACTACGGCAAATGCGTGTTCACGCTGAACCTTCTGCTCCTTGTAAACAACCATATTGTCACGGAGGTAGTCAAAGCCGAGTTCGTTGTTTGTACCGTATGTAATGTCGGCATTGTAAGCCTCTTTTCTCTCTTCGTTTGAAAGCTCGTGAGTGATAAGACCTACTGTAAGTCCGAGGTATCTGTAGAGTTTGCCCATCCATTCGGAGTCACGACGTGCGAGGTAATCGTTAACGGTTACGATGTGAACACCGTTGCCCGTAAGACCGTTGAGGTAAGCAGGAAGTGTAGCAACGAGAGTTTTACCTTCACCTGTTTTCATTTCTGCAATTCTTCCCTGATGAAGAACGATACCGCCGATAATCTGAACAGGGTAATGTTTCATACCCAATACTCGCATACCTGCTTCACGGCAGACTGCGAATGCATCAGGAAGAATATCATCAGTTGTTTCACCGTTTGCAAGACGTTCCTTGAGGAGAGCAGTCTGATTCTTGAGTTCACTTTCGCTCATTTTAGCGTATTTATCTTCAAGTGAAAGCACCTTGTCGCAAATCGGCTGAATACGTTTCAGCTCTTTTTTGCTGTAGTTGCCGAATAAGGCTTTTAAAAAGTTCATTGATAAGTTTCCTTTCTATTTCAACTTTAGGCAGACAGGTCGGATTTTATCAATCCGCAGTTGCCGACCGTATTGTTCATTTTAATCATCAGCCTGTAACCGCTGAGGCACCAAGGCTCTTAGCCGCCTGAATCATTGAGGCTTCAACGACAGGTCCTGCATAGGAGAAGCCGAAGCCTGCGTCCTCAACTACACACGCAAATGCAAGCGGACAGTCCTCGTCTTTTGAGTAACCGACCATCCAGGCATTAGGTTCCTTGTCGTCGCCTACCTCACCTGTACCTGTCTTTGCGCAAACAGAGAGCCCTCCAAAAAGGTAATCTCCGTAATAGTCAGTGATTGTGTATCGCATTGTCTCATCAAGCTTTGCGGCTGTGTTTTCGCTGAACATTTCCCTGCCGTTTGAGCCTGAATTTATTCCGATTGTCTGAAGTATCGACGAAGCACCGTCCTTTATAAGTGTCGGTTCGGTTGTTTTTCCTCCGTTAGCAATCGCTCCGCAAATCATAACCATCTGCATCGGGTTGACCTTGTCGTTGTACTGACCTACGCCCGACCACGCAAGTTGGTTTGTGTTTGCCTTTGAAACATCATAATTTCCTTCTGCGGTTTTAACATCATCGACCTCGAATGACATATTTATGCCGATTTTCTCGGCAGTTTCAGTCATCTTGTCAGCTCCGATTTCCACTGCAAGCTCAGCAAAAACTATGTTGCAGGAGTGAGCCATTGCCTGATTGATGTCTATTGTTCCGTGTGTTTCCACACAGGTAATATCACTACCGCCGATTTCCTGACTGCCTGTGCAAGTCCAGGTTCTTTCGTACAAATCGGGGATATTTTCAATAGCTGCCGCCATTGTCACTATCTTAAATATCGAACCGGGAGTGTATGATGATGAAAGAACGTTGTCAAGATACACACCGTCGTACTCGCTTTCATTTTCTTCTGTTATTGTGGGAGGATTCTGCGGGTCATAGCTGTTAGTGCTGACCGAACATATTACCTCGCCTGTCTTATAATTGTATATTACACAGGCACCCTTTTTGCCGTAACTGTTCAGTGCATCGTACGCAACCTTGCAGGTTTCGGCATCTACAGTCAGCGTCATATCGCTTGACTTTCTCAGAGATTCAGGCATATTAAGTCCCCAGATAAGGTTATAGCCTGTGAGTTGTGAACGGTACTTGCTCTGTGCCGCTGTTGAGATGTTGAGACCATTGTCGCCTACAACGTGAAGAAGAGCCTTTCTTGTGCTCAAGTCCTCGTGATACACACGCTCTTCGTTGATTGTTTGGGCAAGAATAGTTCCGTTTCTGTCGTATATAGTACCTGCCTGCGCAAGACCTCCGCTGCCTGCTATGTGAGCATTATACGGCTGGTCAACCCAGTCATCGGCATTTACAATCAGCTCGTATGAAAAGAAGCCGATTCCGCCTATGAAAGCAAGTGTAAGTATAAGTATCAGTGTACTTCTGCGAAGCACTCTTTTCATACAAAACCTCCGTTTCTGCAAAATAATTCGTATTGTTGTATTATTAACGTTTTACGGCATAGGTTCTTTCGTCAGCCGCCTTGATAAACGCAATCAGTCCCCAGCAGGACATAATACTTGAACCACCGCAACTGATGAACGGGAATGTTACACCTGTGAGAGGTAAAATATCTGTAGCACCAAAAATGTTCAGTGCAAGCTGAACCACAAGAAGTCCTGCCGCACAGCAGGCTGAAATTGAATAGAAAGTACTCCTGCTTCGTGTAGTGATTGCTCTTGCATAGATTACAAGTGCACCCACTGCGATTGCGAGTGTTATTGCGACAATAATTCCCATTTCTTCGGCAACGATACCGAAAACGAGGTCGCTTTCAGACGCAGCTACCTGTTTTAAGAAACCATTTCCGATGCCTACACCGAAAAGGCCTCCGCTTGCGATGAATGTGAGAACGTGTGTTTGCTGATAACCTGAAGTATCGGCATATGCCCACACATTTCTCCAAGCTTCAAAACGGCTGGCAACGTAAGGCTTTACGTTGAGAACAATGGTCACACCGAAAACTGCCGCCGCAACCGCAAGAATAATTGTCTTGAAATCACCCGAACGCATAAATGCGATGAGCAGGAATGTTACAAAGAATATGAGTGCAGTACCGAAGTCGCCCATTACAGCTAAAAGTCCCACGCAGATTGCCGAGAATATGATAAACTCAATGAGGTTCTTGTTGGTCTGCAATTTATCAAGTGCACTTGCACCGATAAAAATATAGATTATCTTTACAATCTCCGACGGCTGGATTGAAACCGAACCGATTACAATCCAGTTTGCCGCACCGTAAGTAAGTTTTCCGAATACGATACTCGACAACAGCAACAGCACAGCCACAATCATCATCGGAAGTCTGAGCTTATTTACCTTGTCGGGGTCTTCGATTATCTTTATTATCACGCAGAACAGCACCATTCCTATACCCGCCGCAATGAGCTGGGTATAAGCTGACTTTTCGTTCTGCCTTATGAGTAACATTACACCTATTCCTGTCAAAAACAGGGCAAATGCCTCAAGTTCAAAGTTCACTCTTTTGAGCACAAAAGATGAAACAAAGAAAAATCCCCATTCAACCGCCGCAAGTGTTCCGAAAAGCATAAGAGGTTTGTACACATTTGTTGCGTCGTTCCAGAACATTGCCTCGACGCACATAAACAGGTGGAATATAGTAATGAGAAGCATAAGTTTCCACGACTTCATCGCAGGCTTATTGCTTACCTTTGAGAAGAACCAGCTTGAACCGAGTCTCTCTTCGTATTCTTCGCCTCTTTTAAACTGAAATTCCGAGTTGCCGACAGTTATTGTATCGTCGATAAGAAGCTGTTTTCTTCCACGAATTTTCTTGCCGTTGACAAAAGTTCCGCTTTTTGAGCCGGTGTCGGTGATGAACCAACCGTCTTTTCTTCTCAAAAGCACACAATGGTTTCTTGAAACAGCAGGGTCATCAACGACAACGTCGCTGGACTTACTTCTGCCGATTGAGTTTTCCCAGAAAACTACGGGAAGTTTGAGTCCCGTCACAGAATTGTAAAGAGTCACAAGCGGTTTTTCGGGTCGTCTGCGTCTGCGCATAGCCGCATAGCACTGATAAACGATTACGATTGCGTAAACGGGCAGGAGAATTCGGAGTGCCACAACGCCTATATCAAAAATTACCGCAAGTTCAAACACGCTTTTCAACTCCTTCATAATATACTATATATAATGTATAGAAATTTACAGCAAATTTCCACTATAAATCATAATTACAATTATACATATTAAATAATACTCCAATCCAATAAAATTGTCAACTATTTTAGCTTTGGACAGACAGGTCGTTTTTTAGCTTTGGGCAGACAGGTTATTTTTATATGAAACGTTTCGTGCCCAACTATTTACTTGATTTATTGGTAACTGCCACATTGCTTTCATTAAAGTCGGGCATAGAAGGTCTCTAAAAATGAACCTGTCTACTCGAATTGGATGCAACGTCACGTTGCCGTGCCAAGGCACTCGGTTTTCCGCAAACAAAAATCCCCCTTGTCAAGAAGGGGGGATAGATAATGTTATCATATTGTCGCTACGATGTAATTCCGTAAAATCTTTTAGCGTTCTCACAGGTGATGTCGAGAATTTCCTGCACACCCATATTGCGGATTGATGCGATTTTCTCAGCCGCATAAAGAATCATCGAGCTGTCGCATCTTTTACCTCTGAACGGAACAGGTGCC
This sequence comes from Ruminococcus sp., assembly GCA_045133455.1. Classification (GTDB taxonomy): domain Bacteria; phylum Bacillota; class Clostridia; order Oscillospirales; family Acutalibacteraceae; genus Ruminococcoides. The sequence goes on from JBGUUJ010000106.1 coordinate 7,323, forward strand.
ATATAGGGCGCATCGGTTTCCAGCAGGAGTCTGTCAATCGGGATTTCTTTTGCTACATCAACGCTGTGACGTGCGTTTTTAAAAGTCACCACACCGCCCAAACTAATGTGCATACCGAGCTTTACAGCTTCACGCATAAGTTCAACACTTCCCGAAAAGCAGTGCACAAGCGCATTCGGCTTGTACTTTCTGAGAAAATCAAACGTGTCGCCGTGAGCCTCCCTGTCGTGAACAATGATAGGCATTTTCAAATCGAGCGACAGCTTTATCTGTTCCTCAAACACTCTTTTTTGAATATCCCTTGGAGTGTCCCAATAGTAGTCAAGCCCTGTTTCGCCGATTGCAACGACCTTTTCGTGCTTTGAAAGCTCTGCAAGACTGTCGAGGTAATCCTCGGGAATGTTCTCAATATTTTCAGGGTGAAAGCCCACTGCGGCGTACATAAAATCATATTTTTCAGCAAATTCAATGCTTTTTTGTGCAGTCTCAAGGTCAACCGAGTTGTTAACGATTCCGCACACACCCTTACTTTTTATATTGTCAAGAAGCTCACCTCTGTCATCGTCGAACCATTTATCGTCATAATGTGCGTGAGCGTCAAAAATATTGCAGTAATTCACAAAAATCACTCCGTAGTATTGTCTATAATGTCAATGCCCCTCATCTCGAGAGCAGGCAGAATTTTTTCTTCAATATCCTTTTCGGTAGCAAATTTTCCGAAGTCAAGGCAGGCGCCGTCATTTGTCCAAATGACATATTTATCTGAAGTAATTTCAACATAATCCGTATCGTTGTAGCTGTAAAAATTCCCTGTGATATCAAAATAGTTGCTGTTGATATTTACGCCGTTTTCGTAAATCGCAATTCCGTTGTTTGCGGTTAGGAACACAAAAATCAGAGCTACAACATAAATAAGGTACAGCAGGACTTTCATTCTTTTTACGGATTTTTCGGAGTTGAAAATAGCATCATAGTCGAGCATTTTCTGATATTTTCTTGTAAAAAACTTTCTGTAAATGCCCTCTTTGAGGAAGTATCCTGCAACCATACTGCCGGCAAAGGCTGGAATAATACAGTACAGCGCATTGTAAAGCTCAAGAGATGTAGCGTACACCGCAGACCTGTACAGTATAGCGGAGACAGCGTAGTACACACCGATGCATACGATGAGAAACGGAGCGATAAGCAGACCGCACGAAGCGATGAACGGAACAAAACCGCTTGTTACACGGTATTCCTTCAAACCGTCCCTCAGGCATTCGTATTCCTCGCTGATGACAGGTTCAGGCTCATCGCAGGAGTTCATATATTCAATAAGAGAGTCCTCGTAGACAAGACGGTTTTTCTTCTTCTCGTACTTTCTGAGAGCCTTTTTAAAGTCACCGCCGAGAAAGTCTCGGTATTCATCAGAAGCAAAAGCGCACTGCTCAAAACCGAAGTAAATGCTGTAGAGATAATCGTAGGTTTCTTCCGTATTAATCTCGGAATCTGAGCCAAATTCGCTGTTAAGGTCACTTATGAGGTCAATGCCGACGGTGGTTTTAATGTTTTTACTCAGCACTTTTTCGATTTCAGAAATCCCGTCAGCGGAGTTTGCAAATTCCTTGATTTTCGGGAAAACCTTTGCAAAATCCGAGGAAAGCTTGTCAAAGCAAAGCTCCATACGGCTTTCACTCTCAATAAAACAGTAGAACCAGCAACTGAAATTATCTTTGTCAACAAGACCAATGATATCGTACATCATACATCTAAACGGAACAGGATACCTCTTTGAAAAGTCGAGAATAATATTCAGACCGCTTTTTTCAACCATACCGCCACACTCAAGACAGTATTCAAACTCCACATTGAAGTTGCTGAAACAGAGCGTGCCGATAGCCGAATCCTCGTCACGCACAAAACGTGAGGTGAAAGCATCGGTAGTATCTGCAAAATTATTAAATTTTCGTTCAAAAGCATTAATAATATCAACTATCATATTTTTTACCTTTTGGGAGATAGGTTGTTTTTATATCAGACGTAGGTTGCCCAACCGAGTACCTCAGTTTGTGAATTTTTATCTTATTGAATAACGTAACGGGACGGCATTTCTGACGTCCCGAAACTTTTCCGAATATCAATAATTAACTGATTTTTGCGCCTGCAGGCATATCGTCAACGAAGATAACTTTTACGTCATCTCCGCAGGTTGCCGCAAGAATCATACCGCAACTCTCAACACCGCAGAGTTTTGCAGGCTTGAGGTTTGACACGAGAACAACCTTTCTGCCGACAAGCTCCTCAGGCTTATAGAAAAGTGCAAGTCCGCTCGCAACGGTTCTCTCGTTTGCGCCGTCAAATAAAGTGAGTTTTAAGAGCTTTTTAGCTTTCTTGATAGGCTCACAAGACTTGATTTCAGCTACCCTGAGGTCAACTTTACAGAAATCATCAATGCCGATTTGAGCAACGCCCTCAATTTCTTCTCTGAGTTTCTTTGTAGCCTCGTCCTCTGCCGAGTTACTCTTGATAATGCTGTTGAGTTCCTCAATTTCCTTGTCAACGTCAATTCTCGGGAAGAGCGCATTGCCCTTCTTAACAGTCACGTCAGCAGGAAGAACACCGAATTTATCAGCGTTTTCATAAGTTGCACACTTCTCACAAGCACCAATCTGCTCGAGTGCCTGAGGCATTGTTGCAGGCATAAACGCAGAGAGCAGAGTGGCAACAATTCTGATTGTGTCAAGAAGATTATAAAGCACAGTTGCAAGTCTTGCACGCTTAGTTTCGTCCTTTGCGATAACCCAAGGAGCAGTCTCGTCGATATACTTGTTTGCACGGGACACAACCTTGAAAATCTCAGCAAGAGCGTTGTTGAGCTGAGTCTGGTCAATATATCCGTCAACAACACTTCTGAGAGCAGTTGCAGTAGCGATGAGGTCATCATCAAATTCACCGCTTTCACGTTCAACAGGAAGTGTACCGCCGAAATATTTTTCAACCATTGCAACAGTACGGGAGACAAGGTTTCCGAGACCGTTTGCAAGGTCGGAGTTGATTCTGTTAATCATAATCTCGTTTGAGAATGAGCTGTCAGCACCGAGAGCCATTTCACGCATAATGTGATATCTGATAGCGTCAGGGCTGTAGCGTTTTCCGAGAATGAACGGGTCAACAACGTTGCCGAGAGATTTTGACATCTTTTGACCGTTGAAGGTAATCCAGCCGTGAACAGCAAGGTGCTTAGGCAACGGCAAATCGAGAGCCATAAGCATTGCAGGCCAGATGATTGCGTGGAAACGCATAATGTCTTTTGCCACCATATGAACGTCAGCAGGCCAGAAGTTTTCAAAATCACTGTAAGCTTCATTCTGATAGCCGAGAGCTGAAATATAGTTTGAGAGAGCGTCAATCCATACATAAACAACGTGTTTGTCGTCGAATGTAACAGGAATGCCCCACTTGAATGTAGTTCTTGATACGCACAAATCCTCAAGACCCGGCTTGATAAAGTTGTTTACAAGCTCGACGGCACGGGTTTTAGGCTGTAAATAGTCAGTTTCCGTGAGAAGTTTTTCGATTCTGTCAGCAAATGATGACATCTTGAAGAAGTAAGCCTCTTCCTTAGCTTCGGTAACTTCTCTTCCGCACTCAGGACATTTGCCGTCAACGAGCTGACTGTCTGTCCAGAAGCTTTCGCAAGGAGTACAGTATTTTCCTTTATACTCGCCT
>JBGUUJ010000107.1:0-4307 GCA_045133455.1 Ruminococcus sp.
TCTTTACAGAATACAAGGGCGTTGAGTACAGCGAGATTACTTCAACGCTTGTAATAGACTATCTTGATGACGACCCGCTGGATACTAATCTCGGCAAGTGCGAAATTACAGGGGCAGAGTTTACAGACAACGATGTTCGAATTACCTGTGTAACGCCTGCGCAGTGCCTTGTTCAGCAGTGGTTATGCTCGGACAACAACGGAAAAAGCTGGTTTGACGTTTTAAACGCAATCGGAAACGGTGAAAGCTCGTATTGCATAGACAAGCTTGAATTCGGCAAAACCTATCTTTTAAAATACAAGAGCTTTGAAACCGCTTTGTTCGGATTGTACAGGGACAGAAGCGAATACAGCGACACAATCACTCTGACTATGCCGACTGCGCTTGAAGTGCCTGTAATTGAGGCTGATATGGCTGACTCAACACAGGTTAATATAAAATGGAACAAAACAGCCGACGCCGATTATTACACAGTCTACAGAAAAAGCGACGGAGTATGGAAAAAGACGGCTGATAACATCTACGGCACAAGCTATTCCGACAGCACAGTCACCTCGGGTAAGATATATTATTACAAGGTCGTTGCCAACAAGAAAAATCCCGATTTCAGAGCAACAAAGTCGAACGGTGAATCAATCGTAACCAAAACAGGCACACAGCAGAGTGATGACAGCAACACGGTTTTAATTAATACAAACGCTGAAATAAGCAAAAAGCACCTTATGTGCGCAGAGGTAAATCCGATTCCCGAGCAGACATATACAGGCAGTGCCGTTTGTCCGCAGGTTAAGGCTTACTATGACGGCAAAATTCTCACAGAGGGCAAGGACTACACGCTTGAATACTCCTCAAACACAGCCGCAGGCACAGGCTATGCCCTGCTCACAGGCATCGGCGGCTATGACGGAAAATACACAGTGCCTTTTAAAATAGCCGACAAGACAGAGTATAAGTATTACACGGTAACATATAAGGATTTTGACGGAAGTATAATCAAAACCGTCACCGTAAAAGAGGGCGAAACACCGACAAAGCTCCCGAAACCGTACAGAGAGGGTTACAGTTTTGAAAAATGGGATAAGGAAATCGGCAAGGTTTATGAGGACGTAACGCTGACGGCGATATACTCCTATGCAGAAAAAATGTTCAACGTAGCATTTCTTGACAAGGACGGAAACGTAATCAGCAGACAGAAGGTTGCATACGGAGAAAGTGCCGAAATTCCAAGCTTACCCGAATATGAGGGTTACAGCTTTGCAGACTGGAGCGAAGACACGTCCTGTATCACAAAAAGTATGGTTGTAAAACCTGTCTACCGTGCAGATAGTTTTGCAGGCGGAAACGGTACGGAAAATTCACCCTACCTTATCTCTAACAGAGAACAGCTCGACTTGTTCTCAAGCCTTGTAAACAGCTCGGACGAATACGCAGGCGCAAGCTACAAGCTGACCGCTGACATTATGTACAACGATTTAGCAAACTGTGAATACTGGGGAAATGACAATCGCACAAACGAACTGAACAATCCCGAACATATATGGACGCCTGCCGGTACGGAGCAAAGGCCGTTTGGCGGAAGCTTTAACGGAAACGGACATACAATCACAGGAATTTATGTGTTCACGTCAAACGACTATGCAGGCTTTTTGGGATATGCAAGGAACGCAGATGTTCTTTGCCTGAAGCTTGAAAGTATGTATATCAACACCGAAAAGGGCTTTGCAGGAGCAGTCGCAGGAAAGTTTGAAAACACTTCCGACAGCGAGCATAAGATTCAGGCGTGCTGTGTAATCGACTCGGCGATAATCGCAAACGGAGTATCAGGCGGAATTGCAGGTCAGTTTGAAAGCAACAGGGCAACTAACCGTACAGTGATGTCAAACTGCTATTCCGACGGCTGCTATGTATATTCATTATGGGACAGCATTGCAGGCGGTCTTGCAGGCAGAGTCGTTTCAAACGGCGGCAATATGGAAGTAAGAAACTGCTATGCATATGACAGTATTTTACTGAATTTCAGCAACGAGCAAATGGAAGCTGGTAAGCTTATCGGAAGCTTTAAAACAACCTATGACAACAGCGCATGGTGCGAGATTAAAAACTGCTATTACTATGCTGACAACACTCCGATTAACGGCTACGATGAGCTTTGCACACAATCGGGCGCATACACGTTTACAGATATTATCGGTTTCGAATATTCTGATTCAAAGACGGTTGCCTCAAACTACAATCTGAATAAATATTCTTCAACCGTCAGCTCTCCCGAGCTTGGAGACAGCGTGTGGGTATTAAGCGACGGCGACGTTCCCAAGCTGTACTTTGAAAAGGAACACTATGCACTCAAGTATTATCTTGACGACGAGCTTGTCAGCGTTAAGTATTACTGCAAGGGAGACAGAGCGGAAAACCCCGAACGCTACTACCGCAATGATTACATCAGCACCGACTGGGAATTTTCGGATGAGGACTTTGACGGCATAATGCCTGCAAAGGAAGTCTGTGCCTATGCGCACACGTACAAAAGCGGAGATATTGACGGTGACGGAGAAGTAACAATAAATGACGCAACGCTGATTCAGAAATACTTGGCAGAGGTATCGGATATTCCAAGCACACAACTTGTATCGGCAGACGCTGATGCAAACGGAGTAATAAATATTCAGGACTGCACAGAAATACAGATGTACATCTCGCATTATATTGCAGCGCCGAAAGGTTCGGAAATTCCCGACGCACAGATTTTCACCGCCCCGATTACAGTGTTTAAGACAGTCACTCTCAAAGACGGTACACCACAGCAGTGGCTTGCAAACGACAAGGCTGTGTTTGAGCTGTATGATGAATACTCGGGCATATCCTATTCAATGGTAAAATCAGGAAACGTATGGGTTGCAGAGGTTCCCGACACGGTATCATCTGTGATAATAAAAAGACTTAACCCTTCAAACGGAGCTGTGTGGAACTCGTGGACAACCGAAATCAACGGCTCAACCTTCACCGCAACAAGCAACAAATCGGGCAGCTGGTCATAAAAGACAGAATTTTATGATATACCGTTTTAAAGGAAAAATAATTTTCAATTATATTAAGCTAAACTATAATTTGCCGAGTGCCTCGGCGGGCAAATCGGCGGTGTGCCACCGCTGGCAAATCGAGTGGAAAAGTTGGTTTGTTTGGAGAAAATTGTAGCCCGAATTTCAAGTTGATATATAGGTTACGTTTCGGGCGACCACATAGGGTCGCCCCTACGGTAGAAATACAACGACTGATATTACATTGTAGGGGCAGCCCTGTGTGGCTGCCCGATAGATAACGACAAATGTTTCCTCAACATCCGTAGGGACACGGCGTGCCGTGTCCGCAGTAGCAATTAAACTTTACCGATTAAACCGTAGTTATAGAGGACAACAAACCATTCCGTAGGGGACGGCTTCCCAGACGTCCCTAAACGTTGTCAATATATCAACCAACCCATGGAAAACAACCTTATCCAAACAACACGCACTATTATTAATTCGGAGCGAAGCGACCATTAATTCCGCATTACGAATTACGCATTTAGCATTAAATTATAGTTTAGCTTACTAAAGGGGATAACCTGATAAAAAATAAAGGGAGACGGCTATGTTTACTGAACGATTAAACAAAATTATGAAAATAATCGGCGCAAAGCCAACTGACATTGCCGGTATTATCGGATGCGACCGTTCTGCGGTTGACCGTGTTTGTAAGGGGAGCCGTGTACCGCAAAACGGCGGATAGATAAACCTATATGGGACTTCATTAAGTAACAGTCTGCTTTACCGTTGCACGGTAATCTCACCCCTCGAAGGGACTCTTCTAGCTGCGTACAGGAGTATCATTATCATTCTGACTGTCGCCGCCATATCAGGGGCAACCCGATACTTGCAGGCGGAGTTAGCGCTCACTTTCAAATCGGAAAGGTCGTGGCGTACCGCTGCTATGGCTCGTGCTTTTGCACATCATCAGAATTAAAGTCTTAATGAAGTGTATATTCAGTTTTCAAGGTTCAGCGAAAAGGTCCTTTCTATTGACAGAAAAATAACCTCTTCACCTTTTTGGACAAAGGGTACCCATTTGTCAGGGTATTTTTAGAAATTTTTTCAAAAAAAATACCTACTCCAATGACTGAGTAGGTTGGTACTATAATATATTCATTTTTTGATGCGAATTTTTATATTCTTTTTCTTGGCTGAAATTAATCGAACAAGCAAGTCATCAACAACATCTGTATATTTACCTGCTTGTATGAGGTTGTTTTTAAGTCCAATTAAACTATGAAT
>JBGUUJ010000108.1:0-4323 GCA_045133455.1 Ruminococcus sp.
TTTTTGCATTTTTATTTCATTTGTCAAGAGCGACGGTCTGCTTTATCTTTCTTTGTGTAACACATCTATTGTAATCCTACAACAAAAATAGTTGTATTTTATGAATTGTATTGATTTAGTTGTTACATTTTTATATAATAAAGTAATAAGTAAATGACAGGTGGATTCAAATTGATAAATAATATATATTTTATGTCTGCAGACATAGAACCGACCCTGTCTTATTATGGTGGAGTTTTATGAAATCAATTAAAAATTTATTTGTGCTTATTTTCTCAGCGGTATTAATTATTTTTTCGGGAGTAACAGTATCTGCATCGACAAGTGATGAAGCGGTTATTTCAGCACAGGACAATAAATACACCCCTTTATACACAACCTCGCCCGACAGTTCATTCAAAAACTACGCATCAGGTGATATGAGTAGTGAGGACTATCGTCTGTTCTACACTCAGACAACATTCCTTGCTCTTATTGCAGGTTATCTGATACTTTTCAAGGTTAAGGGGATAAAACGAGAGGATAGACATCGCAGGTGATATTATGAAGAAAAACTTTCAAAGAAAAATATGTCTTGCTTGTTCAATGTCAATTATTTTGCTTTCAGGTTGTACAAGTAACAATAATGTTAATGTAAAAAACATCGAGTTGAATGAGTTTATTGAAAGCGTAAATACTAAAAATGAGAATAATCTGAAGCAAACTGCTACTTATGATGAAGCTGATTATCTCATAGACCTCGATTGTGAAGAATTCAGCGATGAAGAGATAAAGCAGTTCGAGACGCCAAATTGTGATAATGTAACAAAGGACGAGGCTAAAGCTGACATTGATACGATGTTCAGACTGTTAAAATCCTCATATGCCGGGTATACTTACTTCGGTGGAGATGAAGTGTTTGAGAAAGCAAAGAATGAAATCTATGACGGAATCGATGCCTATTCAAAGAGCAAGATTAATCAGCAGGCTTTTGCAGAAATTATACGAGGGCCGTTATCATTTGTACTTGATTCACACTTCACTGTATTGGGCAAGCAGTGTTTTGACGAAGCACTTACATATTATGAAACATCGAAAATGGAATTCAGGGAGTCAGATAAAGGTTATGTTACAGTAATTGATGACGCAAATTGGATTCTGCCCGAAGAGTATGAAAAATATCTGAAAGTTACAATCGCTGAAAGCGGGGAGCTTGTTTACGGTATGTTTGCGGTAGTAACAAATGACGAAAAAGAAGCCCTTCCGGCCGAAATCGAACTTCAAAATCCGAGTTCAGAGAAAAAGAATATAAATATCGAGTGGACTTACAGCGAGGTTGGAGGAGATCAGGCTGAAAAGTCGGAATATAGCGAAGAAGATTCAGTAGCGATATCATCACTTTCAGATATGGCGTTGACAGATAATACCTTCAATGATTTCAATGAATTTCTTAATAATTCCAAAAAACACGCAGAGCACGATTATTCAGTGCTTGATTTGAGAGATAACAGTGGTGGTTCGGCTGAAATCGATTTGATGTGGGTGTATGGCTACACAGGTGAATATGTTGATATCAATAAGACACAGTATTTTTTCAACAGCAAAATGTATAGCAAGTTTTCCGAAACTGACACAACAGAGGAAACAAATAGTCCGTTTGCATATTTTGATATAGCAAATGATAATTCAGATCTTAAGATGGATTTGAATAATTATTATTTTCAAAATAATGTCAGGGGGACAAACAAGTATAATGGTGTATTTGATAACAAAATAGATGATATAATCAGCAATACGAATACACTTTTTGTATTACAGAGTAACAGAAATTATTCTTCTGGAGAATTATTTCTTCTTATGCTTGACAATGTAGAAAATGTAATTTCTGTAGGAACAAACACAAATGGCTGTATCAACACTGGAAATGTTTTTGGAATATATCTTCCGAATAGCGGAGTGGTAATATGTTATTCAAGGACTATTTTTACAGGATTTGAAAAAGACTTTGATGTTTACGGACTCGAACCTGATATTTACATCGGAGATGATGACGCACAGGAAGCAGTCCTGAAATGTATAGATTATTATACAAAATCAAACGAAACAACATAGCAGTCATTACAATCAAGTAAATACTTATATAAAAATACCGACCTCCAACAGTTAGTTTTAAATCTAATTGTTGGAGGTCGGGTCAGTCGATATCATTTTTCTGCTCTTCAGGTGAAAGGTGTGTAAACGCTTCCTGCGTTTCCTTATATCTACCCATAAAAATATTTACTGTTCGCCTACCGGTGCATCAAACAGTTCTTCTTTGTTCTTTTCAAAATTGCATTGCAATATTTGAGCAGTTATGCTAATATGATTAACAGATTAGAGAGGAATGAATATGGGTGTAACAACTATATTTAAGAATTTTAAGTAAAGAATATATCGATAGAAGATTTTATCAAAATTGATTTTCTCTCGGTTCGACAGAGCGAACTGATATAAGTTTGTTTATTTGAAGGAGATTACAAAATTATGGCACATAGACTTGAAAAAGATGTCAACCGCCTTATTGAGAGTATGATAGTCGACTATGAGCAAGGCAGAGATATTGATATTGTGGAGACATTTATGCCTCCGAATAAGGATGACATTATAAAAATCATTGACCAAATCAGAAGTATTATATTTCCGGGATATTACAAAAATAAAAACTATCGTATATATACCGTGCGCAATAATCTGTCAATGCAACTTGAGGATGTGCTGTACAATCTCAGCAAACAGATTTCCATTGTTCTTAAATACCTGCCCGAGTATTCTGAAAAGGAAGAAAGAGAGTTGTTGTATGAGGGAGAAAAGCTGACCCTTCGATTCCTTGAAAGAATAAAAAATATACGAGAATTAATTCAAGGCGACTTGCAGGCTGCATATGACGGTGATCCTGCGGCATTCAATAAACCTGAAATTATATATTCATATCCTGGATTGTTTGCAATTATGGTTAACAGGATTGCTCACGAGCTATATCTGCTCGGTGTACCGCTTATTCCAAGAATAATGACTGAGTACGCTCATACTCAAACAGGTATAGATATTCACCCGGGTGCTACACTCGGCAAATACTTCTTTATAGACCACGGTACCGGAATTGTAATCGGTGAAACTGCGGTTATAGGGGATAATGTCAAAATCTATCAGGGTGTAACTATCGGAGCACTTTCAACCAGAGGCGGACAAAAGCTACACGGTAAGAAGAGACATCCTACAATAGAAGATAATGTAACCATATATGCAGGTGCGTCAATCCTCGGAGGAGAGACTGTGATAGGTCACGATTCTGTAATCGGTGGTAATGCCTTTATAACAACTTCTATTCCGAGCAACACAAGAGTAAGTATAAGAAATCAGGAACTTGAATATAAGCAGGGACGTAACGGAACTTCAAATACTTCGGAAATCATTCAAAGCGACGAATGGTACTATATGATATAAAAACAATAAAAATAGAAAAAGATGCGACAGGAAATTTTCTTGTCGCATCTTTTGTTAGTATCATATTTGCTTTTTTTAATCCAAAATTCTCATAGCACGCATTTCGTGCAGACAGCTTATCTTTTCAAAACTTCTGTGACCGAGCAGTTTCCTATAACGAAACAAAAAGGAGCTGTCGCTTTATACTTTTGCAACAGCCCCATAATGTAAGAGATATTAAATTTAAATCATATAATTGTCAGATGAACGTGCCACTTGATCGTCAAGAATATCCTGCAATGTAATTCCGTCAAGGTATTCGCAAATTACATTTTTTAGTCCTATCCATATCGGAAGTGTAGGACATTCCGCACTTTTACTGCATTCAATCGGCTCCTGATCAAGACAGGCAACAGGAGAAAGACTTCCTTCAGTCAAACGTAAGATGTCACCGACGGTGTATTTATCAGGAGATTTAGCAAGCTTATAACCGCCCTGAAAACCACGGTTAGCCAAAAGAATATCAGCTCTGTTCAGAATAGGTATAATTTGTTCAAGATATTTTTTAGAAATATTCTGACGTGCAGCGATATCCTTTAATGCAATATATCCATCGTTTTTATGCTCAGCAAGGTCGATAAGCATTCGTAAAGCATAACGACCTTTTGTTGAAATTTTCATAGCAATCCCACCTTTATTCTATATTCCTATAATAACATATATAATATAGGTTTTCAAGTGCAGCTAAAAATTTTAGGCATTTTATTACTTAAAAATAAATATAAAAACTCATTGATTTGAATTGAAACTATGAATTCATACAAACATACTAAACCTACCAAAATAATAGGCAAATTTTTCTTGACAAATGATTTAAACGTG
>JBGUUJ010000109.1:0-1526 GCA_045133455.1 Ruminococcus sp.
TTATAATATACTTTCCAGATTCTTGTGTTAGTATGTCTTTTGGTAGATTTACTGGTAATTCTTTTTTGCTTTTTTTGTTTTGAGAACTAGAATCATCGTTTCTTTTTCCTATATTGAAAGTATCATTAATAATTTCTTGATATACACTTTTCTGATTTTCTCCATCTGGAAGATATTTGAGAAATAATCGTAAATTCAAAGATGATAATTCTTCCTTTGAAAGAATAGAATAAAGAATTGTAATATCAAACTTACATTTTAAGGTATCATCACAAACAATTGTATCAAGAAAATTAATAGTTTTGTTATCGGAATAATTGTAAGGAAGAAGTAATATGTTAAAATTAGATTCTTGTGTGTTTTTAATCTTAATTGATTTCATTGTCATCCTCCGTTTGCCATTGTAAGTCTGCTTTAATTTCTTGTTCACGAGTAGGAGTGTTACTACCACTTATACTACGCTGAACATTATTGTTTAATTCCTGTTGTTTCTCTTCTATTTTTGAAACAACGCTTTGAATATTACTATCTATAGCTTTTATCTCAGTCAATATAATATTCATTTCCTTATCTGATTCCTCAGATTTTTCTATGCTGTAGAAGCTAAGAAACATAGAAACAATAGAAGCGGTGAGCGCAACTACTCCTAATACAATTCCAACAAACCCGTTTAACGAATCGATAGTAGCATTATTAGTTGCAACAGAAACAATAAAAAAAGCTACTGTACCTACACTCAACAAAAGGCACACAAGGGTTACCGACGCATATCGTAATGCTTTAACAACTTTTCTAAGACGTTGCATCATTTTGTTGTTTGTCGATTGATTATAATATGTTCTTTTCCTTTTGCTCATGATAATATTCCTCGAAGTATAGTTTTCAATATAATTATATGCGTATTTGAAACAATAGTCAATAACAACTTCATCATACGGATATATTTCTTTACAGTCAAAAGCTTACAGGTTAATCTTAAATATCAATACTTTTCATCATTCCAATAAGCAAAGAGGTCAATGCAATAATACCTGACCTCCTTGACTTTTATTTAAAACGGTGTTTTTAGCGGTATAAAGTTTTAAGTATAAATTATTTCTCTGTTGACGATTTCGGCGGCTGTGAGGCGGATTGCGTTCATTTTACGCGTCCATTCCACTGGATGCTCCGCTTTGAGCTGTTCGGTTATGTTTTCCTTTTCAGAAAGCTGACGGACGAGCAGATTGTACATTTCGTTTGCCTGAGAATCAATGTCGGCAATATATACCGCGAGCTTACACGAGGTGAGCAGGTTGAAATAGATTAATCTGTGGTGCTCTTTCAGATAGTGTTTGTGCCTTTGTCCGAAAGCACCGATTTTGACCTTAGGCTGTTTGGGTAACTTCAAATCGGGAAGAAGATAATCGCCCTGTTGTGTGTATGTTAACTGTAATTCTTTCATAATATGACCTCCGAAAATAGATTTGTCAAACAAACGATTCAGTGAATTAAGGTCATTTTTCTTTAATTTGACAGCACTTTCAAGC
>JBGUUJ010000110.1:0-2360 GCA_045133455.1 Ruminococcus sp.
TTTATTACTCACAAGAAAAGTCTTGAACTCATAGAAAAGCTTGAAAAACTTGCAAGTGAAAACGAAGGAAAACAGCTCCAGCGTCAGGTTTTCGTGACAAACAGAGTGAAAAACGCCAACGAAAAAATCTACTACAACGTAGATCCTATCCACAATGCAATTGCAGAAAACAAGCAGATCACGTTTAAATATTATATGTGGCAGGTCAACTTTGGCGGAGAGAGCAAAATCACCAGAACAGAGCGAAAGAACGGTGCAGTTTACAGGGTTTCACCGTGGGCTCTGTGTTGGGACGACGAGAATTATTATCTGATTGCCTATGACAGCGAATCAGAGATGATAAAGCATTACAGGGTTGACAAAATGGAGTCGATCCAAATCGCCAAAGACGAAAGAGAAGGTATGAAGTCGTTTGAAAAATTCGACATTGCAGGCTACACAAAAGGCGTGTTCTCTATGTTCGGCGGTGAGGAAGCCAGTGTAGAATTATCGGTTGACAACGGTCTTATCGGGGTTATTGTTGACAGATTCGGTTCGGACATTTTCATAAAGGAAGAGAGCGAAAATACATTCGTCGTGACAGTAAAAGTTATGCTAAGTCCGCAATTTTATGCATGGGTGTTCGGTTTAGGCGATAAAATAAAAATATTATCCCCAAAAAGAGCTGTTGACGAATATCGTGAAAAGCTCAAAAGACTTACAGAGGCATATTTATGACAGAACAACATATTAACAAAATACAAACGAAAAGTAATATTTGACAATTTGCTATTTATTGCTTTAGTGACTGATTGTTATATTTTGCTGTTGATGGAGAATATTTTACTGTTCGGGCAATAAAAAGCAGATAGCGAGCATTATTTTACAGTGCGTAAAACGGCTGTTTTGTCGAAAAATAAAATAGAATATCAAATTTTTAATTTTTGAGAAAAGAATGTTATTTTTTTATTAAGTTGCAAGAAAATTATTGACAATATAAGGAAAAACAAGTATCATAAAGTTACCGACAAGACAAAATATCATTATCAATTGTTTGGGAATATTGAATGGGGTGTATTTATGAGTTTTGATTTCTTGCGCTCGTCATCATCACCGAGCTCAGCTTTCAGAGTTGTATGCGGTGAAATGGTACTTGACGAAAAATGGAATGTTCACAATGAGGTCGTTCTTGCTTTGGTAAAAACAGGTTCGATGACTCTCGAAACAGCAACAACTGCAGTTAGCCTGCATCAGGGCGATATTTATTTTATTTCACCGAATCAGAAGTATAAAATTTCCAATTATCACGGTGCAACTGTTGATGTAATTCTTCTTAACCTTTCAAATCCGGCTTCTGTAACACAGGAATATATTTCGCAGAGCCTGATAAGAGGGTTGACAACAGGCAATTGTACTCATTTTGCGAAGCTTTCTCCGGACAATCCTTGCTACAGACAGATTTTTGATGCATTTATAACCGTTGTACAGTCTGAAACAGATAAGCAGGAATTTTTCCAGCTTCTCGTTCACGGCAAAATGTATGAAATTTTCTATCTGCTTTTTGCAAATAAGCTTATTGAGATTTTCGATGTTGAAACTCAGGGTAAGAAATACCGTGCATTGCGCAGAATCACTGAGTGTATCAATGAAAATTTCTGCGATAACATTTCGCTTGATACAATTGCGCAGACAACAGGTCTGAGCCGTTACTATGTGTCTCACCTTTTCAAAGAGCTTATGAACACAACTTTTGTAAACTATGTCAATGAGCTTAGACTCACTCGTGCGGCAATGCTTCTTACAACAACTGATACTCCTATTATTGAAATTGCCGGAATGTCAGGATTCAACAACATTTCGAACTTTAACAGAGCGTTCAAAATGTATTACGAGACAACACCGTCAAGATACAGAAAAGCAGAGCGCCAGCACTTTTAAGTTTGGGCAGATAGGTTGTTTATATTGGAAACGTTTTGTGCCCAACCGTTAAGAAGATATGTCGGTGGCTGCTACATTGCTTTCATTAAAGTCGGGCATAGGAGTTATATATAAATCAACCTATCTGCTCGAAATGGATGCAACGTCACGTTGCCGTGTCGAGGCACTCGACTGTCACATCGCTGAATCCCCTAAAGTCCCCCTTTGACAAGGGGGACTTTTTCTGCGTTGCATATAACCTCGAAGCCTCCCTTGTCAAAGGAAGGTGGATTTTTGCTTGCAAAAAAGGCGGAGGGATTCAAAAACCGCAACCGATAAATCAATTATATAGTCGGGAAACAAAGTTATAAATCATATCAACCTATCTACTCGAATTGGATGCAACGTCACGTTGCCGTGTCGAGGCACTCGACCGTCACGTTGCCGTGCCGAGGCACTCGCTT
>JBGUUJ010000111.1:0-9433 GCA_045133455.1 Ruminococcus sp.
TAATGTGTTCTACACTTACTCCTGAATTTGTTGGATTCATATCAAGCAAAAGTTTATTTAAAACTTCTTCACTTTCGGTAACCTTATCCGTGTTTGAATCGTAAATATAATAATGAAGAATACTGTTTTCATCTTCGTTGCAATTCATAACAGAGGCTATAAAGTAAACTCCGTCTGAGATTTCAATCATCGCAGGGTCTACAACTGTCTGTGTAGTATTGAGTACCTTTTCATTTGTTTGTATTGCAGATTTCAATAAATCGTTTTGAGCTGTAGGTGTGATTGTTCCTGCCTTATTGATTACAAGGTCTTTTACGGAGAGATTATTCAAAATATCCTCTTCATTTACAGCTTCATTAAGAGCATTAAGCATTTGTGCTTCTGTACCGCCCTCAAGAGTATTGAATAATTCAGCACTTACTATATTGCCGTTCCAGCTTGCCTTAAGGAACAGCAATTCCAAAGTTACACCGCCCGTAAGACCGAAAGTTCCGTAGCCTGTAAGGAAATTGTTAAACTGAATATCAAACTTCGCCGTAAGATTTCCCGATGCACTTAAAATTCCATCATATCCTACACCAAGTCCTAACCCGAGTTTAATCGTAAGGTCATAAACACCCTGGAAGGTACTCTTATCTTTCGATTCAAGCTGAGTAAGTGTAAGATATGTCGACTGTGAACCGTCTGCAGGCTCTTTTGGGAAAACACCCATATAAACAGCAGCGTTGATTTCTGCCGTGAAATATACAAAACACGGAATGTATAATACTACAAACGGAATACTTACTCTGACACTACCGCCTGCGCCCACAATAAATATTGAACTTGTAAAGCACCATTCGCCTGTGTCATTGTCAACATAGTAGTTACCCTGATAACAGAATGTTACTGAGAAGGACAACTTGACAGCAGTTTTCATTTTTAATGCACTTCCGCCGCCGAAAGGTTTGAATCCCTCTGCGCTGTTATTAATTTCGTCAAGATCACCCAACTTATCGCTTAACATTTTTGCTTTTTGGAGAGGACCTACAGACGCATATTTTGAGTTATCTTTCATCTTATCTTTAAGCAAACCAAATTGAATGCCTATGGTTATCGTATTAATATCGTGACCTTGCTCGTCCTGCAAGCCTGTTGAACCCATATTGATTATAGGCGTGAAACCCTTTATTGAAACTGTAGGACTGATAGGTCCTATGCACGGAATAGGAGTTGCGATTGTTTCAACGCTTCCGTTTTCCGCAGTCATTACTTCAAATCCGGTTGAAGCTGCTGAATCAACACCGATTTCCGGCATATAAGTTATAGTTTCTTCAATTGAAGTTGCTATAAATGTGTAGCCTGTATCAAACTTGCCGTAACTGCTATAAACTGCATTTGCGTCTTGATCGTATGATTTATTGAACAGTTCTACATAGAGTGATTCACCGGGATTTATGATTTCTGAAATTACATTTGCCCAGTGAGATGAATATGCATTTTCTTCAATCTCAACATCAAATGTCTGTTCAATACCGTCGTCACTTTCAACAGTCCATCTTACCATATTTACAGGCTTGTCCTCTTGTTCGCCTACTCGTGAAAATTCAAGGTCAAAGCGGACACTTTTAGCAGCAACAAGTGTTATGGTGTCATTGTAAGTATAGTTATCCGAATCAATTGCCGTGATTGAAGTCGGTGTTACACCGTAGGTTTTATAAGGAAGTTTTACTTCGATATTTGCAGTTGATTCATCGGAATTGCAATACTGTGACATATCAACATCGCAGATGTAATACTGGTCATTTCTGAAAGCCAATACTCTGTGAACTTCATCACTGCAAAAATCAACCTTGACTGCTGTCTGTATTTCGGCGTTAGGGTCTTCTGATAAACTGAAATTGCCGCTGCCGTCAGACATAGTCGTGTACTGTTCAAAAGTGAGGAGTGTGTTTGGTGCAACGTCGTAAATTTCGGTATCGCCCAAAGGCGGATTCAAAATTGTACCCTCCTGAACCTGAGTAGTACCTGTTATGTATTTTGAATAAACTTCACCTGTAATTTTTTCAAATGTAAGTGTGATGTGGTTGTCATCGTCGTAATACGGATTCTGCACTGAATAGAAAAAGCTTTTACCGTAATATGTCTTTGTCTGATGTGTTGCCGAATCCCTATATTCCCATTTTGCTCTGTAACCGCTTTCGGGCTGAGCATAGAAAGTGAGAATTGATGAAACGGATTTATCAGAGAACACCGTGTATGAATCATCAGAATTTTTGTATCCGGATACGGTCTGACTTCCGTCAGCATTTGCTACTGTATATTTCTCTCCCTTACCGCTAAATTCACCGTTATCAGGATTTGTTACAACAAGTTTTGTCGAAGCATCCTTGTATCTGAAAACAGGGGTTATTGAGTAGTAGACATCTTTTGACATAAGAATTGCCGTGTCAGTTCCTGTATCATAATTTATCTTTGTTGCTGATGACAGCAAATCCTTTGTTGACGCACTTCGGGTATCATATGAAGCTGACCACATCTTTTTGTAGTCACCGTCTGATGGAGTAAAGTTAAATACAAGTTCATCGCCTACATAATACTCCCCGTTTGTTCTTTCGGATTTTGTCCAACTTATGGTTCCGATTGTCTCTCCGTTGAGCATTGCTGTTCCTGTACAATTTGTATTGTCAGCCTTAAAGCTTATACCTGTGGTATTATCCGAAAAACTCTCAACCGTTACGTTAGATTTTGAAACTTCATAAACAGGCTGAATAACAATATTTTTGTTTTTAATATAGGAACTGAACTTCTGAAGATATTCAGGAGTCAGCGTAAATACACTTGAGTCGAGAGAAACAAGCTCTGAATGACTTGAAGTTTTATCAGGGTCACAGAAATATACACCCTTGAACTGCACAAGCCCGTTGAATTTATCATCTATCGCAGAAGAAATTGTTGTGGATTCGTTGCGGTATATTTTAAACGAAGTTTTCATATTTGTGCTTGAACTGCTTGATGAAGCAGGGTCAAGCATTTGTGAGTTACTCGCAAGTTTTACTTCTTTAAGTTCACCGTTCTGATAAAGTTTTACTTTAGGTGATTCTATAATTGAAAGAGTATACGGCGTAAGATTGAGGTATGTATTATACTCTGAACTTGCGCCATCATTGAAGAACTTGACTCCGCAACTTCCCCAAAAAGCACCCTTCTGCATGGTATAATACAGATAATGCTCACCATTTGTTTTTGTAGAATCAAGCGTAAAAGTATTGCTGATATGACTGTAACTGATATTAGTCATATCCCAATAGGTACCACGCCCACTTATCGTTCCGTTACTCATCCAACCGCAATCAGCTTTTTTGTCAGAAAGCAGATCAGAGTCACCCACATATACAGAAGCAAAGTCCCATGCACACGACCCACCGTCATGGTTATACCATAAAGTTATGCTGTCAACACCTGTGAAGTTGATTTTTTCATTTGAAACAGCTGATACAGCGTGATTTTTGCAACTCATTCCATTACTGTATTTAAGATGAAGTTGTGTTGAATCAGCTGTTACACTGTAATCATCACCTATGCTCATTGATTTCTTAAAACTGCTTAAATTAACAATTTCCTTACCTCTTTCAGAGGAACTAATAACCGTACTCGAAGTTATAAGATTACTCTGTGAGAAAGCTGTTACAGCCTGTGTTTCAACATCAACTGAATCATCAAATGTGACTGTTGCACTGCTGTCATCAACTATAATATCGCTGTTAATATCCGAAAGTACAACATTGAACTTCTGACCTGACTGAGCTTTGCTTAAAATATCAACAGGAACTTTTATCTCTGTCATACCGGGGGTAAAGGTAAGATTTAACGCAACTGCACCGTAGCTTTCTTCAGCTTTGGCTGAACCAGACTGAGTTTTGACTCTGAATGAATCAAATCCGCCAAGATTACCTGTACGCTGAACCTTTACATATGCTGTTTTACTCTCAGGATTGACAGTTTCATCTGTAATTCTGATGTAAGTATCAGGCTTTTCTCGCTCTTCCTTAATAGTATATGACGCAGTTGTGGTTGTACTGATACTGCAATTTTGGGGATTGCTAAGAGTAAGCATAAATTCAAGATTATCTGTTACTGTATCACTTTTAAGAGTCTGAATATATATAGTTTTTACAGCCTCTCCGTCTGCAAAATTTACTGTAAATTCACTTGAAATCGGCATATATTCGAGGTTACTGTCATTAAGCTCTGACGCATCTTCACGAAGCTGTTGTGTTTCTTCGGAATTATTGTCCGTTTCATAAACTATTTCAGTTTCCGTTACTACAGGAATGAAACTATATTCCGAAACCGCATAGTAAGGATTTGCCGTACCGTCTACATCACTTTCAAATCTTTTACTGCTTGTGAAAATTTCGTAATGTTCTCCATAACAGGCTGTCAGGTCAATCGTCTTTACTGTTATGGACGCTTCTCCTGCTGTTCCGCCCTGACGCAGAATATCTACAGCATAAAGCTCTTCCATATTAAGTTCGCCTGATGTCACAGGGAAAAAGACTGCACCATTGGGATACTCTGACTCTGCTGTTTCGTCAGGAACAAGATACTGACTTTCAAGAGAATCCAGACTTACAAGTCTGGTAAACGGCTTATCGTCATTTGCCGATATTAACGGACTTGCACATACAATCAAAGAAAGACAAAGTACTATTGAAATCATTGCCTTGCTTATCCTTTTAATGTTTCTCATATAGTTACACTCCTTTTGTCTGTAATGTAATTTCATTTTACAATATTTGTTGCTTTAGTTCAATATTTCTTTGTGTTAAATTGAAAATACTGTATAGATATACAATACCGCCTTTAGCTTTTTATGCTTTTTAGCTAAACTGATTAAAAAATAATACTACAGATCTATTTGTATCTGCCTTAGCTCTTTAAACATTAAAAGACACCTATTTCAAAATCTGTCACATTTAAGAAATCAATCTTAAATTATATCATCTGCACAAATTTTTTATCGTGTTTTTTGTTTTTATATAAATAGATAACTGATATTTTTGATAACTTATAATTGCATTAAATTATCACTTAAAATCTTTCCAAAGTTATAGATTTCGCAGAAATTTCAGCAATATAATCATACTCTTCATTTACTTCCGGCAATAAAACAACTATTCAAGTCTTGTTTTTTATTTTATTTAATCATTATATTGTCAAATATTATTTTAATTTAAATCACAGAAAATTTAGAGGTTAAATTTATCATTTTTTGCGTTTATTAGCAACTTTAATATTGTGCAATTATAATATTGTTTTTTATAATAAAAGTTATAAAATCTATAATGGTTTTTTACCAAAACAATAAAGGAGGATTTTCATAAAATGAAATCAAGCACATTCAAGAAACTGACTGCTCTTATGATTTCGGTAATGCTCGTATTAAGTATGTGCGTTACAGGCATAAGCGTGTCAGCGGAAGAAACAACAAATTACTACCTCTTTGGTTATATCAACGGAGCAAACTATGCTTGCGAAGAAGATTATTCTGCATTTGCAGAGTGTAATAATGCTACAATTTTCGGATACATTGGTTCAACAGCTGAAACATATGCAAATGAAAATAATGTTCCTTTCTCCGCACTTGACAATGCAAGCATTACAGGTGATATCAACCTTGAACTCACATATGTCAACGGTGTTTTCACAGGAAAAACAACACTTGATGCAGGCACATACAACTTCAAGATTGAAAGCAACGGTACTGCATACGGTTTTGGTTCTGTATTCACTGATGAAATATACAACATCATCTACCGTTCTGAATGGAAAAAAGCTACGACTTTCAATGTAACAGGAGGAGAATATACATTCTCATTCAATCCTGCAACAAACGGTCTTACTGTTAAACGCAAGGTTGTATCAGCTGACAATGTTAAACTGACAGGCGATATTAACCTCACATTTGCAAAATCATCAAATGATGCAAACATCTTCACAGCAACAGCTGACATTGCAGCAGGTACTTATCAGTTTAAGATTAACGCAGACGGTACAGAATACGGTTGCGGTTCTACATTCACAAACAATATGTATTATGTGCCTTATGATTATAACTGAAAAAAAGCAACTACATTTGTAACTGAAGGCGGTAAATACACATTTACATTTAATATGAAAACAAACACATTATCTGTAATTCGTCAGGAAGAGATTTCTTCGGTTATGATTATCGGAGATCTTGACCTTACATTAACACAGTCGTCAGATAATGCAAATATTTTCACTGCTACTACTGATTTAACAGCAGGCACTTATCAGATTAAGGTTAGTGTTGATGATGTTGAATACGGCTGTGGTTGTACATTCAATAATATGTACAAAGCACAGTACAATCCTGCTTGGCAGAACTCAACAACATTCAATGCTGACGGCGGCAGCTACTTATTTACTTTTGATGCAACTGCTAACCAGCCTTTAGTTATCCCTGTAAAATAAAAGCGAGTGCCTCGACAGGCAAATCGGGCAGACAGGTTGATATTTTTATTTCATTACAGATATTGGTATTTTATCGAGACTTTACTTCTCGACAATAACAACTACTGTTGATGAAGTTTTGTCAAACCTTCTATGCCCGAGCGTGATCGAGCAGTTTCATATAACGTAAAATACGGTTAATAAAATTAAAGGCAGTCTCAAAACTTTTTCGTTTTGAGACTGCTTTACTTTATAAGAACCTTAACAAAATGCGTACAAGACACTCGTTATTTACTCAATTTTTCTGCCGTCGGTTGAGATTGTTACTACCTGCCACGGAATAAATTTTCCGCTCGCCTGAAGGGCTGTTCTCACTGCATTTTCTATACCGCCACAGCAAGGCACTTCCATACGAACTACTGTTACGCTTTTAATATTGTTATTTGCAATAATTTGAGTGAGTTTATCCGCATAGTCACCTTCATCAAGCTTCGGACATCCGATAAGCGTTATTCTGTTTCTAATGAATTCGTTATGAAAATTGCCGTATGCATATGCTGTGCAATCAGCCGCTACAAGTATGTTTGCATTATCAAAATACGGAGCGTTTATCGGTACAAGTTTAATCTGCACAGGCCACTGTGTGAGCTGACTTTCAGTTGCAGGCATATTTATATTTGCCATATTTCCAGGTTTTCTTTCTATCCTCTTTGAGTGTGTACCGGGACAACCGCAAGGCAGAGTCGTTTGCTTTACCTGTTTTGCTTTGAGAACCGCTTCCTCGTTGTATGCAGGTGCTTCCCTTTCCTCAAATGAAATTGCATTTGTCGGACACGCAGGCAGACAATCTCCCAGACCGTCACAATAATCTTCACGGGTGAGCTTCGCTTTTCCGTTAATCATTTCAATTGCACCTTCGTGACAGGCTGCTGCACAGGCACTGCAACCGTTACATTTTTCTTCATCTATTTTTATAATTTTTCTAATCATAATTTTACCTCCTTGAATTTCTGAGTTCATTATAGTACAATGAGAAAAGAATGTATGTTGAAAATTCAACAAAAGGATAAGTTTTATGAAGAAATATTTTGAAATAATAAGAATTTGTTCCTTATTTGATAACATTACTGATGACAACCTCTTCCCGATGCTCGGTTGCCTTAACGCAAATATTTGGAGTTTTGAAAAGGGTGAAACAATCATTGCCGAGGGTGAACCTGCAAAAAATGTGGGTATTGTTCTGTCGGGCAACGTTCAGATTGTCAGAATTGATTTCTACGGAAACAGAAACATTATTGCAAATATTGAGCCTTCTCACCTGTTTGGTGAGTCCTTTGCCTGTGCTGATATTCAGGAAATTCCCGTGAGTGTTATAGCATCTGAAAAAACGGAGGTTATGATGATTGATTGTCAGCGAATCACGAAAACCTGCAGCAACTCCTGTGAATTTCATAATCAGATAATTTTTAATCTATTGAGAATTATGGCTATGAAAAATATATTCTTCAATCAGAAAGCAGAGGTCACTTCAAAACGAACTACAAGAGAAAAACTGATTACCTATCTTATGCAACAGGCTAAACAACACAATAGTAATAGTTTTTCAATTCCCTTTGACCGTCAGGAACTCGCTGATTATCTGGAAGTTGACCGAAGCGGTTTATCTGCTGAAATCAGTAAACTGCGTGGTGAGGGTATTATTGAATGTAATAGAAGCAAATTTAAACTACTATAATTGAAAAAGACCGAGTACCTCGGTTTGTAATTCGTGCAAACAGCTTGATATTTTTATTTCGTTACAGTTGTTTGTATTTTATCTAAGCTTTACTTCTCGACAATAATAAAATGGCTAATCTCGCATTAAAGTAGGATTAGCCATTTTGTTCTTTAATTAGTATGTAAGCCGATATATTGACTTTAAAGTCAGGCAACAAATGCTTATACTGATATTAACCTGTCTGCCAAAACTAAAAATTACTTTTTCTCTGTAAGGAGTTTGTTAAGTTCGTCCATAAAGGTATTTATGTCCTTGAACTGACGGTATACCGATGCAAAGCGAACGTATGATACTTCATCTGCCTCTTTTATCTGTTCCATTGCAAGTTCGCCAATCTGCATTGAGGTAATTTCCCTATCGAGACTGCTCTGAAGTTTTGCTTCAATTATATCAACCATTTTTTCAATCTGCTCTATTGACACAGGTCTCTTTTCACAAGCTCTGAGAATTCCTGCAGTAAGTTTATTTCTGTCGAACACTTCTCTTGATTTATCACGCTTTACAACGATTATAGGCACTGTTTCGATTATCTCGTGTGTTGTGAAGCGTTTTCCGCATTTGAGACACTCTCTTCTTCTGCGGATTCTCTCACCGTCATCGGCTGAACGTGAGTCAATTACTTTACTTTCTTCATAACCGCAATACGGACATTTCATATTCTTTGCACCTCTTTTATTTTTCTCTAAAACAATTATAACATATAGGCATAAAATTTCAAGTAAAGAAACGTTTACAAAATTATTACAGCAACATGACGTTACATACAATTCGTGGAGATAGGTTATGAAAGGTTCTGTAAATTCCAGCGATGCAACAGCAATTCAGAAAATGCTTGTATCATAATAAAACACATAAAACAACAAACACGAGGTATCTTAAATCAGGATACCTCGTGTTTTTGCATTTTAAAGATTTCTGTAATGCTTTACACTTCTGTTCTTTTTACTGCGTCGTCTGTTTATCTTTGACATTATGAAGTAGCAGATAAGTATGAATATTATTATTCCGATGATTACAATGAACCAATATGACTGAAGCACTGTTGTGATTACATTGAGAACATAAAGGAAACCGCTCATCTCAATTTTTTCACTCGGTACAAGGTTTACCTTCGCGATTTCCTGCTTCTCGCCTGTTTTGCTGTCCTGATAATAAATTGTGGCTGTACCTACTACTGTATCAGTGTCAAGCGGCGCA
>JBGUUJ010000112.1:0-1790 GCA_045133455.1 Ruminococcus sp.
ATTTTTTGTATTTACTTTGCTCAATATATGCTATATAATAGGCTATGAGGTGATTTTATGAAAAAGCTTAACATTCTACTTTTGCTTACTAATATTTTCGATTTTGGGATAACGGTGTAAACTACTATAATATAATGAAAATCTTTAAGACAATACTTAACAAACAAAACCGCTGAATGAACGCTCAGCGGTTTTGTTATTATTATAATTATTGATTTTTGGGGTAAATTCACTTCTTAATCGGGAATCTGAGAATGACATTCATTCAATTATATTAATCTGACAACATCTCATTGTGTCGAGTGATGCATTGTGAGTTTCGGGGCTCACTCCTGCGCAACAGGACGCATCAACCGTTATTTCCTTTTCAGGGAAGTTTGCCTTTAAAATCAACGCATTTGAAACAACGCAGATATCCGTACACAATCCCACAAGCTCAACTGAAAAATCTTCATCTTCCGCATACTCCGATATGAGTTTCGGCAAATCAACCGAACCGAAAGTTATCTTCTCGACTTCGGTATATTTTTTGCCTGACAAAGCCTGCTGAATTTCAGCATTAAGCTTCCAGCCTTGCGTACCTTTTATGCAGTGAGGAACAGGGAGTTTCTTACCCTCTGACGTTTGCATATAATTTTCAGAATGTGTATCGTATGTCACGAAAATATCGTCATACGATTTTATCTTTTCAGCCACGTTTTTTACAATATTCTGAGCTTCCTTTGTGCCGAGTGCTCCGTCTACAAAATCGTTCTGCATATCCACAACAACAAGAATTTTCTTCATAATCTGCCTCCCGAAATAAATATACCTTGTTAATATCATATTATTTTCGCATTGTCAATGCTTTAACCAAAATAACCATGTCAAAATTATAATAATGTGGTATAATTAAAATTACAAAATCCGTAAGGAGATGCAATATGAAGAAAACAGGTCTTATTCTTGAAGGCGGAGCAATGCGTGGAATGTTCACCTGTGGTGTGATTGACGTTTTTATGGAGAATAACATCACATTTGACGGTACAATAGGCGTATCGGCAGGAGCTGCTTTCGGCTGTAACTATAAATCAAATCAAATCGGCAGAGCCGTGCGATACAACAAAAACTACTGCAATGACAAGCGATATGCAAGCTTTCGTTCACTGATAAAGACCGGCGACCTCTTCGGAGCTGATTTCTGCTACAGGGAAATCCCCGAAAAGCTCGACATATGGGATTATGAAGCTTTTGAAAAGAACCCTATGGAGTTTTATGTAACTTGCACTGATGTTCTGACAGGCAAGCCTGTATATCACAAATGTACGACCGGCAGAAACGATGATATTCAATGGATGAGAGCATCTGCATCTATGCCGATGGTGTCCCGAGTTGTAGAAATAGGTGACAACAAGTTGCTTGACGGTGGTGTTGCAGACTCAATACCGCTGAAATATTTTGAAAGCATAGGATACAACCGAAATGTTGTAATTCTCACCCAACCGCTTGACTACATAAAAGGAAAAAATCAGGCTCTTCCTCTTGCAAAAATAATGCTTCGCAAGTATCCGAACCTGATTAAAGCAATGGCTGAACGTCATATAAATTACAACGAAACTACAAAGTACATCAGAGAAAAAGAAGAAAACGGTGAAGTCTTTGTAATTCGTCCGTCTGAGCCTTTGAACATCGGCAAAATGGAGAAAAATCCCGACGAACTTGAAAGAGTTTATCAAATCGGACGTAAGACTGCCGAACAGTGTCTTGAGAAGATGAATACTTTCCTTAGAGATTAATTATTAGGAGTTCAT
>JBGUUJ010000113.1:0-2169 GCA_045133455.1 Ruminococcus sp.
AAAAAATCTGCGGTTTTTAATTCGGGCAGACAGATTGATATAAAATTATACGTTTGTTTCCCGACCGTATAACTGATTTATCGGTTACGTTTTCGGCAAGAGCAGACAGGTTGATATAAAATCATACATTTGTTTCCCGACCGTATAACTGATTTATCGGTTACGTTTTCGGCAAGAGCAGACAGGTTGATATAATTTATAACATTATTGCCTGATAAATAAATGAATACGTCCCTATAAATTCTATTTTTCCGACCCCCCTGAAAGGAATATAAAAATGAAAAGAAAACTCGCTCTTATTCTCAGTCTTTTAATCACCGCATCTTCGCTTTGTGCATGCGGTGACCCGTCACAGTTTTCCGACAGTGAAAAACTTTCAACAGACTACACACGAAGCTCTTCATACGAAGACACCTATAACTACAGCGACGGTGCAACTTCTGCTCCGCAGTCTTACAACAACTACGCAAGCACAATCACCAACTTTGAGCTGAAATTCTTTCGCAAATATTACTCACAGCTTGATGATAAGACTAACTCCTTTGTGCTCAATCCTGCAAACACAACTCTTCAGCTTGCCCTTTTTATGAACGGTGCAACAGGCGATTCAAAGGACGAAATTTCACTTGCACTCGGCAGTGACCTCACACTTGACAATATCAATCAGTGTTCGTCATACTTCAAGAGCCGTCTTGAGGCTGTAAGCAAAACAGGAGACGGTGAAGTTGACGAGCTTTCGGGCAAAAAGCAGGAGGCTACCGAGAGCGAATACATCAAACTTGAAAACAACCTGTTTATCAACGACACTACTGACGTAAAAACAAGTTTTCTCAAGTCAAATGCAAGCTACTACGGCAATGACATTTTCAGATTTATGTTCTCCGATGAGAACGCACTTACAAAAATCAACAGCCATTTCAGCAGTTTCACATCAAAAGATACACTTACCGAACTCGACAGCAAACAGACTCTCATATCGGTAACAGCTTCCGATATCAGCGACAAATGGCTTGAAGCATACGCTGAAAGCGACATAGAAAAGGGCACTTTCAAGGCTGAGTCAGGCGACAAAGAGGTAAACTTTATGACCTCAAACGAGTATCTTTTGAAGTCCGACAAGGCTGTGGGTATTATCAAATACACAAGCAAAAATCCGCTGAAACTCGTGCTTGTTATGCCGAATGAAGGCACTTCACTTGAAGATTACGTTGCAGATTTCACAAACCTTGAGTATTCAACTCTTCTGGATAGTATGGACATAACCAAAAAAGTTACCGCAAAAATCCCCGAGTTTTCAATCAAGTCGGAGGACACCGCACGACCTCTCTCAGACGCATTGACTGAAAGCGGACTTTACACACTCTTCACGGAGGAAGCAACCTTTGGCAACATCTCAAACTCTGATGACTTTATGCTCAACGAGATGTACGAAATCACCCCCGAGTTTTCCGTGACTGCGTCAGGCATAGGCGGATACGGAAATGAGGACACCTCAGCCCCCGTCAAGGAACGTGTGAAGGAGCTTGAAAAGACTGACACAACGGTTGAGTTCAACCGCCCGTTCATCTTCGTCCTCATCGACAACGAAAGCGAAATCCCTGTTTACATCGGAACGGTAAACAACATATAAAAGCAAGTGCCTCGGCAGGCAATTCTAATAGAAAGGTTGATATTTTATTTCGTCACAGTTGTTGGCATTTCATCAAGACTTTGCTTCCCGACAATAACAACTTTTGTTGGTGAAGTTTTGTCAAACATTCTATGCCCGAGTGTAACCGAGCAGTTTCACATAACGTAACCGGATTAAGGAGCTGTCAAAAAGACGGCTCCTTTGTTGTTTTCACAAGAATTTTACGGTCGGCAACGTGAAACCACACGCAAATCGGGCAGATAGGTTCATTTTTAGATAACTCCTATGCCCGACTTTAATGAAAGCAATGTAGCAGTTACCGCTAAACCGAGTAAACGGTTGGGCACAAAACGTTTCATATAAAAACAACCTATCTCCCCAAAGCTAAAAGACAAAGCCACGTGAATCTAATTTTGAAATAAAATTGTAATAAAAATAAAAACCTACATATGGTATAACATAAGTGGGTGAAAAAAATGGAAAGTTTTGAAAAATTACAAGAGAAAATGGAAGAATTAGAGAAAGAAAGCGGACACAAA
>JBGUUJ010000114.1:0-3296 GCA_045133455.1 Ruminococcus sp.
CACCTAACACCCGTAATTACCTTAAAATAAATTGAAGAGATAAAATGACCGAATCTAACAGCAAGAGGAGCCTTTGATTTTCTGAGATTTCTTCTTCCGAGTATCAGACAATCAGGACGAAGATCCAGGGCACGGCTGATTTTCATAACATCTTCAGCAGAGTGTTGTCCGTCGGCATCAGCAGTAATATACCCCGTAATATTATAAAGATTATCATGAGCAAATTTGATACCTGCCCTCAGACTTGCACCTTTACCGTTTTGACCTTTAAGATTTATAATATGACAACCGATACTGATAAGCTCGTTGAAAAATTCATTCTTGTATGGACAGCCGTCATTGACAATGACAATATTTTCAGCACCAAGCTCATGAAGCTTATTGCATAATTCTATAGTTTTTCTGTTTTCATAATATAAAGTTATAATAACAGCGTGGCTCATAAAAATACCGACCTTAAACATTATTAATAATATTATACAACATAATCAGACTCAAAACAATATATGTAATTTTAAATTTATACTTAATTTAGGGCAAATAATAGGTGAACACAAAAATAATATATATAAAAATGCCCAAAAAGTATTTAAAATATAAACAGTTTATGGTATAATAAGTTTTAATGCAGCAGATTAAATGTTGTATAAACCAAAATGAGGTTTGAAATTAATTCATAAGAATATGAAAGACGGTGATTATAATTGTTTAAAAGAATTATGGCTGGTCTTTTATCTACAGCACTTCTTGCGGGTACAGTAGTATCAATTACAGGCTGTTCGAAGGACGGAGAGCAGACAGCATCTGTTGATTTCAAAACAGCAGACAAGGTAGAAGACGGAGCGATTCTTCAAGCATTCAGCTGGGATTTTAATACAATCAAGGAGTCAATGGCAGATATAGCAGCAGCAGGTTTTACAGCAGTGCAGACTTCTCCAATTAACGAATGTCTCGAAGGTGAAGGCGGAGGAATGGAGCTTTACGGAAACGGAAAGTGGTATTACCATTATCAGCCAACAGATTTTAAAATCGGTAATTATCAGCTCGGAACTAGAGATGAGTTCAAGGCGATGTGTGACGAAGCAGAAAAATATGGTGTAAAAGTAATTGTTGACGTAATTGCAAACCACACAACACCTGAAACCGATGCAATCAGCGAAGATCTTATCGAAGCAGGCGGCGGAAGTCTTGAAACTCTCTATCACGAAGGTAATGCCAATGATCTCACAGATTACAGTAACAGACTTCATTGTACAACCTATAAAATGGGCGGTCTTCCTGATATCAATACCGAGAGAACATCTTATCAGGATTATTTCATTGAATTTCTCAATGACTGCATTGCTTGTGGAGCAGACGGTTTTCGTCACGATACTGCAAAGCATATAGGACTTCCTGATGATCCGAAAGAAGATGACGGTTTTGAAAATAACTTCTGGGAAAGGGTTACTACCGAAATCACAAGCGCAGACAATATGTTCATCTATGGCGAAGTATTACAAGGTAATAATGACAGAATAGCTGATTATATCGATGAAATCGGCAGAACAACATCAAGTACATATGGAAGCAAAATACGTTCTGCGGTTGTAAACGATATGATTGATACAAGTATGGTGTCTGATTATTGGCTCGGAGACGCAGAACTCAGCATGGTAACATGGGTTGAATCTCACGATAACTATATAAACGACGGAACATGGTATCAACTTACAAATGATCAGGTAATTCTCGGTTGGTCAATCATTACAGCTCGTAAAGACGGTACACCGCTGTTTTTCTCAAGACCGTACAACTGCTCAATGGATAATGAGTGGGGAATGAACAGAATCGGTGCACAAGGTGACGATATGTACAAAGACAGCAGAGTAACAGCTGTAAACTTCTTCAGAACAGCAATGGTAGGTGAAGAAGAAAATCTTGTGAACCCTCATATGGACTCAACTGCATTGATGATTGAACGAGGCGAAAAGGGAGTAGTAATCGTCAATACAAAAGACGAACTCAAGGTTGATTTTGAAACAAACCTTGCAGATGGCACATATATTGACAGAGTTGACAACAAGACTGAATACGTTGTCAATGACGGTAAAATCACTTGTGAGACATCAATTCCTGAAAATTCAGTTGTAGTACTTTACAACGAGGGATATACAGAATATGCAAAGTGCGCAAACGTAGGTGTTGCAGATGATACAGCATTTACATTTGAGAGTGAGTCATTGAATGTAACACTCACAGCCGAAAATGCGAAGAACGCAACATATTCACTCAACGGAGCAGAAGCAGTTACGTTTAAAGACGGAGATAAAGTAAAAGTTACACTCCCTGAAGATGGCGAAATAGCAACACTTGAACTCAGAGCAGAAAATGAGCAGGGTGTAAAGACCTACGAAAGAGTAGAGTTTACCTATAAAAAGATGTACACAATCGGAGAAGGCACGAAAGTTTACTTTGAAAAGCCTGATGAATGGGGCGAGGAGATTTATGCCTATGTGTATGATGAAGACGGCTATGAAAATGACGTTTGGCCCGGAGTTGAAATGACAAAAGAAGATGACGGCAAATACAGCTATACGTTTGATATGGAATGGACATCACCACGCATCATTTTCAATGACGGTTATGCATCAGACAGCGTGCAGTATCCTGAAGGACAGGGACTTGAAGTTGAAAAAGACAAAACCTACACAGTAGAATAATCATAGAAAACCAATATGGAGGATTAATACAATGAGTGATTTAAAGAATGTAAAAATGGAAGGCAGCAAAGTGCCTGCTGAACAGATAAAAAATCCTGAGCTTGTAGAAGCAATTGAGAAAATGCAGGCAGACGGAAGCAAAGAAAACATTGATGCAATGGTAAATGCAATGATGAAAGCAAAATTTGTGCTTCCGGCAATTGTAAAACCAACAACACAGGCACGCACAAGAAACGGACAGACCGTAATGGAACAGGCAACACAGGTTCAGTTCAGACTTCTTGAGAATGCCAACAAAGAAAAGTTCTTCGGTGTATTCACCGACACAGACGAGATGTTCAAGTGGAAAGATACACAGGCAACAAACAAAGTAGTAACAGATTTTGACAGCCTTTCACAGATGGTAATGGATCCAAGTTCAAATGTACTCGGCATAGTAGTAAATCCGTTTGGAAAGAGCGTAACATTTCCTAAGCCAATGATAATCTCACTCAAACAGCAGAGAGATTATATGAAAATGAAGATGAACAAAATCGAGCCCGGCACTCCGGTTCAGCTTGGTGAGCCAAAGGAATACCCGATAGACCTTATGGC
>JBGUUJ010000115.1:0-3006 GCA_045133455.1 Ruminococcus sp.
TTAAGTGATACTGGTTATAGTGGCTTTACGGAACAATTTGCGGAAGATGATGGAGTAAATCCGATAAGAGTGTTGTTTTACGCAATTCCGCCTTTGATTGCTTTCTGGAAAAGAAATGTACTCGCTGCTTATTATGAAAAAAACAGAATGTTGCCTATTATGATTAATATGTCGTTAATTACAGCTGCATTATATCTTGTAGGTGTGTTTACAAGCGGGATATTGATTGGCAGACTTCCTATATATTGCGAAGTGTATAATCTTATTTTAATGCCATATTTATTGTATGTTGGGTTTAATAAGCAGGAACGAAAAATAATAATGCCTGTTTATGTTATGGTAATGTTGTTGTTTTTCTATTTGCAGCGTTTTCCATATTATGTGTCCGATTTTACAGGATATGTATTATAATGGGGTGAAAATTATGAATAGACATGCATATCTTATTATGGCATTTAACCATTTTGATTTGCTAAAAAAGTTGTTACATTTGCTTGACGATGAACGAAATGATATATTTGTTCATATTGATG
Organism: Ruminococcus sp.; assembly: GCA_045133455.1. Classification (GTDB taxonomy): domain Bacteria; phylum Bacillota; class Clostridia; order Oscillospirales; family Acutalibacteraceae; genus Ruminococcoides. The sequence goes on from JBGUUJ010000115.1 coordinate 534, forward strand.
CAAAAGCAGATGATTTTGATGTTACATATTTTGATAACGCTGTAAGAAAATCCAAGATTATTTTTATCCCAAGAACAAAAGTATACTGGGCGGATTACTCACAGACGAATGCAGAATTATGTTTGTTACATGAAGCTTGTAACAAAGATCACTATAAATATTATCATTTGATAAGTGGTTCGGATTTGCCTATTAAGACTCAGAATCAAATACATGAATTTCTTGATGATAAAGATAATGAATTTTTGGGTATATTTCCTGAAGAAATATGGTATTCTGTTCGCAGAGTTAAATTCTATCATCCGTTTACACACAATAAGTTTTACAGAACTCATAAAGAATTAAAGGTATTAGATTTATTATTGGAGTATGTGCAGAAATTTGTGGGTGTTAACCGTTTAAAAAATAAAGAAATTAAAATTATCGATGGTTGGAACTGGTTTACAATAACTGATGATTTTGCCAGATATGTGTTAAGTAAAAGAGATTTTATTGAGGATACATTTCAAAAGACAATCGCCAGTGATGAATTGATAATGCAGACAATGCTATATAATTCAGATTTTTATAAAAAGGTGTATAATATAGAAACAAAAACTAAAGGATGTCTTAGATATATTGATTGGTCCGGAAAGCCATCAATATTCAGAACAGAAGATTTTGACAGACTTATCAATGCAGAAGAAGCTATTTTTGCACGCAAATTTGACCCTGATGTTGATTCGGAAATAATAGAAAAAATCTATACCTATATAGATGAGAGGCAGAAAAAAGGAGAATAAAGGGATTTAGGAGGAATATGGGAAGATGACGAGCAAAGTACTTGCGTGGCTTATCAGACGTCACGGAATAGAGATGACAGCGTTGTCGGGAGGCAGTCATATCGGAGCAATCTTATCGGTTGCAGATATTATGGGTGTTCTCTATACAGATATACTTAAATTTGATAATAAAAATCCCGAATGGGACGGCAGAGACCGTTTTATTCTCAGCAAAGGCCATGCAGGTGCGTCTGTATATGCATCAATTGCGGAAAACGGATTTTTTGCTGTTGATGAACTCAAAACTCATTATGCTAACGGAAGCAGATTGTCCGGTCACGTTTCACACCATCTCCCGGGAATTGATTTTTCAACAGGTTCGCTCGGTCACGGATTGCCTGTTGCCGCAGGAAGAGCACTTGCTGCAAAGCAGGACGGTAAAGCATTCCGTTCTTTTGTAGTAATGGGTGACGGTGAGTGCAACGAAGGCTCAGTATGGGAAGCGGCTGAGTTTGCAAATCATTATAAGCTTGATAATCTTGTAGCTATTGTTGACCATAACCATATGCAGAGCCTTGATTACTGCAACAACACTCTTGAAGTTGATATGGCAAAGCGTTGGGCTGGTTTTGGCTGGAATGTAATTGAAGTTGACGGTCATAATCACGATGAACTCAAAAATGCATTGAAAGACACTTCAAACCCTGAGCATAAGCCTACTGTTGTTATTGCACATACAGTAAAGGGCAAGGGCGTGTCGTTTATGGAAATGGATATACTCTGGCACTACAGATTCCCTCACGAGGGTTGGGAATACAACTGTGCGGTAAATGAACTTCATAAGATAAAGCCCGAAGAAGTGACTGACCCGTATACACCTAACGGTTGTCCTGAAACAGAAGCTCGGCCTGAAAATTGCAGACATACGGTTTCGGAGACATATAATCCTACATATTACACGAGGGAGGTTGAAGAGAGATGAGAGATACAGTAATCAGAACTTTAATCGAACTTGGAAAAGAGGACAAATCTGTTGAGCTTATCACAGGTGACCTCGGTTTCGGAGTGCTGAAACCTTTCTGGGAAACTCTGCCGAATCAGTTCATAAATGCAGGCATAGCAGAACAGAATATGACAGGTGTAGCGGCAGGAATGGCACTTGAGGGCAAAAAGGTTTTTACATATTCAATAGGAAATTTCCCTACACTCCGTTGTCTTGAACAGATAAGAAACGACTGTGCATATCACAATGCAAATGTAAATGTCATCTGCGTAGGCGGAGGATATGTGTACGGCTCACTCGGAATGAGTCATCATGCGACTGAGGATATTGCGATTCTCAGAGCTTTGCCCGATGTAACTGTAATCTGTCCGGGTGACCCTGTGGAAGCTGAGCTTGCAACAAGAAAAATCTCTCAGACAGAAGGAACCTGTTATCTAAGACTCGGCAGAGGCGGAGAGAAAAACGTTAATACGGTAATGAAAGAATTTGAAATCGGCAAAGCTTATAAGCTCAGAGATGCGAAAGATTTGCCGAAAAAAGTTGCAGTTTTCTCAACAGGTGCAATTCTCGAAGAAACTGCAAAAGCCTGCGATATGCTTGAAGAGCAGGGTATTGCAGTTGAGCAGTACAGCTTTCCGACAGTAAAGGCGATTGTCAAGGCTGTTATTGAGGACTGCGCAAAGAGATTTGACCATATCTTTACCGTTGA
>JBGUUJ010000116.1:0-7394 GCA_045133455.1 Ruminococcus sp.
CACAGGTTACGTCAGGGGAGGTTGTTCACCGCTCGGAATGAAAAAGCAGTTTGTTACTACATTTCATATAACAGCAGAAGAAATTCCTCAGATAATCGTCAGTGCAGGAAAAATCGGCTTTCAGATAGATTTGAAACCCAAGGATTTAATCAGACTTTCAAACGGCAAGTGTGCAGATCTTATCAAATAAAAAAGTTGACGTAAACTTTGAACTTGCAGGGGTGTTTTATAATGAATTTTGGATTTTCATACATAGGGCTATTATTTTTACTTATGCTGATGATTCCTAATATTATTTGGAGTAAATGCAAGCCTAAAGATTATGATAAATATGTTGCAAATGAAAACAAGATATTGTTAACTTTTGAACGAATAGGCGAAATATCAGCAACTTGTTTATCTTTGATATTTACAGATTTTAACATAAATAGTATTTCAAATTGGTCAATTATATTATTAGTTGCATTTTTATTAATGATTCTTTATGAAATTTATTGGATAAGGTATTTTAGAAGCAGCAAAACAATGAAAGATATGTATAGCAGTTTATTGGGAGTTCCTGTTGCAGGAGCTACTTTGCCGGTATTAAGTTTCTTATTGTTAGGAGTATACGGCAAAAACATTTTACTGATAGTTGCAACAATTATACTTGGAATAGGGCATATCGGGATACATTTGAATCATAGGAAAGAAGTTCAGTAAATGCAACTTATCAATCAGAGAAAAGATAACGGTTGGGCAACCGTGCTATATTAAAATCCGTACTATCTGCTCGAATTGCCTGACGTGGCTCACGGCTTCACATAATTTTCAGAAAACATTCACAAAAGGCTTAAAGTGTACATATTGACAGGCTTTTTTAATAGTGTTAAAATTATCACATTCTATCGTATGACATACTGTCATATTTAACAGAGAGGATGCTTTGTGTGATAAAAAAGACGTTCTACAATCTGCCTGAAGAGAAAAGGCACAGAATAATTGATGCAATTATGAAAGAGTTTTCAAGTGCTACGACCGAAAAGGTGAGCATAAACAGAATCATCAAGACTGCAAACATATCAAGAGGTAGTTTTTATCAGTATTTTGACGATAAAGTAGACCTCGTTGAAGTGCTTACAACTACGTTTGTTGATATTTCGCTTGAAAAGGCATATAATGCATTGAAAATATCAAACGGAGATATATTTTATACTTATGAAAAACTCTTTGATATAATAGCAGGTCTTGCCGATGATGATAAGCAGAGAATGATACTCAAAAATCTTCTGAAAAATCTCAGGGCAAATGATGACCTGATTTCAGAATATCTTTTGAACAGATGTAATGGCTTTGTGTCTTTGCAGGAAATTTCAAAGCATTTTAACACAGATAATCTGAAATATAGAGACGAATACGATGTGAAATGTCTTTCACAGATACTTGTACAGGTGCTCAAAAATGCAATTTTTGATGTGTTTGTAATGAATGAAGATAAGGAGAAAATAAGAAAAAGTTATCTGCGTAAGCTTGAAATTGTCAAGTCGGGTGCAGTTAATAAATATAATTAAATTTAGGGAGAGTAATCAATGTTATCAAAATTCAGCGTAAAAAAACCTATGACAGTTTTTGTGTGCGTTGTACTTGTTCTGGTGCTCGGAATAGTGTCATTCACAAAGATGACACCTGACCTTTTGCCGAATATGGACTTTCCGTATGCGTTGATAATGACAACTTATGCGGGTCAGACGCCCGAAACAGTTGAAGTAACTGTTTCTAAACCGCTTGAACAGTCTATGTCAACGATAGACGGTGTAAAGGAAATTACTTCAAGTTCAGCGAACAACTACTCGATTCTTATGATTGAGTTTGAGGACGGAACAAATATGGACACCGCAACGGTAGATATGCGCTCAAGTCTTGACACGATATCCGACAGCTGGCCTGACGGAGTGGGAACACCTTATCTTCTCAAGATAAACCCGAATATGCTTCCTGTTGCAATGGTAGCAGTAGATTATGAGGGCAAGGACAGAAACGAGCTTTCGGATTATGTATCAAATGAGCTTATGAATGAGCTTGAAGGAATCGACGGTGTAGCTTCGGTTTCCGATAAGGGTGTGGTTGTCGAGAAGGAAAATGTGGTAATTTCACAGAAGAAGATTGACGCACTCAATAAGAAGATTTCAGTGGCACTTGATGACCAGTTTGCAGAGGCTGAGGATAAGCTCAACAGTGCAAAGCAGGAACTTGATGATAATATCAGTAAGGCTGAAAGCGGTGCTGATACAATCACTTCATCAATGGAGCAAATAAACGCTCAGCAGGAGTCTGTTGCAAATCAGCTTTCACAGGCACAGGGCGAGGCTGAAAGCGGAAAAACACAGCTACTTTCAGCAAAGATGCAACTTCTTGATCAGAAAGCTTCTCTTACACAGACAAAGCAGACACTTGAAACTGCATATCAGGGTCTTTTAACAATAAAGACAACCTACGAAGAGCTTCTTGCACAGAAAAAGACTCTTACAGATACAATTCAGGTGCTTACAACAATCAGCGATACATATAAGTCAATCGTTTCACAGATGATCGGACTTGACAAGGAAAGTGAAGAGTACAAACAACTCGAAACTCAGCTTGCACAGATTGACGAACAGCTCAAGCCTTACAACACAACAAAGGAAGGTCTTACTGTTGCAATCGAGTCGGCGAATCTTGCACTTTCAACAATAAATACATCAATTGATGATATCAACAACACTCTTGCAGAGCTTGGTACAGATACTGCAAATCTTGACAGCACAATTAAGAGCATAAGCGATAAGATTGCACAGATAAATGCAGGTATCGAACAGCTTGATACAGCAATTGCAGGTCTTGATGATAAATCTGTTTCAGTTGATGAAGCACTTGCAACAATTTCAAAACAGCAGTCAAGTGCAGATTTCAAGATGTCATCAGCAATGGCTACACTCACAGCAAAACAGAGCGAAGTGACAAGCGCAGTAACCCAGCTTGATGCTGCACAGAGTGAGATTGAAAGCTCAATGAAAACACTTACAGAGCAGAAGGATCAGGCTAAGGATAAGGCGGATATGAACAATACCGTAACGGTTGAAACCATATCTACAATCCTTACAGCGCAGAACTTCTCAATGCCTGCCGGTTATGTTACAGATGATGACAATAACCAATTTATGGTTCGTGTCGGTGACGAAGTTCAAACGGAAGAGGAACTCAAAAATCTTCCTCTGTTTGATACCAAAGTTGACGGAATCGGAGTAGTAACTCTTGATGATGTTGCAGATGTGTTCCTTGTTGATAATTCAGACGAAATATATGCAAAAATCAACGATAAAGCAGGCGTTATACTCAGCTTCTCAAAGCAGAGTGATATTGCAACTTCAACAGTAAGTGAAAATATCAACAAGACATTTGATGAGCTTTCAAAAGAGGACAGTAATCTTCACTTCACTGTGCTCTACAATCAGGGTGATTACATCACGGTTGTAGTTGACAGCGTATTGCAGAATCTCCTTTCAGGTGCTTTGCTTGCGATTATAATTCTTTTCCTCTTCTTAAGAGATATCAAACCGACAATCATTGTTGCATTCTCAATTCCGATAAGCGTGGTTTTTGCAATTGTGCTTATGTATTTCAGTGGTATAACTCTCAATATGATTTCACTTTCGGGACTTGCAATAGGCGTCGGTATGCTTGTTGATAACTCCGTAGTTGTAATCGAAAATATCTACAGACTGAGAGGTCTCGGATATTCACCGATTCAGGCGGCAGTCAACGGTGCAAAACAGGTTGCAGGAGCGATTGCTTCATCGACACTCACAACAATCTGCGTGTTCCTCCCGATTGTGTTCGTAGAGGGTATCACACGTCAGCTATTTGTTGATATGGCACTCACAATTGCATATTCACTTCTCGCAAGCCTTATTGTGGCTCTCACACTTATTCCTGCGATGAGTCAGAGATTGCTCAGAAAGATGAAGCCCCAGAAAGATGTTCACGACGGCAAAATTATGAAGGCTTATGAAAAATCGCTTCGATTTGTACTCAGACACAAGGTTGTTACAATTCTTGTTGTAGTTGCACTTCTTGTGGCAAGTATGGTGGGATCACTTGCAAAGGGATTCAGTTTTATGCCTTCAATGAGCAGTACGGAAGTTCAAGTATCGGTAACTCTTGATGACAATGCAACATTTGAAGAAACTGTTGAAATTGCAGAGCAGGTTAACGATGTTCTCAATAAATATGATGAATTTGAAACTGTCGGAGTAATGACAGGCGGAACAACTTCGCTTATGGGACTTTCCGCAGGAGGAAGTTCATCAGAAGCAGGAAGTATCACAGCTTACGGTGTACTTAAAGATGAAAACACAAAAGACAGTGAGGCTATCTGTACGAAAATCGGTCAGGACCTTGAAAAAATCGACGGTGAAGTAACTGTCGGCGGAGGTTCGGCAAGCTCAATGACATCACTTTTAGGCAGCGGAGGAGTCGAAGTTATTCTCTACGGCGATGAGCTTGACACACTCAAAAACACAGCTGAAGATATGGCTGAAAAGCTCAAGACTGTTGACGGTATTGATGAAGTTGACAGCGGTGTAGGTGCAACGTCACCTGAAATCAAGGTTACTGTTGATAAGACAAAGGCTGCCGAGAAGGGACTTACGGTTGCACAGATTTATCAGCAGGTAGCAACAGCCGTATCAAATGAAAAGACATCAACTACGCTTACAAATGACAACGGCGATGATATGGATGTAGTTGTTGTCAAAGACGAAAAACAGCAGATTTCATCAGACAATGTCGGCACAGTTCAGATAACATATACTGACAGTGAGGGCAACGAAAAGACAACTTCACTTTCTTCTGTTGCAGAGATTTCAGAATCAGAGACAATGGACTTGATTTCAAGACAGAATCAGAAGCGTTACCTTACAATCACAGGTACTTTGAAAGAAGGTCACACAACAACACAAGTATCAAATGATACAAAGAAACTGTTTGACGAGTACAAACTTCCAAACGGTTGTTCAATCGAATATTCAGGTTCTGACAAAATGACAATGGAAGCTATGTCACAGCTAATGCTTATGCTCCTTCTCGGTGTAGTTCTCATTTACCTGATAATGGTTGCACAGTTCCAGAGTCTCAAGTCACCGTTCATCATTATGTTTACAATTCCACTTGCATTCACAGGCGGATTCTTAGGCTTGCTCCTTACAGGCTTCGACGTGAGTGTAGTTGCACTTATCGGTTTCATAATGCTCTGCGGTATTATTGTAAACAACGGTATCGTGCTTGTTGACTATATCAACAAGCTCAGACTTGACGGTATGGAAAGACGTGAAGCAATTGTCGAGGCAGGTATAACAAGAATGAGACCTATTCTTATTACAGCCCTGACAACGGTTCTCGGACTTTCTGTAATGGCACTCGGAATCGGTACAGGTGCAGAGATGATGCAGCCGCTTGCTATAGTATGTATCGGCGGACTTCTCTACGCAACCTTTATGACACTCTATATAATTCCTGTAATTTATGATGCATTTAACAGGAAGGAACTCAGAAAGGTCGATGAAAGCGACCTCGAAGATATTGACGAATAACAAAGAATAATGTAAAATAAGGGTAGTGATGAAGTTGAAAACATCACTACCCTTAAAATTAATTAATAGGAGTAAAAATATGATTCTTGTAACAACAGAAACAGTTTCAGGCAGAAATTGTGCAACACTCGGTCTTGTAACAGGCAGTACTATCCAGTCAAAGCATATGTTCAGCGATATGGGACAGGGCTTTAAGACAATAGTAGGCGGAGAACTTAAATCTTATACTGAAATGATGTCTAAAGCAAGAGGTATTGCAACTCAGAGAATGATTGATCAGGCGGCGCAGATGGGCGCAGATGCAATTGTTTGCGTGAGATATACATCAGCATCAGTAATGCAGCAGGCAGCAGAAGTTCTCGCATACGGTACAGCAGTGAAATTTGTGTAAAACATTTCAATAAAACTTGAAAAAGCTCGAAAACAAGAATGAATAAGGCTTGTTTTCGAGCTTTATATTATATTATCGACATTATAACTGTAAGAATAATCAAAAAACCAAAATTGAACGCCGAGAACATTCCTATGTAATATTTTACCTTGTCGGGGTTGTGTTTTGTGTATTCTCGGAACGTGATAAGACTTGCAAGGGATGCAATCAGAGTTCCGACACCTCCGATGTTCACTCCCACAAGTAAATCCTGATAATTTGTTGTAAACTGTGACAGCAGTATTGAAGACGGCACATTGCTTATAACCTGACATGACACAACGCTGAATAACAGTGTATTCTGCCCCAGAAGATATGCAAACAAATCCTTGACAGCATCAATTCTTGCCATATTTCCTGCAAAAATAAAGAAAAACACAAACGTAAATAGTAACGGATAATCGACCATTTTCAAGGCTTTTCTGTCCGCAAAAATAAGCACGGCAGGAATAGCAATCAGTCCTATGTAATAAGGTATTCCCCTGAATACGATTGCAATTGAAATTACAAACAACACCGAGTATAATATCGCTCTCGGAATGCTGAAATCAGTATGTTTGTCCTCAAGTTCAAGAGATTCTTTTTTGATGAACAGACAGCACACCGTAATCAGTACGATTGAAATTACGAACGGAGGAAACATTATCTGCATAAACTCAAGATTCGGAATTTCAAATTTTGTGTACAGATAAAGGTTCTGCGGATTACCGAACGGCGTCAGCATACCGCCTAAATTTGCGGCTATGTTCTGCATAATGAATGTGAAAGCCATATATTTCTGCTTGCCTGTGTTTGCAAGAACGAAGTATCCCAAAGGCAGGAATGTCAGCAGTGCCATATCGTTTGCAATAAGCATTGAGCCTATAAATGTTATGTACACAAGGGCGATGATTGCGTTGCGTATATTTTTGAATGATTTTACAATTCCCTGAGCGAGAATGTAGAAAAAGTTGATGTTTTTAAATGCGCATACAACAGCTAAAACGCAGAAAAGACACGAAAGAGTTTTGAAGTCAAAGTATGACAGATATTCTGCATCAGGCGGTACGATGAATGATGTGATAAGTGCCGCCAAAGCCGCAATGCACATCACTGCATTGTTTTTGACAAATGATAATACTTTCAATTTGAATACCCCATTTCAAACTAATGTCGTCATTAAGTATTCAACAATGAGTTTCATCGTTAAAATCAAACATTGATATTCAGAAACGTAACAATTTTGTAGGGGACGACTTTTCTGCGAAAACGGCAACCCTTTTGCTATTTCGTGGCATTTCCCCTGTCAGAGGAATTTCCTCGACGTTCCGAAAGACTAACATTGTTTTCATATTTTTCTTAAGTTGACGTCATTACCT
>JBGUUJ010000117.1:0-13597 GCA_045133455.1 Ruminococcus sp.
GGTTAATAGTTAATCATAAGAGGCTGACTCGAAAGAGTCGGTCTCTTTTATTTCCGTTTGATTTTTTCATAAAGCAAAAAGCACCTGCCATTAAAAACAGGTGCTTTGATTTTTTTGATTTATTTATGATACAAACGCTTGTGTTCAAAAGTAGGTTCACAGCTTACATTAATTCCGAGACGATTGAGATTGCGCTCATCTTCATCACTGAGAATAACAGTAAAATGTGCATCACTGCCCTTGAGATTTTCGAGTTGTTCAATTGCAGATTTAGCAATCGGGTCGTTGAGTGCCGAAATTGTAAGTGCAAGTAAAACCTCATCTGTGTGAAGGCGAGGATTCTTGTGCTTGAGATACTGAGTTTTAAGATTGCATATAGGTTCAAGAACATTTGCCGAGATAAGCTCAAGCTCATCATCAATTCCGCCTAAAACCTTGAGTGAATTAAGCAGTAAAGCAGAAGCAGCCCCCAATTTGTCGGAAGTTTTACCCGTAACAACCTGTCCGTCAGGAAGAACAATTGCACCTGCAGGTGCGCCTGTGGTTTCCGCCTTTAGCAATGAAGCTGAAACTGCAGGGAAAATATCAGTAGTAATATTTGCCTTGTTCATCAGAATTTCAAGCTTTGTAACTTCATTTTCATTGTTATTTTTGCCACGAAAACGATTTACACAAGCTTTGTAGTAACGGCGGAGAATTTCCATTTTTGAAGCCTCACAGCAAACATTGTCGTCAATAATACAGTTGCCTGCCATATTAACGCCCATATCTGTCGGAGAGCTGTAGGGAGAACTACCCTGAATACGCTCAAACATAGCGTTGAGAACAGGGAAAATTTCAACGTCTCGATTGTAGTTAACAGCAGTTTTGCCGTAGGCATCAAGGTGGAACGGGTCAATCATATTGACGTCGTTGAGGTCAGCAGTTGCCGCCTCATATGCAAGATTAACAGGATGTTTGAGTGGAATATTCCAAATAGGGAATGTCTCAAACTTCGCATATCCCGCTGTAATACCCCTCTTGTGGTCGTGATAGAGCTGGCTGAGGCAGGTAGCCATTTTCCCGCTTCCCGGACCCGGAGCAGTAACAACAACCAAAGAACGGCTTGTCTCAATGTATTCATTTTTACCGAGACCTTCTTCACTTACAATGTGGCTGACATCTGACGGATATCCTGCAATAGGATAATGACGATAACAACGCACACCAAGTGAAGTGAGGTGCTTGAGAAAAGCATTAGCAGAAGGCTGATTGTTATAGCGAGTAAGAACAACACTGCCTACATAAATACCCATTTCACGGAAAGTGTCAATTAAACGCAGAACATCGTCATCATAAGTGATTCCGAGGTCACCACGAATTTTATTGTTTTCTATATCAGCGGCGTTGATTGCGATAACAACCTCAACGTCTTCTTTCAACTGCTGTAACATTCTTATTTTACTGTCAGGTTCAAAACCCGGCAGAACTCTTGAAGCATGATAATCATCAAAAAGTTTTCCGCCAAACTCAAGATAGAGCTTGCCGCCAAACTGAGAAATACGTTTGCGAATCTGTTCAGATTGTGTAACTAAATATTTTTGATTGTCAAAACCGATAGGTTTCATTGTATTTCCTCCTAATCTCGTAGGGCAAGACTCAGCTCTTGCCGAAATGTAATCAATACGCATTTATATCTAAGTATATCACAGTATCAGAGAATTTTAAAGTGGAAATTAAAATATTTTTAATATTACGTCGAAAGGAATAATTTTTTGTGAGCAAACAATGTCGAACAGAATAATAAAGATATCAAGTTGTCTGCACAAAATGCTTGCAAGGCACTCGCTGTTTTGTTTCTAAGAGAAATCTCTCGGGAAGCTTTTCTAAAATTAAAAAATACCTATTGACAAAAAATAATTAATATTTTATACTATAAACAGATTTACAGTAAACAAATTTATAGTATCGAGGTGCAATATGCCGAGTAGTCCGAAAATCCCCAAAGAAATGATACTTGAGCACGCTTTAAAAATGCTTATCCGTGACGGTTACGAGTCAATTAACATAAAAGCATTGGCAAAGGAAATAGGATGTTCAACACAGCCGATTTCATGGCATTTTGGCAATATGGACGGTCTGAGAAATGAACTGTCCGATTATGCACGCAATCATCTGATAAACAAACTATTTAATATGCAGAAAAATGCAGTGTTGTCATTCCTTGATTTGGGACTTAACTATCTCAACGTTGCATTTGATGAGCCGAATTTATTTAAATATATTTTTATGAACGGCTGCGGCGGATATGTTGCAAGTGATATCAGAGTGTTTTCCGATGCAGGACAGAATGCGGTTATAACTGAAATGCTATCAAATCAGCTCGGAATATCAAAAGAAGTTGCAAGTGCATATGTTCAGGATTTAACTATATACACTCACGGGCTTGCATCATATATAGTGACAGGGGTAGTGCAGATTTCAAAGGAAGAAGCAAAAGAAATGCTTATTCGTGTAGGCACTTCGTTTTTTGATAAAAATTAAATTTAAGGAGTTAAGAAATTATGAAAATTTTAGTGTTAAACGGAAGTCCAAAAGCAAAAAGCGATACAATGCACCTGACAAATGCATTCCTTGACGGAATATCAAAGAATGGTGAGCATCAGGTGGAAATCATCAATGTAATCGAAAAGGAAATAAAACCCTGTTTAGGCTGTTTTGCGTGCTGGAAAATTCAGAACGGAAAATGTGTGCAGAACGATTATCAAAATCAAATTCTCGGTAAAATCACTGAGGCTGAAGTGATAATCTGGAGTTTTCCGCTCTACTGTTACAGTATGCCGTCACATCTCAAGGCTGTAGTTGACAGAATAATTCCTCTTTCAAAAATGTCAATGAAGGAAGAAAACGGAGTTGTAAGACACGACACCTTAATTGATATGTCATCAAAGCATTATGTCGTTATCTCAGGTTGCGGATTCCCTAATTGGAACGGTAATTTTGACGGTCTTAAATTGCAGTGCGAAAATATGTTCGGTAACAATCTGACAACTGTTTGCGTGCCTGAAACGCCTATGCTCAACGAGCCGACAGCCGAACCGCTGACGAAGCCGTTGCTTGAAAAGTTTGCAAAAGCCGGCGAAGAGTATGCAGAAAATCTTAAATTGTCTGAAGAAACAATTGCTTCGCTCGAAACACCAATGCTTCCTAACGAAATCTATATTCAAATCGTAAACGGAAATGCAGGACAGCAGTAATTTTATAATATAAAATTAATACATAATAATACTGACCCCCGATTTTTCAATCGGGGGTCAAACAGTATAGCTGTTATATATTGAAGATAAACTATTAGAAAATCTTAAGACCTAAGGATTTCAGTAAAAGAACAAGCAGTAAAATCGGTGTAATGAATTTAACCATAACAGTATAGAGAACTTTTCTGCCCATTTTTGTTCCTGTCTTTTCAACTTCGTCGATAACGGTTTTAGGCTTTACAATCCAGCCAATGAGAAGGCAGGTTCCGATAGCAACAACAGGCATAAGAATATTGTTGCTGATAAAGTCCATAATATCAAGAATTTGAGCCGTATCGCCTGTAGGAAGAGCAGCCTTGAAGTAGAAAATATTATATCCGAGACAAACAACAATACCAACAACAAGTGCAATAACAGTTTCAATCGTAACAGCCTTTGATCTTGAAATCTTGAATTTATCCATAAAGCAGGAAACAATAGCTTCGAGAATTGAAACAGAGCTTGTAAGAGCTGCAAAAAGTACCATAGCAAAGAACAGACAACCTACAACATTACCTATAGGACCCATAGCTGCAAAAACCTTAGGCAGAGAAATGAACATAAGGCTCGGACCTGATGCAGACATACCCTCAGTACCTGCAAATGCGTAAACAGCAGGAATAATCATAACGCCTGCGAGAAAAGCAACAACAGTGTCAAAAATCTCAATCTGGTTTATAGATTTTCCGAGTTTGTCGTCATCACGCACATATGAACCGTAAGTAACCATAATACCCATTGCAACGCTCAGACTGTAGAAAAGCTGTCCCATAGCATCAAGCAAAGTGGCAAAGAAACTGCTTATTGTCAGGTTTGAAAAATCGGGAATAAGATAAACCTGTAAACCTTCAAGACCTGTTCTTGTAACACCCTTATCATCAGTGTGATTAATAGTAAGTGAGAAAATTGCAACGATAAGTATAAGTACAAGCAAAGCAGGCATCAGGATTTTTGAAAGTGATTCAATACCCTTGTTTACGCCTCTGAAAATAACAAACGCAGTGGCAGCAAGGAAAATTACAAGCATTATAATAGGTTCGATCTGAATTTCAGGGTAAGTCTGAGTTACAGGATCAAGAGTACCTGAAGTAAATGAAGTGAAATATCCGTCTTCAGCCGCAGCGGCACCGTTGCCGGTTAGATACACTAAAAAGTATTTCAATACCCAACCGCCGATAGCACAGTAGTACGGCATAATCAGAATAGGAACGATACAGGCTATAGGACCGAGCCAACTCCATTTTTTATTGATTTTTCCGTAAGCAGTCAACGGACTTTGTTTTGTTTTTCTGCCGATTGCAATTTCGGTTGTCAGCAAAGTAAAACCGAAAGTAAGTGCAAGAACAATGTAAGTTACAAGAAATAATCCTCCGCCGTCCTTAGCAGCAAGATAGGGGAATCTCCATATGTTTCCGAGGCCTACGGCACTTCCTGCAGCGGCAAGAACAAAGCCGATAGAGCCTTTGAAGGAATTTCTTTTTGTGCTGTTTCCCATAAAATCAACGCTCTCCTTAAAATGATGTTGTTCTGTAAAAATGAACATTCTTATTAAATTATAACATAATAAAGTGATTGTGGCAACATAATTTATTAAAAAATAATGGTTTTGTCGAATTTAAGTCGGTATATCGTGAAAGTTAAAGACAATAATACAAATGATTGTTTTATTTATTATTATGTGTTATAATATAAACTCAAGTAAAATGTAAAAATTTGTATAGACAACGGAGTTGATAGAATGAATTCCATAAAAAGAAAAATAATTGCAGACGGAGTCTTTTTCGACAGTATAAAGGACAGCCGTTTCAAAACAATGAAAATCAGTGCAAATATCATAGTCCCTCTTTCAGAGAAAACAGCATCGGCAAATGCTTTGTTATGCGGAGTGCTTTCACGTTCCTGTAAAGCCTATCCGGATTTCACAAAGTTGAGCAAGAAGCTGTGCTCACTCTATGGAGCAAATCTGAATGCATCAGTCCGCAAATCCGGTGACCGTCAGATTCTCTCACTTTCAGCAACAGGGCTTGACGACAGATACGCATTTGCAGGCGAGAGCATTGCAAAGGAACTTTCGCTTTTACTTTGCAGTGTAATTTTTGAGCCGAATCTGAATGATAACGTATTTGTAGAAAGCGAAGTTGAGCAGGAACGCAGACAGCTTTTTGATCTTATCGACTCAGAATATAACGATAAAAGAATTTATGCAAATGGTCAGCTTATCAAAAATATGTGCGCAAACGAAGTTTTCGGACTCAAAAGATACGGTACAGTCGAAAAAATCAACGAAGTAACACCCTCATCACTCTATGATACATGGCAGAATCTTCTGAAAACAGCTATTTTTGAAATAATGTACATTGGTGACAGCACTTCTGATAAGGCTGTGGAAGTGTTTACCGAAGCTTTTTCAAATGTTGAGCGTATGCCCGTAGCACTTTCAAATGAAATCGTAAGAAGCGCAGATGAAGTAAAGCACGTTACCGAAGAAATGGAGCTTTCACAGTCAAAGCTCGTAATCGGGTTCAGAACAGACTGTGCCGTGCCTGATAAAGAAGTGAATGCAACAAGACTTATGTGTGCAATCCTCGGAGGAACAGCAAATTCAAAACTATTTTGCAATGTGCGTGAAAAGCAGAGTTTATGCTATTACTGCGCATCAAGATACAATATGCAGAAAGGAATACTTTCTATAGACAGCGGTGTCGAGGGTGAAAACCTCGAAAAAGCCGAGTAGGCAATTCTCAAGGAAGTAGCAGATATGAAGAGGGGAGAAATCACCGACTTTGAAATCGAAGCTACAAAAATGGCTGTGATTAACTCATTCAATTCATCAAATGATACAGTAAGCGGAATTGAATCGTGGTATTCAAACCAGCTTCTCAATGATGAATTTAAATCGATTGAGGAACTTTCCGCTGAGATAAATGCAATCACAAAGGAAGAAATCATCAAAGCCGCACAGAAGCTTACACTTGATACCGTGTATGTGTTAAAAAATAAGTAAGAGGTAGTCAAAATGAATATTACAGAAATCAAATCAGAGCTTTCGGGCGACAGTTATTATAAAGTAAATCATTCATCGGGACTTACAATATATGTATATCCTAAGGAGGGCTACAAGTCAGCCTATGCGATATTCGGAACAAAGTACGGAAGTATAAACACCTGCTTTTCGGTAGATAACGGAGACAAAATAACAGTGCCCGACGGTATAGCTCATTATCTTGAGCATAAGCTTTTTGAAAGTGAAGAAGGTGACGCATTCGTACGTTATGCCAAGACAGGTGCAAGTGCAAATGCGTATACAAGTTTTGAAAAGACTTGCTATCTTTTCTCCTGTACAGACAAATTTGACGAAAGTCTTGAAATTCTCCTTGACTTTGTGCAGGACCCATATTTCACAGCTCAGACAGTAGCCAAGGAACAAGGTATTATCGGACAGGAAATTAAGATGTACGATGATTCCCCCGATTGGAGAGTAATGTTCAATATGCTTGAGGGAATGTACAAAAATCACCCTGTAAGAATTGACATTGCAGGAACAGTCGAGAGTATTGCACAGATAACAGCAGAAAAACTCTACGAAGTATACAATGTATTCTACAATCTCAACAATATGGTGCTTTGCGTTTCGGGTAATGTGACAGTTGAGCAAGTTCTCAGAACAGCGGACAAAATGCTCAAACCTTGTGAAAAGCACGAAATCACAAACTATTTTGAGGATGAACCATACGAAGTTTGTGAACCGTATGTAGAACAGACTTTCCCTGTATCAATGCCATTGTTCAATCTTGGCTTTAAGGAGAAAGCAGACAAATCGCTCACAACAGAACAGCTTGCACAGACAGACATTCTTCTTTCAATGCTTGCGTCACCAACGAGCACACTTTACAGAAGCCTTATGGACGCAAAACTTATTAACAGCTCATTTTCATATGAACTCTTCAACGGACCGGGTTATTGCTCCGTAATCTTCGGCGGTGAATCTCGTGCGCCGAAACAGGCGGCTGAGATGATAAAGCAGTTCATCACAAAAACAAAGGAAGAGGGACTCGACAAGAGTGACTTTGCAATCTCACAGAAAGCGATCTACGGAGATGCAGTGTCATCACTCAATTCAGTTAGTTCAATTTCCAATACAATCGCAGATTATCACTTCAGCGGAAACGAGCTTTTTGCATACATTGACGCAGTTGCAAAGACAACATTTGAAGACGTGAGCAAACGACTTTCCGAAATGCTCAATGTGTGCAACTGTACATTGTCCATAGTTAAACAGCCTGAAGAAGAGGTGTAATATGGAATATAATGTACAATTTCCGGGGCTGGGACTTGAGTTCGATATAAGTCCTGTTGCATTCACAATCGGAGATTACCCTATTTATTGGTATGGCCTCATAATCGCATCAGGACTGCTTCTTGCAGTTCTGTATGCGTGGTTAAGTTCACCACGTTTTAATGTGGATTTCAATAAACTTGTGAATTGTATTTTAGTCGGTATTGTAACAGGTATTGTCGGTGCAAGACTCTATTTCTGTTTCTTTGAGTGGGACTACTACGGAAAAAATCCGATAGAAATTCTCTACATAAACAATGGAGGATTGGCGATTTACGGCGGAATAATAGGAGCACTTCTCGGAGGACTCACCGTAGCGAAAATTCAAAAGATGAAATGTTTGCCAATACTCGATGTTACGATGATGGGCTTTCTGCTCGGACAGGGAATAGGAAGATGGGGCAATTTTATGAATCAGGAAGCCTACGGCTCTGTAACGGATTTACCATGGAGAATGGTCAGCGAGGGAACATACAATCTGCCTGTTCACCCGTGTTTTCTTTATGAATCGTTATGGTGTCTGCTCGGATTTGCAGTTCTGCATTTCTATGGAAAATACAGACAGAAATATTCAGGACAGATATTCTTTATGTACCTTGTGTGGTACGGTCTTGAAAGAATGATAGTTGAGGGACTCAGAACAGACAGTCTCTATCTGCCATTTCAGCTTTTCGGAATGGACATCAGAGTGTCACAGATGCTCTCACTTGCAATATTTATCACAGGACTAATCTTATTAATCATAAACAGAAACAAGGAGGATTCTTTCTATGCAGATTATAGACGGAAAAAAGGTATCGGCAGAAGTAAAAGAGACAGTCAGACAGCAGACGCTTGAGTTAAAGGAAACTCACGGCATCACACCCGGACTTGCAGTAGTAATCGTAGGTGACGATCCTGCATCACGAGTTTACGTTAATAACAAGAAAAAGGCTTGTGAAGCTGTAGGATTCGTGTCAGAAGAGTACGCACTTCCTGCCGAAACAACACAGGAACAGCTTTTAGATCTCGTAAATACGCTCAATGAGAAAAAGGATATCAATGGTATTCTCGTTCAGTTGCCTCTTCCGAAACATCTTGACGACAAGGCTGTAATTGAAGCAATCAACCCTGAAAAGGATGTAGATGCATTCCATGCAGTAAATGTCGGAAAAATTATGCTCGGTGAGTATGATTTCCTTCCTTGCACACCTGCCGGCGTAATGGAAATGCTTCATTCGTATAATATAGATGTATGTGGTAAAAACTGCGTAGTAATCGGCAGGAGTAATATCGTAGGTAAGCCTATGGGAATGTTGCTCCTTCACGAAAACGGAACTGTAACAATCTGCCACAGCAGAACAAAGAACCTTGCAGAAGTATGTTCACAGGCAGATATCCTTGTTGCGGCAGTAGGTATTCCGAAGTTTGTAAAGCCAGAAATGGTAAAAGAAGGCGCAGTAGTAATTGATGTTGGTATGGATAGAGATGAAAACGGCAAACTCTGCGGTGACGTGGATTTTGAGGCGGTAAAGGACAAGTGTTCATACATAACACCTGTGCCCGGCGGTGTAGGACCTATGACAATCGCAACACTTATGAAAAACACCCTCAAAGCGTGTAAGATTCAGAATAACCTCTGATTTCAAGCCAAAACTCCTGATTTAACAGTTTGTAGGGGACGGCTTCCCAGACGTCCCGAAAAATTACAGAACAACCTGTAAATTTTTACAACAAACCGTTGACAACACAATTTCTTTGTGTTATAGTATATAAGCCGCATATTGTGGGTTATAAGTGATTTATTCCACCCATAGATAGCGAGCCCAATGTAAAGGATGGTACGAAAATGTACGCAGTTATTCAGACAGGCGGTAAGCAGTACAAGGTAACAACAGACGAAGTTATCTTCATCGAAAAGCTTAACGCTGAAGCTCAGGAAACAGTAACATTCGACGTTGTAGCTGTTGGCACAGACGACGGTCTCAAGGTTGGCACACCATTTGTTGAAGGTGCAAAGGTTACTGCTGAAGTATTAAAGAACGGTAAAGGCAAAAAAATCAGAGTTGCTACTTACAAGCCTAAGAAGGGCGAGAAGAGAACAATGGGTCACAGACAGCCTTACACACAGGTTAAGATTACATCAATCGAAGCCTGAGTATGACTACGGTAACATTTTACGAATCGGATAATCTTATTTACGGCTTTAAAATCACGGGTCATTCGGGATATTCCGAAGAGGGCAGTGACATTGTATGTGCAGCAATCAGCTCACCTGCAATAATGGTCGTAAACACAATTACCGAGATATTGCATCTTGATGCAGAAGTTACCGAAGATGACGGATTTTTAATGTTGAATCTGTCACAGAAAGAAGCCGAAAAGTCCGAAAATATTCTTAACGGACTCAAGCTTCATTTAACAGCTCTTTCGGAGCAGTACACAAAGTATATTAAAGTTAAAATTTCGGAGGTGTAAGGTAATGCTTAAAATAAACATTCAGTTATTTGCTCATAGAAAAGGTATGGGTTCTACAAAGAACGGCCGTGACAGTGAATCAAAGCGTCTTGGCGTTAAGCGTGCAGACGGACAGAAGGTTCTCGCTGGCAACATCCTTGTAAAACAGAGAGGCACACATATTCACCCGGGTGAAAATGTAGGCAGAGGTTCTGACGACACATTATTCGCAAAGATTGACGGTGTAGTTAGATTCGAGCGTGTTGGCAAAGACAGAAAGCGTGCAAGCGTTTATCCTGTTGAGCAGTAAGCATAACTCATTTTGGGGTGGATTTTAATTAATCCACCCTTTTTGTTTAGAAACAATCTTTTTTGCAAATACTAATTAAACGTACCATTAAATTGAAAATAAACGGACGGCAATCCGTCGTCCGAAAATCACATTACATCGGAGAAAAATATGTTTGTAGATACAGCCAAAATTAAAATCAAAGCAGGTGACGGAGGCGACGGAGCCGTATCCTTTCACCGTGAAAAATATGTAGCCGCAGGCGGACCCGACGGCGGTGACGGAGGACGTGGCGGAAACGTAGTGTTTGTAGCCGACTCAAATCTTTCAACGCTTGCGGACTTCAGATACAAAAGAAAATACTTTGCCTCAAAGGGTGAAAACGGCAGAGGCGGAAGATGTCGAGGCAGAAATGCAGAAGATTTAATAATCAGAGTTCCTGTGGGCACACTTGTAAAAGAAGAGAACACAGGAAGAATTTTAGCAGATGTGTCAACAAAAGAACCTTATATAGTCGCAAGAGGCGGTAAAGGCGGTTGGGGCAACCCTCATTTTGCAACACCTGTCCGTCAGGTTCCAAGATTTGCAAAACCGGGTTTGCCGGGTGAAGAATTTGACGTAGTTCTTGAACTCAAACTCCTTGCAGATGTAGGACTCGTAGGATTCCCGAATGTCGGAAAAAGTACACTTGTGTCAGTAGTTTCACAGGCTAAACCTGAAATTGCAAACTACCATTTCACAACAATCACCCCTGTCCTCGGCGTAGTTTCAATGGGAGAGGGTTCATCATTTGTAATGGCAGATATCCCCGGTCTTATCGAAGGTGCGTGGCAGGGTACAGGACTCGGACATCAGTTCCTGCGTCACGTTGAGCGTTGCAGAATGTTGGTTCATATGGTCGACGTGTCGGGCAGTGAGGGCAGAGATCCGATTGAAGACTTTGAAACAATAAATGCCGAGCTTGAAAAGTTTAACCCCGAACTTGCCCGGCGACCGATGGTAGTTGCAGGAAACAAATGCGATATGGCTACCGATGAGCAGATTGAAAACTTCAAAAAATACGTCAATGATAAAGGTTATGAATTCTTCCCGATAATGGCGGCAATCCGCTATGACGTTGACCCGTTACTCAAAAAAATTCAGGAAATGCTTTCAAAACTTCCGCCAATCACACATTATGAAGCAGAACCTGCACCGATTGTTAATGTTGAAGATTTCGACGACCATTCGGTAACAATCAGAAATATCAACGGAATCTACACTGTAGAAGCTGACTGGCTCTTACAGGTTATGAAGGGCATCAACTTTGATGATTACGAAAGTCTTAACTACTTCCAGAAAGTCCTCATCAACGGCGGTGTTATTGATGCACTTCGTAAAAAAGGCTGCGAGGACGGAGACACTGTATCAATTTATGATGTGGAATTTGACTTTATGGATTAAAACGGAGAACGTTTATGGAAAACATAGCGGTATCACACAATAAAACAGACGAAATTTCCCCATTAACACTTGCTTTTGTGGGAGACGGAGTGTATGACCTGTTGGTGCGAGAATACCTTGTCCGCAAGGCGAATCGACCCGTAGGGGAACTCAATAAAATCAAGGTGTCTCTTGTGAATTGCAAGAGTCAGGCGGATTTTGCTAAGCAGA
This sequence comes from Ruminococcus sp., assembly GCA_045133455.1. GTDB lineage: Bacteria > Bacillota > Clostridia > Oscillospirales > Acutalibacteraceae > Ruminococcoides. The sequence continues at coordinate 11,990 of JBGUUJ010000117.1, forward strand.
TAATGCCTCATCTCACTGAAAAAGAAACCTCAATTTATAAGCGTGGCAGAAATGCTGCACCGAAATGCACTCCGAAAAACGGAAGTGTAGCAGATTATCACAGTGCAACAGGGCTTGAATGTCTGTTTGGATATCTCCATTTAAACGGAGAAACAAGCAGAATAAATGAATTGTTCAGTATGATATTACATAATGCTTTTGGAATGGAAAGTGATTAAATGAAAAAACCGACTTTTTCAACAGTACGCACAACAGTGACAGATTACTTGATAATTGCCTGCGGAGCGGTAATTTTTGCATTCTCAGTTACAATGTTCACATCTCCAAATAATATTGCACCCGGAGGTATGACAGGTGTAGCAACAATGCTTAATTTTCTGTTTGGTTTGCCGATAGGAACGCTCGTATTTGTAATGAACATTCCTTTGTTTATTTGGGGAGCGATAGAAAACGGACTCAATTTCCTCACTAAGACAATCACAGGAACAGCTTTTGTTTCGATTGCGATTGATGTTCTTGCACCACTTGTGCCTGCATATCAGGGCGATACCATACTTGCGGCGATTTTCGGCGGAATACTCAACGGGGTAGGTCTCGGACTTATATTCTATCGTGGAGGTTCAACCGGCGGAGCGGATATAGTTGCGCTCAACATAAATAAGCGAATGCCCCACATTTCAACAGGTACGATAATCCTTCTTGTAGATTTACTCACATTGATAATGGCATTTTTTGTATATAAGAGCATTGAAAGTATGCTTTATGCGGCGGTAACTATATTTATTGCAATAAAGGTTATTGACACAATATCCTATGGCACATCAAGAGGCAACGGAAAGCTTATGTTCATCATAACAAAGCATTATGATGTGGTGAGTCAAAGCATAATGAATGACCTTGAGAGGGGTGTAACCCTGCTCGACGGTGAAGGCGCATACAGCGGAGAAAAGAAACGTGTAATAATGTGCGCAGTACGTCCTCAACAGGTTTTTAAAATTCAGAACGCAGTCAAAAAAGTTGACTCAAACGCTTTTATAATTGTAACAACAGCCGGAACAATTAAAGGTCAGGGCTTTGCCAGAAGAGAAGAATAAAAAAGCGAGTACCTTGCACGCATTTCGTGCAGACAGCTTCATATTTTTATTTCGTTACAGATGTTTTCGTTTTATCAAGACTTTACTTCTCGACAATAACAACTTCTGTTGGTAAAGTTTTGTCAAGCCTTCTGTGCCCGAGCGTAACCGAGCAGTCTCCTATAAAGTAAAAAACCTCGCAGTCAAGCGAGGTTTTTATATTGTACACAATAAACTAAGCTAAAAATCATAGATTTTTATTCAAGTTTGATATTTCATGAGTCTGAAAATGAAAGAAATAAAGCATAATTTGTTGTTTTTTCAATATTATTTAAGCTGAATACGGAAGTTGATGCACAAATCATAAAATATGATTATAAAATTAAAGGTCAAAAATAGTCAAATTACTCTTGACTTTTTCTGGAAATAGTATAAAATATAATTAGCACTCAAACATCGAGAGTGCTAAAGCGTAATTTAATAAAATTTACAGGAGGCTGTATTATGAGTATCAAACCATTACGTGACAGAGTAG
>JBGUUJ010000118.1:0-11871 GCA_045133455.1 Ruminococcus sp.
TTGGCAAATCATAATTACTCAAAACTATATTTTATTTTTTAGTCACATATTTTTGATATCGGCTTGTGGGTTTATCAGGTATAGTCATTTTAAGTTTTCCGCTTTCAAGCAGTGGTTTAATATATCTGTTTGTAAATTCCCGGATATCCTTCAAGCCAAAATGTTCAACAATTTCTCTTTTACTTTTTGGTTCAATACAGAATTCAATTATTTTCTCATATACAACTTGATTTACCTTTTCTTGTAGGTTATCTTGTGGGGTGTCTTGTAGGTTATCTTGTGGGGTATCTTGGTTGCCATCAGGTCCCACCATACTCGTTGCCGCAGAGGATAGAGGAATTATTGTCTTAAATACATCACCTTCGATAAATTCAGGAACTCCGCCTGAGTACATCTTTGTGTATTTATAGGTATTTCTCATACCCGATCCGAGTTCATCGGCAAGTGACACCTCTCTGAACACCTTTGCGATAGGAGGATTCTTAGAAAACGGTTCAAATCTGTCGAGCTTCAACTCACCGTGGCCGTGTGACAGATTTCCGTTTTCCGTGTACATCCTGTCTTTCTCAATAACAAATTTTGCTACATAACCTGTGGAATAATCACGATGCGCAAGGCTGTTTGAGAAAATTTCTCTTAAAATCGCATCTCTTGCACTTACAGCCTGTACTCCCTCAAGAATAAACGGATCATTCAGATGCTTTTTGCCAAATTCCATAAGCCTGTCAAAGGTATCAAATAAATTTGTTATTATAACATCACGGTCATCATATCTGTCTGTATTTTGGGTTCTGAAAATCGCATCTGTTTTGTGTTGCGGCAAAGCCGCCATTACAGTTTCATCCTTACCAAAAAGAAGTATCGCCGCAAGTGTCAGTCCGTCAGCGCCTTTTTCGCTGTCTTTAAGAATCAAGCCCGAGCTGCGCAGTATTTCTTCATCAGTCATAGTAAGCCACGGATGATTTTTATTTCTCAGTCTTGACAATCTTCTTGCTCTGTCAATTATATCGGAACGCAGATCATCCATTGTAAAGCAAGTGAAAACTTTATTTACAAAATATGTGCCCTGCTTTTTTGAATACAGCTTAAAAACCAAATCTCCTGAATTGGTTATGTCTATATCCGAATCGTTGTTTCTGTCAAAAATCCTGCCGCCGCAACGGCAAACTTGCGTACTCTCGGGGACAAAAATATAAATAATCAGCTTATCATCATATTCAATACTTTCAATCGTCAGGTAAAGCGGAGGATACATTTTATTCGGGTTATTTATTGATGTAACAAAATCGCTCTTAATCCTCTCTGCACGGTTTCTGTCCACTCCGATAACCGTACCGTCATCTTTAACACCGAGCAGAATATGACCGCCCTCACGGTTTGAAAACGCACAAACGGTTTCATAAACATCTTTAGTAGTATCGGTTGTGGATTTCTTAAACTCAATATTCATCCCTTCGCCCTGTGATATTATATTTTTAATTTCTTCATATGTCATTACAAGCTCTCCAATAATCTGACGGTTTATATTTTTATTATATTCGCAATCAAAAATAATATCAAGCGATTAAAGATAAATCACACCAAAGTTTTTAATACCGTTTTCTTCACTGGTTACCATATCATTTAAGGTTAAGTAATATATTTGCAAAATCTCATCGATTTTTTCGGATTTCGCAGGTGTATCATCATATAATTATTATTGGTGTCAGATTTTATAAAAATATCCCCGAAAGGCTGAGTGTGATTTCTGCCTTTCGGGGAGTGGTGTTTTTTACTTAATTTAATCTTAAAAATGCGATAAACAAGCCGTTTTTAATAGGTTACTCTTACCTGATACGTAACCTCCTGACGGTGTCCCTCTACATTGCGGTTATTGCGTATGTAAGACTTGTTTCGTACGGGTAAAATCTTTTTAACCATCTGACCGCCTACTGAACCAGCCTGACGAGATGTTAAATCACCGTTGTAGCCCTGCTTGAGGTTTACGCCCACCTCGTTTGCACATTCCATCTTAAAACGTTCCATTGCTTCCTTTGCCTCAGGTACATTGATCTGATTGTTTCTGCTTGACATATTGTTTTTCTCCTTTTTTTCAAAACTTTTATTATTTTCATTTTATATTAAAGCGACGTTTTGACTTCTCAAATCTTCGTCGCAATAGTATTATATGAAGTCTTTCATTCTTTATAAAATGTAAATTTTTCAAGTTTTGATTTTTATATACGAAATCAATAATCACATCAAGTTGCCTGCACGGCTTAAAACTCAAAAATTTTAAATGCACTGTCGACGCAGATTATATCGTTCACGCTTGCGAAATACAACACGGACAACAGCTCGATACATTATTGTAAATCACATCAACCTGTCTGCCCCGAATTACGAACCGAGGTACTCGGTTGGGAAATTAAGGAAGCACTGATTAAATCGTTTGTGCATATTGCGCCGTCAGGTTTTTCGTCAGATTGGCCAAATAAACCGCAGTAATGCTGACGCATTACGAGGATTTTTTGGTCAGGCTGACAGAAAATATGCAAGCAAGATGTGCAAACAGCATTTATGCGTGATTTAATCAGTGGTTCCTTAAGTTGTAAATTTCCTCAAGCCTTCTTCTCAATTTGTGGGGGCACCACGCTAAAAAATTTTGGTTGTCCATTTTGTGCAGTCCCATACCTCATCGACTACCTCACGGTAGAATTCAGGCTCGTGACAGATAAGGAGAACACTTCCCTTGTACGCCTGAAGTGCACGTTTTAGCTCGTCCTTTGCATCAACGTCGAGGTGGTTTGTCGGCTCGTCAAGAAGAAGAATATTCGTTTCCTTGTTAATCAGCTTGCAGAGTCGTACCTTAGCCTGCTCACCACCGCTGAGCACCCTGACCTGACTTTCGATGTGCTTTGTTGTCAGTCCGCATTTTGCAAGTGCCGCACGGATTTCAGCCTGATTGTATGACGGAAATTCTTTCCATATCTCCTCAATACAGGTGGTTGTGTTATCACCCGATGTCTCCTGCTCAAAGTAGCCTATCTGTAGATTTTCGCCCAATTCCACAGAACCTTCAAGCGGCGGAATGAGTCCCAAAATGCTCTTGAGAAGCGTTGTTTTTCCGATTCCGTTCGCTCCTGTGAGAGCGATTTTCTGACCCCTCTCCATTGCTATGGTGAGAGGCTTTGACAGAGGTTCATCGTAACCGATAACCAAATCCTTTGCATCAAATATTAATCTTCCGGCAGTGCGTCCTGTTCTGAAATTGAACTCAGGCTTCGGCTTTTCTGCGGCAAGCTCGATTATATCCATTTTGTCGAGCATTTTTTGACGTGACATCGCCATATTTCTCGTTGAAACTCGAGCCTTATTCCTCGCTACGAAGTCTTTCAACTCGCTGATTTCCTGTTGCTGACGTTTGTAAGCCGCCTCAAGCTGGGACTTCTTCATCGCATAGACTTCCTCAAAATGATGATAGTCGCCAACATAGCGGTCAAGCTTCTGATTTTCCATATGGTAGATGATGTTGATTACTTCGTTGAGGAACGGAATGTCGTGTGAAATCAGCACAAAAGCATTTTCGTAGTCAATCAGGTAACGCTTGAGCCACGCAATGTGCTCCTCATCGAGGTAGTTTGTCGGCTCGTCAAGCAGGAGAATGTCAGGCTTCTCAAGCAACAGCTTTGCAAGAAGAACTTTTGTACGCTGACCACCGCTTAAATCCGTTACATCACGGTCAAGACCGATATCGAAAAGCCCCAGCGCACGGGCAACTTCCTCGACTTTGGCATCTATAACGTAAAAATCGTGGAGAGTGAGGGTGTCCTGAATAGTGCCCAGCTCGTCCATCATCTCAGTCATTTCGTCTTCGCTTGCAGTACCGAGATTGTCACAAATCTGATTCATCTTCTCTTCAAGCTCAAAAAGATACGAAAATGCAGACTTGAGTACGTCCTCAATAGTCATTCCTGCTTCAAGCACGGTGTGCTGGTCGAGATATCCGACACGGACATTCTTTGACCACTCAACCTTGCCCTCGTCAGGCTGTAATTTACCCGTTACGATGTTCATAAATGTGGATTTTCCTTCGCCGTTTGCACCGATGAGACCAATGTGCTCACCTTTCAAAAGGCGGAACGAAACGTCTGCAAAAATAGCACGGTCACCAAAGCCGTGTGACAAATTCTCAACGTTTAAAATACTCATTTTTATCTCCTTGAAATGGAATAATATTTTGCAAAATATCACTGAATTACTACAATAAGTAGCAAAAGAAGTTTCATTTTTACTTACATAAAAAGAAACACCGCCCTACTCTTGCCAAAGTAACGGTGTTTCTATAACACTAACAGAGGAGTAACCGCTTATCGCAGCTCCTTTATCTGCATAAATTATAACATAAGCAACCCATATGTCAAGTCCTCAGGCTTTGAGGACTTTGCTTTTATGCTTTATAGGAAACTGTTCGGTCACGCTCGGGCACAGAAGTTTTTTGGTTTTGGGTAGACAGGTTTAGACTAATTTAAACGTTAGTTGCCCAACCGTTATGTTGATATATTGGTAACTGCTACATTGCTTTCATTAAAGTCGGGCATAGAAGTTCTCTAAAAATGAACCTGTCTGCTCGAATTGCGTGTCGAGGCACTCGACCCCAACTGTTAAGTCGATGTATCGGTTACTGCTACATTGCTTTCATTAAAGTCGGGCATAAAAGTTATATATAAATCAACCTATCTACTCGAATTGCCTGTCGAGGCACTCGACCGTCACGTTGCCGAGGCACTCGACCCCAACCGTAAACTTCATATGTCGGTTACTGCTACATTGCTTTCATTAAAGTCGGGCGGTTTTGTAACGCACCATACCATAGGGACACAGCGTGCCGTGTCCTACTGTACAAAAAATCGTTGGATTTTAAACCAATCTATCTCTTCTCGTCTATTCCCTTTTTAATCTTATCGAAAGTCACGCCGTATTTTTCGGCGATGTCCTTTGCGTAGCTGACACCCTGAGGCGGTGCTATGAACACCTTGAACGAACGCTGTCCGTTCTCGACTCCCGTAACCATACTTTCAACCTTGCTGTCACCCTCGACTTCATTGTTGACATTCTCAAGGTTGCGTGCAAGGTCGTGCATATGCGTGTTGAACACGGAACGCACTCCGAGGTACCTCATCGCCTTGACAACGTCCTTTGCGATGTACAAACCCTCTGCAACATTGGTGGTTGCAAGGCTCTCGTTGAGCAGAATAAGGCTGTATTTTGTGGCTGTATCGAAAATTTCGGCAAGTCGCTTACTCTCTTCACCGAGTCGGCCAAGGTCAACGGTATCGTTCTCATCGGCAGGGAAATGCGTGAAAATATTATCGCACGGGCTAAATTCCATTGATGACGCAGGAACGTAAATTCCGTTCTGTGCAAGCAGGAATGCAAGTCCGACAGCCTGTGTGATAGTCGTTTTACCTCCTCGGTTCGGTCCTGTGAGAATATAAATTCTCTTCTCGTCATCAAACACAAACTCGTTGGTCACGATGTCGATGTCATCGCCCTTTACAGCCTTGATTGCAAGCTTGATATTGTAAATGTCGCTGATGTGACATTCTCTTTTATCCTTTGAAACCGCCTCAGCCTTGCAGAGCGGAAGATTTTTCTGCTTGATTTTATCGCACAATTCAGCAAAGCGGATATAGAAAATTATCTCGGGCATAAGTGCCACGAATGAATAACCCTCAATGTCCGTGTACTTGTTGAGCATTGATTTGATATCGTTCACGGTGCGTCTGAGGATATCCGTCACAACCTTTTTCAGCGCATCTGAAAGCGGGTCTGCTCCTGTGAGGTTGCTTCCGTAAACCTGATTGACATCATTCTGCGCACCAACAACAACCTGTCCGAAACCTATTTTTGTAGTTGAAGGATTTGCAGGGTGGAAACTTATAAATCCCGAAACATCGTTGCCCTCGTGAAGTTCGCTGTTGTTTACAAACTTCATAAAACGCTTTAAAATTCCGCTGTCGGTAAATGGCTTGTCATTGAGCGAAATTACACCCACAGTCTTTGGTCTGAGCAATGAGTCGAGGTTGACGCCAAGCGTAATGCTCCTGAATTTCTGAGCCTTTGCAAGAGTTTCCTCAATATCCTGTTTCAGGTCGGGAAAACCACTGTCGTTGTAAATTTTCTGAACGCCCTCTTTGAGCTTTAAAAGTCCCTCTGACTTAACATCAATCGACTCAAGAGTGTTCTTAATTTGAGTTATGCAGTCAACATAACCGCCCATTTCACGGAGACGGTTTACAAGTTGCCACATCGACGAGGCTTCGGAGTCCTTCTGAAAACGCTCGATTTCACGCAAATCGTTGAGCTTTTCGAGAAGTCCCGTAAGATCCTCTCTGAGTTTAGGAAACCTGAGAAAATCATCAAATACATCACATCTGTATCTGATAACGTCCTTATCGTCCGTGATATTTATGAGAAGATTTTTAATGCTGTTGCGCTCGTAAGGCTCGTCAGTGAGAGCCTCGCAGATAAAGTCAACAGACAAATCGTTCATCGCCTCTTTTGTGAGAGTACGGTAAACAGCTCTTGAATTATTCGGATGAAGTAAACTTAACTGTTCCATAATGCGACCTCAGAAAATATTTATACAATAATAATATCACATCAAATCCATAATTTCAACAATATGCTTGTAGTGAATCGGAAATTGTGATATCATAGTAGCAGAAAATTTCGAGAGGTAATTTGTTATGGATAAAAAAATGCTTGACAGAATCAGTGAGCTTTCAAGAAAGAAACGTTCAACAGGGCTGACACCGGAAGAACAGGCTGAACAGCAGGAATTATACAAAGTGTACCTGTCTGAAATCAGGGCACAGTTCAGCAGTACGCTCGACAATGTGAGCATAAAGGAAAAAGACGGCAAGGTTGTGCCGTTCAAAGAGGCTTACGCAAAGAAAACCGATGAGGGAAAATAATGGGTTGCATTATTGAATTTATCGTTGAAGTGTTCGGCGAGATATTTTTTGAAATAATTTTCAGTATTCCGAGGAAAATAGCAGATGTCATTACAAATAAAGTTAAAAACAAGCCTTTGCGGACATTTTTCGTAGTGCTTACATATGTTATTTTTATTGCAATTATACTCGGAATAATCGCACTCGTAATTTATCTGATAGGTAGAGTTTTCGGGTGGTTCTGATTTTACGGCATTGTTTTCATATATTGTAGGGGTCGAGTGCCTCGATACGCAATTCGAGCAGATAGGTTGATTTATATATAACTTTTATGCCCGACTTTAATGAAAGCAATGTAGCAGTCACCAATATATCAAGCCAATGGTTGGGCAACTAACGTTTAAATTAGTCTAAACCTGTCTACCCAAAACCAAAAAACTTCTGTGCCCGAGCGTGACCGAACAGTTTCCTATAAAGCAAAAAAAGGCTAATCTCGCAATAAAGTGAGATTAGCCTTTGTCATTTCTGTAAATCCGTTTTAAGCTCTCATCGGCTCTTCAATATCGCCTGAGAAGTACACCTTCTTGATATCAGCACCGAGTGATCTGAACTTTTCAACAACATCTTCGTAGCCTCTTTCGATGTACTGAATGCTTGAAATCTCGGTTGTGCCCTTGACCTGAAGTGCGGCTATAATCATAGCTGCGCCTGCACGAAGGTCTGTAGCCTTAACAGGTGCTGCATTGAGCGGTGCACCGCCTTCGATGATAGCAAGTCTGCCTTCAACAGAAATCTGTGCGCCCATTGTGATAAGCTCGCTTACATACTGATAGCGGTTATCCCACACATTCTCATTGACTATACTTGTTCCCGGAACACTCATAAGAAGTGCCGCAAACTGTGGCTGACAGTCTGTCGGGAAACCAGGGTGAGGCATTGTCTTGATGTTACATCTCTTGAGAGGTTTTGAAGTTGCGTCAACCTCGATAGCTTCATCATATTCAGTAATCTTGACACCCATTTCACGGAGCTTAGCCGTGATTGACTCAAGATGCTTAGGTGTGATGTTCTTTACTGTGATACAGCCTCTTGTAGCGGCTGCCGCACACATATATGTTCCTGCCTCAATCTGGTCAGGAATAATTGAATAAGTTACGCCGTGAAGATATCCGACTCCACGAACCTTGATTACGTCAGTTCCTGCACCTCTGATATCTGCGCCCATTGAGTTAAGGAAGTTTGCAAGGTCAACAATATGAGGTTCTTTTGCGGCATTCTCAATGATAGTCTGCCCCTGAGCTTTACAAGCCGCCAACATAATGTTCATTGTTGCACCGACAGATACTACGTCGAGATAAACGTGAGTGCCCATAAGGTGAGAGTCACACTCAGCCTCGATGATACCGCCGTCAACAAGACGTGTTTCTGCACCTAAAGCCTCAAAGCCTTTGAGGTGCTGGTCGATAGGACGAACGCCGAAATTGCAACCGCCGGGCAGGGCAACTTTAGCCTTGCCGCATCTGCCGAGCAAAGCACCTAAAAGATAATATGAAGCACGCATACCTCTTACGAGGTCAGTTACAGCGTTGCAAGTCTGAATTGTTGTCGGGTCTATATATAAAGAAGACTTGTTGATTCTTCTGACCTTTGCGCCCATCTGCTCAAGAATACGGCTGATGAGAGCAACGTCGCTTATATTTGGAATATTTTCGATCTGACACGGTTCGTCGCAGAGGATAACTGCAGGTATAATCGCAACGGCAGCATTTTTTGCCCCGCTGATATTAACCTCGCCAAATAAAGGCTTACCGCCGGAAACTACAAATTTCTCCAATTGTTTTACACTCCAATACAGTATTGTTTAAGATTTGCAATAACGAATAAGTGTAGAAATATAAATATATAAATGAATAAATATGGTTTTATACCTAAAACCACAATATATATTACATTTTAATTAAAACACACCATCAATTGTGGTTACGCATATGTTACTCCACAATTCTTCTATAGAAAATGATACTACAAAGTTGTAGTAAAGTCAACGCATTATTAAAATTGTAACCGAATTTTGGCAATCTTGTACTCATTTTTTTAAATTCTTGTTACTTTTATTTTGAATATCTACAATACTTGTAATGTATTGTTATAATTTCCGATAAAGAATAAAGAAAACTTCCATTTTTCGCATAAAGAATTAAATGTTTGTAACATTGTTTTTTAGCTTTGGGGAGATAGGTTGTTTTTATATGAAACGTTTCGTGCCCAACCGTTAAGTCGATTTGACGTTGTTTTGTACTTTGTAGGGCAAGGGCTCTGCTCTTGCCGAAAACGTAACCGATAAATCAATTATATAGTCGGGAAACAAACGTATACTTTTACATAAACCTGTCTGCTCGATTTGCGTGTCGAGGCACTCGACCGAATTGGATGCAACGTCACGTTGCCGTGTCAAGGTGCTCGGCAATTTTCAACTTTACTGACTTTATTATTTGTATTTTTTGTGCTGTTAAAAATCAATCTCCCTTGTAATTTTTTTCATTTTTTTAATAAAGTGGTTGACATTTGCTTATAGACGTGCTACACTTATATCAACATATGAACATTTATTCATATGTACAATTGTTAAAATAATCTTAAAGGGGTTTATATAATGGAAAAGAACTGCTGTAATCACAAACATTCCGAAAATCGCACTCACGAAATGCCTGACCTCGAGGTGCTTTTCGACCTTGCCGACCTTTTCAAGGTATTCGGCGACTCCACGAGAATCCGTATTATGTTCACGATTTCAGACAACGAAATGTCTGTACTGAGCATTGCCGAAGCTCTCAATATGGAGCAGAGCACAATTTCCCACCAGCTAAGGGTGCTACGTCAGAATAAACTTGTGCGTGTCAGACGTGAGGGCAAGCAGATTTACTACAGCCTTGACGATGAACACGTTAAACGAATTATCGAAATGGGACTCGACCACGTCCTCGAATAAGGGGTAACAAAAACATTTTCATCAGGGGGTATATTTATGAAACACACATACATTCTTGAAAATCTCAACTGCGCTCACTGCGCTTCAAAAATCGAAGCTAAAATTGCCGAAACCGACGGCTACGAAAGTGTAAGCTTCAATTTTGCGACAAAACGTCTCAACTTTTATTCAGACAAGAAAAACACACTTTCCGAAATTCAGCAAATCTGCGACAGCATTGAGGACGGTGTAAATGTCGTTGAAACAGTTGAAAAAGCTGTAAAGGCTGATGTTGAAAAAACCTCAAAAATCAGCCTTGACACTGTGTTTCTCATCATTTCCGCAATCTTCGGTGTATGCGCATTTGTTCTGCATCTTGTAGTTCCCGAAAGCGTTGTGTGGTGCGAATATCTCATTCTCGGACTCAGCGTTACGGCTACAATCCTTTCAGGCTACAAAATATTCATCAAGGGCGTAAAGAATGTTCTCAAGCTCAGAATTGATGAGACTACTCTCCTTGCCGTTGCGGTAATAGCCGCATTCTTTCTCGGAGAATTTGTTGAAGCCGCAATGGTAACAGTTCTCTTCTCACTCGGTGAGTTCATCGAAGATAAAGCGGTTGATGCCTCAAGGAGAGATATCGAAAAGCTCGCACAGATACGCCCCGACACTGCAACAGTTCTGATTAACGGCAACGAAAAGACAATGTCAGCCGAGAGCATTGAAATCGGAAGTACAATTGTCGTAAAGCCTTACGAAAGAATTCCGCTTGACGGAATCGTAGTTGAGGGCAATTCTGCAATTGACACATCTGCGCTCACGGGCGAAAGTCTCCCTGTTGATATTACAGAGGGCAGTGAAGTTCTCAGCGGTTCGATAAACGGAAGTAACCTCATCAAAATCAGAACTACAAAGGAATTTGGCGACAGCACAGCCACAAGAATTCTCCGTCTTGTTGAAGATGCCGCTGCTCAGAAGGGCAAAAGAGAAAAACTGATTTCACGCTTTGCCTCAATCTACACTCCGATTGTCATTGCGATAGCCGTTGCAATTGCCGTTGTACCTCCGCTTCTCGGTTTAGGAGCATTTTCCGAATGGCTCTACCGTGCGCTTGTATGTCTTGTAGCGTCCTGCCCTTGCGCAATTGTAATTTCTGTTCCTCTCGCCTACTTCTCGGGAATCGGCTCTGCATCTGAAACAGGCGTCTTAATCAAGGGCGGAAAGTACATCGAGGCTCTTGCAAAATCCGAAACCTTCGTGTTTGACAAAACGGGCACTCTCACCAACGGCAAGCTCAGCGTTGAAAAGGTGACTTCACTTTCAGACTACAGCGAAGATGAAATTCTCGCCCTTGCCTCAGCGTGTGAAAAACATTCAGTTCACCCGATAGCCACAGCCATTAAAGAAAAGGCAAAGAATTTAAACATTCCCGAACTCTCCGACTACAGCGAAAAAGCAGGCTACGGCACGAGTGCAAGCTACAACGGCAAAAAGTTAGAGTGCGGTTCAATTAAACTTCTTGACGAAAAGCAAAAATCACTCATCATCGACGATGCAACTGTATTCCTCACAGAAAACGGAAAATTAATCGGTTCAATAACCGTAAGTGACACAATTCGTGACGAGGCAAAGAAAGTTATTTCAGAGCTGAAAGAACTCGGCATAAAGAATACTGTTATGCTGACAGGCGACAGCAAAAAGACAGCCGATGCTGTAAGCAGAAAACTCGGTATAGACAACTGCAAGGCAAACCTTCTGCCGTCGGATAAACTTGACGAAATTATAAAACTCAAAGAAAACTCAAAAGGCGTGTGCTTTACGGGCGACGGCATAAACGATGCACCTGTACTTTCGGCAAGTGACTGCGGAATTGCAATGGGACTCGGCAGTGAAGCCGCAATTGAAGCCTCAGATGCAGTGCTCGCCTCAGGAAATCTCAGTCAGCTCCCCAAGGCTGTAAAAATC
>JBGUUJ010000119.1:0-5365 GCA_045133455.1 Ruminococcus sp.
TGGCGGTATGACAGTTTACGGCAAGGACGGCTTCTCTCGTGCAATCCATAACATTCAGAACTCACCTTTCCGTACAAAGTTTGAGCGTGACGTTGAGGAACTTAACGGTAATCTCGGTATCGGTTGTATTTCCGACTTTGAGCCTCAGCCTCTTCTCGTTCATTCACATCTCGGAAGTTTTTCAATCACTACTGTCGGCAAAATCAACAACTCGGACGAGCTTGTTGACAAGTGCTTCAAGTCAGGTCACACTCACTTCCTCGAAATGAGTGGCGGTACTATCAACCCGACCGAAATCACAGCCGCACTTATTAATCAGAAACCTACTATAGTTGAAGGTTTACGCTATGCGCAGGATATGATTCAGGGTTCAATGACAATCCTTCTCCTTACTCCTACAGGCGTTTACGCTTCTCGTGACAGACTCGGTCGTACTCCTGTTATCATCGGTAAAAAGGAAAATGCTTTTTGCGCTTCATTTGAAAGCTTCGCATATCTCAATCTCGGCTACGAGGACTATAAGGAACTCGGACCGGGTGAAATCGTATTTATGACACCCGACGGTGTTGAAACCGTCAGCGCACCACGCAAGGAAATGAAAATATGTTCATTCCTCTGGGTTTATTACGGTTATCCTACATCCTGCTACGAGGGTGTAAACGTTGAGCAGATGCGTTACGACTGCGGTCGACTTCTTGCAAGACGAGATGATGCAAGCCCAGACGTTGTAGCAGGTGTACCTGATTCAGGTATCGCTCATGCTGTCGGATATTCAAACGAAACAAAGATTCCTTACACTCGTCCGTTTATTAAATACACTCCTACATGGCCTCGTTCATTTATGCCTACAAATCAGGAACAGCGCAATATGATTGCTCATATGAAGCTTATCCCTGTAAAGCGCCTTATTGAAAACAAGAGACTTCTCCTCATTGACGATTCAATTGTCAGAGGAACTCAGCTTCGTGAAACTACAGAATTCCTGTACAACAGCGGTGCAAAAGAAGTTCACATCAGACCTGCCTGTCCACCGATTATGTTCGGTTGTAAGTATCTCAACTTCTCACGTTCAAAGTCAGAACTTGACCTCATCACACGCAGAATAATTGCTGAGCGTGAGGGCGACAATGCTGACAAGATGCTTGCAGATTATACAGATCCTACAAGCACAAATTACAATGAAATGGTTGAGGAAATCCGTAAGGAGCTCAACTTTACATCTCTCAGATACCACCGTCTTGACGATATGATAGAGGCAATCGGTATTGAACCTTGCAAGCTCTGTACATACTGCTTCGACGGCAAGGAATAAGCGGAGTAACCCGATCAAAATCATCAAACCACCGTAAATTCAAACGTTTTACGGTGGTTTTCTTTATATGTAAATAACCGCTTGATTTTTTAATTGTATATGTTAAAAGTTCCGATGAACAGCAAAAAAGCTTTGGATATGTTACAGTCAAAAATCAGGACGACTGCACTTTGCATATAAAAGGCGACCTGAAAATTATTGAAGAACTTAAACTTATGTTCCCACTGTTGGCTCACGCATAAAAAGCCTGCACACCCGAACTAAACGTCCGAGTGTGCCGGCTTTTTATATGTATATTGGAAAATAGGGTAAGCTTATTCTGTTACAACATCTGCAAGTGCTACTGCATAAGTCATTGTACCTGTGTAAGTAACGCCCTTCTTGATTGATGAAGAACCGCTGAGCACAGGCTTAACTGTGAAACTTGAAGAACCGTCCTCTGTGAATGAAGCAACTTCAACACCGTTCACCTGATCCTTACCGCCTGTTGTTTCGATCACTGTTTCATCAGGCATTACAAACTGATATCTCAATGAAGCCTGTGAGCCTGATTCAGTCTTACCTGAGAGCACCATCTGATTGCGGTAATAGTCTGTACCTGCAATTGTTACAGAAACTTTTTTACCGTCAAGGTATTCAATATTTTCAGCCTTGATTTCTACAGGTGTGCCCTCAGCTGTAAGCTGAACCTCTGAAGGAATTGTAACTGTGTAAGTAGGGTCATACTTGTACTCGAAAGTAAATGTTGTATCTGCAGAAGTGTCTGTAGTCTGGTCGACTGTTGCTGCGGATGCTGAAACTGCGAAAGTTGCACACATTGTGAGTGCTGCTATAATTGAAATTAACTTTTTCATTATGATTACTCCTTAGAATTTTTCTTTTCACCTGAAAACCACAAAGCTGTTACAGCTGTGCACAGTATAATTATGAGAATTGCTGTCAGACATACATATACGGCATTTCCTGTCTGCAATGACTTAGAGTCACTTATTACATTCGCATTATTTACAGCCATTGTGGTTTCGACATTCTGTTGCGTTTTTGTTGCAACGCAGGTTGTTTCTTCAACCGTAAGCAACACTTTTGTACTGTAATTATCTTCGGCTGAAACAGCAACTGCTGAAATTACAGAAAGCATACAAACAACCGCAACAAAAACTGATAATAACTTTTTCATTTAAGTATCTTACTTATCTTCAAGTGAAACCGTGTAGTTGATAACACCGCTGTAGCTTCCTGCACCTACACTGTAATAATCCTTGAGCTTGATTTTCCTTGTGACTGTACCCCAGTTTGTGCCGTCCCAAGAAGCAATTTCATCACCTATTTCATAGTATGTCGGATTTGCAAATGCATCTGAGTTATAAAGGAGATACTCTGCTTCCTGAAGGTGCTTTGAATCCCATACTGCAAGCTTTTTGAGATTTCCAGAATAACCTGCACTCTGAATTTTAACGCTTACTTTTTTGCCATCAGGAACAAATGAAGTGTCGTCCTGGAGTGCAAGTGAGTATGTAAGGGTGGTAGAATTCTTTGAAAGTTCAACTGTATCAGGAATTGTTACAGTGTATATAGGCACGATTTCCGATGCGTCCTTTGTGTAAGTGATTTTCTGCTGATACTTTGCTGTTGTGTCGTTTTCAGTAATAACTGAAGATGCAGCAAATGCTGATGTTGTAGCGCAGGCACACATAGCCACAGCCAATAATGATGCGCTTGCTTTTTTGATTAAATTTTTCATTCTGATTACTCCTTAAAATTTTATTTATATTCAAAACCCATTCGGGATTGTTGTTTTAAACCACCGTAAGATTTGCCTTTACCTGAGCACCGTTCATTTCAGCACCACTGTCAACATCGTATGTTGAAATATTGATAAGCAATGTGTATGTACCCTCGGGAATACAGTCGTTGAGTTCCACTCCCTTTATTGCGTCACCGGGTTTTACAAGATCTGTAGTACAGAGTGTTTCATCTGTTTCCTGCAAAGTCAATGTAAATTTGAAATTACAGGGGTTTCCCTCTGGATTCAACAGTGTAATCGGAAATTCCTTGCTGTCAGATGTGAAAGTGATATCGGAATAACCCGGGATTTTTATACCGCTGCTACCGCTACTTTCATCTTTGATTTCTTCCTCATAAGGTTCTGCATGGCTGTCAAAAACAATGCCTTGAGCCTGAGTTGTTTCCTGCTGATTTGAATTGCTGAAAATTATAAAACCTGTTGCACCGAAAAGCACCAGAGCTATTACAATTACAAACAGCGTGATTATAACCGTTCTGTTTTTCGTATTGTTTGATTTATCCATTTTCTTACCTCTTTTCCAACGAAATAATACCACCCCAATTTTAAGAATAAATCATACCGATTAAAAATATTTGTAAAATAAAGTAAAATGTATATTAATGAAAATTTTTTACAAAAAATAAAATGGCTGTCTTGAAAACTACGTTGATTGGTAGTTTCAAAACAGCCATTGCTATTTATTATGTTTAGATTTCGTCAGATAACTGACATTACTTTATGAAGTTAATTCAAAGAAATATAGCAATTACCCGTATATAAAATTTACGGTCGGAGTCGAGTGCCTCGACACGCAATTCGAGAAGGCAGGTTGATTTTTATATAACTTCTATGCCCGACTTTAATTAAAGCAATGTAGCAGTCACTCGTATATCAAGTTTGCTGTTGGGCAACTTACGTTTTAAATATAATCAATCTGTCTGCCCAAAGTTAAAATTATGCCCATGTAAGGGTATCGTTATAGAGATTGATGTAATCCTGTGCTGAGCGATCCCAGCTGTTGTCACTCATCATAGCACGCCACATAAGCTCATGCCAACCTGCATCGTTGTTGATGCCCCAGAGTGCACGTCTTACAGCGAGAATCATATCTGCTGTATCGTAATTCTTGAATGTGAAGCCGTTACCGTAATTATCGGCACTATCAAATACAGAGTCCTTGAGTCCGCCTACTTCACGAACTACAGGAATTGTACCGTAGCGAAGAGCAATCATCTGTGCAAGACCGCAAGGCTCCTGAGCTGAAGGCATAAGGAAGATATCGGCACCTGAGTAAATCTTTCTTGCAAGTTCAGGAACAAAGCCGTGACAGAAACATAGTCTGCCCGGATACTTAGCCTGCATATAGTTGAAGTAATCCTCGTACTCCTTGTCGCCTGAACCGAGAATTACAAACTGCATCTTCTCAGTATTCATAAGCTCTTCAAGTCCCATTCTTACAAGGTCAAGACCCTTGTGTGAAACAAGACGTGTAACCATACCTACTATAGGCACATCCCAACGCTGTTCAAGACAGAGACGCTCCTGCAATGCACGCTTACATTCGCCCTTACCGCTCATATCGTCCTTAGAATAGTTTCTGTAAAGCTGATAGTCTGTTTCAGGGTTGTAGCTCACTGTGTCGATACCATTCTTGATACCGCAGAGCTTATAATGACGGAGGTTAAGCTCATCTTCAAGATTCCAGCCGAACCAAGGGTCTTTGATTTCAGCCGCATAGCTCGGAGAAACTGTTGAAACTCGTGTAGCTGTTTCGATAGCACCTTTCATCATATTGAGCTTACCGTTCATTTCGAGAATCTTTGTCTCAGAAGCAGGAATACCTACACATTCTGTGTTGACTTCCCAACCATATTCACCCTGATACTGAATGTTGTGTATTGTGAACAGGCTCTTGATGTTATAGTACCAAGGTCTGTGTGAGTAGAACAAATAGTAATATACAGGCACCAAAGCTGTCTGCCAGTCGTTGCAGTGAATGATATCGGGGTGGAAGTCAATGTAAGGAAGCATTTCAAGAATTGCTCTTGAGAAGAAAGCAAATCTCTCGGCATCGTCATAGTGACCGTAGAGTGTGCCTCTCTTGAAATAGTACTCGTTATCAATGAAGTAATATGTACAGTCGTTCCATCTTGCCCAGAAAAGTCCGCAGTACTGATGACGCCATGCAACAGGAACTGTGAAGTTTGTGATGAAGTTGAGTGAATTTCTGAGCTCCTGCGGAATAGTGCCGTAAAGCGGAACTACGA
>JBGUUJ010000120.1:0-25676 GCA_045133455.1 Ruminococcus sp.
CAAACAACTTACAGACAACAAAGGATGTTCTCGATACACAGTGGTATCTCAAGTATGATTCTGAAATACTTACACTTTCAGATAAGAACACTCCTGAATCAATCTGTCCAACAATCGGTACAGCTGCTGTAATGAACAAGAACCTCAAGAATCAGGTTAAGTACAATGCTACAAACCTCTATCTCTTCGACTTTACAACAACTGAAACACCATTTGCACAGTTTGTATTCGATGTAAATGATCTTACAGGTATGGATGATCCTGTATCAACAACAATCGACCTCACAGTTGACGTTCTCAGAGTTTCAGAAGTTGATTCTGAAACACTCAGATCAGATGACGATAAGGAATTAGTTCTCGTTGACAATTGCATTCCTTCTGAAGATACTGCTGCACAGGAAACAGCTGCTTCTAAGCGTACAGTTCTCACAGAGTCAACAGTTATTCCTACAACAGTTCCAACAACAACTGAACCAACAACAGCTCCGGTAGCTGAGTCAATTTATGTTGTAGCAGGTTCAGAGACACTCTGCGGAGTAGATTGGAAGGGTGCACCTGATGAAGCTCCTGAAAATGTAATGGTTAAAGATGGCGACTATTACGTTAAGACTTTTGAAGCTGTAGAACCTGCTGATTCTTTACAGATTAAAGTTGTTGAAAACTTTACTGACGGTACTCCACAGAATTGGATCGGCGACGCTACAGGCAATAACATCACATTCAATGTTTCACAGACTTGTGACGTAGTTGTTACATATGATCCTGCAACAGGTGAAATCAAAGTTGAAGGTGACTATGTACAGATTGTTACTGAGCTCAAGGTTGATTCAATGCGTGTAGTAGGTAACGGTGACGGCACATGGCTTAATGGTGCTAATTGGAGCGTTACTGATGATTCTAACCTTATGACAGAGATTTCTGATAAGGTATATCAGATTACTTGCAAGGATATTGAAATGTTCGATGGCTATCAGTTTAAGTTTGCTGCAAACGGCTCTTGGGCTGACAACTGGGGTGGTGCATTTGAAGCATTTGATTCTGTTACAGATGCTACTTACAACGGCGACAACATCGAATTCGATGTTGCTTATGATCTCGCTGATGTAACTCTTACACTTGATCTCACAAACTTCAACTATACTGATAAGACAGGCGCAACATTCACTGTTACAGTTACTGAAAAGACTGTAGAACCTGATACAACAGTACCAGAAACAACAGTTCCTGAGACAACGGTTCCAGAAACAACAGTTCCTGAGACAACAGTACCAGAAACAACAGTTCCAGAGACAACAGTTCCAGAGACAACAGTTCCTGAGACAACAGTTCCTGAGACAACAGTTCCAGAGACAACAGTACCTGAAACAACGGTTCCAGAAACAACAGTACCTGAAACAACAGTTGAGCCAGATACAACAGTTCCGGGCACAACAGATGAGCCTTCAACAGATCCAACATCTACAACAGGCACAACTGTTAATTCTGACAGCACAGCTGATACACTTTATTCAAGCAACAACTCAAACGCTGTTCAGACAGGTGAT
Source organism: Ruminococcus sp. (assembly GCA_045133455.1). Classification (GTDB taxonomy): domain Bacteria; phylum Bacillota; class Clostridia; order Oscillospirales; family Acutalibacteraceae; genus Ruminococcoides. Next base: position 1,545 of record JBGUUJ010000120.1, read on the forward strand.
GCATCATTTGCTGTAATTATTCTCTCAATTCTTATCGTAGCTACAGGCGTAATGTTTGTACTTCGTAAGAGAGAAACATTCTGATTTAAAATTTAATCATTTTAAATAGCTTACAGGCTGGCCAAAAGGTCAGCCTGTTTTGCCGTATATATGAAAGTTATATCCATTGAATTTTAAAATGCGGAGGTGTTTGTTTAGAGAATTTACTCTTCCATTTGCTTACCGAGAAAAACTGCTGCTGACTGTGCAAGTTTAATTTCCGTGTTGGTTGGAACTTTGATGCTTTCACCTGTGAGCATTACGACCGCACCTGTAACATCTCCTGATGCGATTATAGGATAGATGACTGATGCATAATGTTCGACACCCTCTACAGGCTGAATATCATTCACGGATTGTTGTGTTGCAGCATAGCTTTTTCGGCTTTCCATATAGTTTTCAAGAACTGTACTGACACGTCTCTCAAGAAACTCACGCGTTGAAACGCCTGCAGCTGCAATAACGTGGTCTTTGTCACATATAAGTGTGGGCAAAGAACTAATCCTTGCTAGCACATCTGCATATTGTCCTGCAAAGGCGGAAAGCTCACCGACAGGCGAATACTTTTTAAAGATAACTTCACCGTCTGTCGCTGTGTATATCTCCAGTGGGTCGCCTTCACGGATCCGCAGTGTGCGTCTTATTTCCTTTGGGATAACAACACGACCTAGGTCGTCTATTCTTCTTACAATTCCTGTTGCTTTCATATATTAAAATCTCCTTATCACAATTAATTTGTAGGGGAGGGGTTCCATCCCCTCCCACAATGAAGATGGAACTTTTCGGGAGGGCACAGAGACCCTCCCCTACAATTTGATTTTTAAACGTGATACTATTATCTGTAAGATAAGGAGATTTATACTTTGTTTATTTATTTGAATTGTTTTTAAGTTTTTTGTACTTTATACCTGCTGCTATAAAAATGCATACATAGATTAAGAGGATGACTGCATAAATAGAAGCAAATATATATTCGTGTTCAAAAATCAGTCGAATAAAACCAGGAATGATAAGTGCTAAAAAGATTATTAGTAATGGTAACATTCTGCCTAAATATACACGTTTCATCATCTGTAGCTTTGATTCATTATCGCAGAAAATTTCCTCATTTGAGTTCATTTCATTAGCAGGTTTGCGAAAATATGTATAGCCGCAATATGTCTGTATATATTCCCAACCACAATCAGCAAACATTTTGATATATTCATCTTCGTTTTTGAGTCCATCTTTGTTGTAATCGAGCTGATAAATCATATCTTGTGGCTCGCATTTTTCAAAGTGGTATTTTCCAAGACCTGTTACTTTAGTGAATTTCCAACCAGAATTGTGCATATCCCTTAAGAATTTCTCTTCTTTTTCGTGTGCGAATACTGAGTAGAATTTAGTAACCTTTTTAGTTTCCATTTTTCATTTCCTCCTGTGCGATTTGATATAATCTGGTGATGCGTTGAAACTCAAGCTCTAAAACCTGTGAGCCAAGCTCGGTTATCTGATAAATTTTTCGTTTATCTTCTTCTCTGATGAATTCGATGACCTTGTCTTTTTCCATTTTTGACAGACTTCCGTACATTGTGCCTGGTGCAAGTTTTATTGTACCGCCTGTGAGCTGTTCGACCTTTTGTACTACACCATAGCCGTGATTAGGCTTTTGTAAGCATAGCAGAATATAGAATGCGGTCTCTGTCATCGGAACATATACTTTTCTGATGTGCTGGTCCATAATTTCCTCCTATATATTGGTGCGATATATCGCACTGCGAAGTAGGTTGTTGATAGTATATCGCACTGCGATGTACTTGTCAAGGCTTTTTGCAAAAAAAATTAGCGGAGTGAATCTCACTCCGCTGTTTTCATCTATTGTGTCTTTCTACCACACTATGTATTGCTATACAAAACTTGTCGAAAAATGTCAATGTTGTATGTAATGGGTCGCCTTCACGGATCCGCAGTGTGCGTCTTATTTCCTTTGGAATAACTACTCTTCCCAGATCGTCAATACGACGAACAATACCTGTTGCTTTCATATCTAAAAATCTCCCTTTAATTTTAAAAATTAGCAAAATAATTGCTTTAATATTGTCGCTTTAATATTGTTTGAAAATCAATGCAATTTATTCCGCTAATTATTGTTGGAATGAATTAGCAATTTTAATATTGACAATCATTTTTTATTGTGATATAAATATTAATGAAATTACTGAACGGAGTGAAAAAATGAGAAACTTTTCTTGCTGATTTTACACACAAAACTTATTTGGCGGTATATCCGCTTGTTTTGTTGCGTCTTTTAGCAGAAAAGTTCTGATTGTGCTCTTATGGATACTGCGATGCAGTGTCGGGTAATTTCTTTGTTTATTACAGGAATTTCTCGTGTATTATTATGTGGGCAGCAGAATTTTTTTCTGCTGCCATTTTTACTTTATTGGAGGAATTCTATGTCACTTATTAATATATCAAATCTAACTTTTGCTTATGACGGAAGTTATGATAACGTCTTTGAAAATGCAAATATTCAGCTTGACACCAACTGGAAACTCGGTCTCACAGGCAGAAACGGCAGAGGAAAAACAACTCTTATGAATCTGTTGCTTGGAAAATATAAATATCAGGGCTCAATTTCAACAGATACGGAGTTTGAGTATTTTCCGTTCTGCATAAACGATAATTCAAAACTCGGAATAGAAATTGCCGATGAAATCTGCCCTGATTACGAATATTGGAAGTTGTCAAAGGAACTCAATCTGCTTGAAGTCGATGAAGAAGTGTTGTATCGTCCTTTTTTAACGCTTTCAAACGGTGAGCAGACAAAGGTAATGCTTGCCTTGCTGTTTATCAATGAAGATAAATTTCTTCTGATAGATGAGCCGACCAATCACCTCGACACAAGGGGCAGACAACTTGTATCAAACTATCTCAACAGCAAAAAAGGCTTTATACTCATATCTCACGACAGGACGTTTCTTGACGGTTGCGTTGATCACATTCTGTCAATCAACAGGTCGGATATAACAGTTCAGAAAGGCAATTTTTCGCAGTGGCTTGAGAATAAAGAAATGCAGGATAATTACGAACTTGCAGAAAATCAGAAACTCAAAAAAGAGATAAAACGACTTGAAAAGACTGCAAGGCAGAAAGCCGAATGGTCTGATAAGTCAGAAAGAAAAAAGATAGGTTTTGATCCGACTAAGGTTGAAAAGAGTATCAGCCGAAGAGCCTATGAGGGTGCAAAGTCCAAGAAGATGATGAAACGAGCTAAGAATATAGAGGAAAGAAGTCAGAAAACCGTTGAAGAAAAATCAAAACTTCTAAAAAATATCGAGAAAGAGGATAGCCTGAAAATTTTTCCTCTCGAATATGCAAAAAAGACCTTTTTGGAACTTGAAAACGCATCAATAAGCTATGATGGCAGGGAAGTCTGCAATAACGTTTCTTTTCAGCTTAATAAGGGCGACAGGGTTGCTTTATGCGGAAAAAACGGTTGCGGAAAATCGAGTATTATAAAACTTGTCTGCGGAGAAAACATTGACCATACGGGAAGAATTGAAATCGGAAGCGGACTTGTAATTTCGTTTGTTTCGCAGGATACATCGCAGTTAAAAGGTAATCTTACTGATTACGCAGAAGCGTACGGAATTGATGAAAGTCTGTTCAAGGCAATACTGCGAAAGCTTGACTTTTCAAGGGAACAGTTTGACAAGAATATGGAGGATTTCAGCGGAGGACAGAAGAAAAAGGTTCTCATAGCACGAAGCCTTTGCGAAAAAGCACATATTTATGTATGGGACGAGCCGTTGAATTTTATCGACGTAATTTCGAGAATTCAGATTGAAAAACTCATTAAAAACAGTGATGTAACAATGCTGTTTGTTGAACACGACAGGACATTCTGTGCTAACATTGCCACACTAAAAATTGATATTAAATTGAACTAAAATTATCCTTGTTTTGTATATTTCATTGTGATATTATAAAATTATGAAAAGGAAATGGGGGATTTTAATGAAAAAGATTCTATCAGTTTTACTTGCTTCTATGATGATTTGTTCACTCTGCGCTTGCGGGGAAACAACTCAGAGCAGTACGGGGGCAACATCAGAAAACAGCAATGCAATCACAGCACCTCCTACAAGCGAGGTTAAGGAAGATGACGGAAAAGGTTCGGCTGAGACAGACGTTCTTGAATGGGTTGATTACGCTGAATATGACCTTGAAGAAGATGTGCCTGTAAAAAATATTATTCTTATGATAGGCGACGGAATGGGCGAAAATATAATCAAGGCATCGGAGATTGTAAAGGGCGACAAGCTTGTAATGAGCGGTATGGATTATACTACGCACGTTACAACAGCTTCTCAGTCAGTGCTTGACGGTTATGCTGAATTTACAGACAGTGCCGCATCATCAACAGCTATCAGCACAGGTTACAAAACAAACAATGGCTGTATAGGCGTTGACCCTGACGGTAATGAGCTTGAAACGATCTGTGAATTTGCACAGTCGCTTGGTCTTGAAACAGGACTTGTTGACAGACACTATGTGTGTCACGCAACACCTGCCGGAATGGTAGCGCATAACAGCTCAAGAGAAAATTATCAGCAGATACTCAGAGGAATGGTAAAAGCTGAAGTAAATGTAATGTTAGGCGGAGGTTCACAGTTTTATACCAATTCCGAAAAGGTTAAAATAGTTGTTGACGAGTATGAATATAATTACATAACAACAGAAAAAGAACTTCTCAACCTTACAGCTGATGATGATAAAGTTCTCGGAATGTTTGCCTATGATAATATGGGTGCGGCTGATATGTGGCCTTCACTCACTACTATGACATCAAAGGCACTTGAGATGCTTGAAAATGACAACGGCTTCTTCCTTATGGTAGAGGGAAGTAACATTGATGTTTACGAAGCTGAGGAGGATATGGAGACTACACTCAAGCAGATGCAGTCATTTGATCACGCAGTAGATTATGTCCTTGATTGGGCAGAGGAACATCCGGGCACACTTGTAATCGTAACAGCTGACCACGAAACAGGCGGAGTAACTATTCCTGAAAATGCAACTGCTGAAGATATCAACAACGATTGCTTTACATCAGGTGGCGAGCATACAAATAAAAATGTTCTCCTTATGGCAAGCGGAGCGCAGTCAAAGGGAATCTGTGAAGAAGAGCTTATCGACAACACCGATATCGCAAAATATATGCGCAAGGTTTTGAACGAAACATATAAGAAATAAAATATAATTATCAGGGACACCGTGAGTTAAAGCGGTGTCCCTTTTTTGGCTTACAGGAATTGGCTTGGTTACGCTCGGGCACAGAAGGGTTGAAAAAACTTCACCAACAGAAGTTGTTATTGTCGAGAAGTAAAGTTTTGAAAAAATACTAACATTTGTAACGAAATGAAATATCAAGCTGTCTGCACACAGCAAACACAAATGCATATTATAAAACTATAAAGACCGCACCATAATACAAAGACTAAAACTACAATCGGGTGTTTCAGATGAAAAAGAGTGATATAACAACATTTGGTATAGTAGGCGGAGACAAACGTCAGCTGTTTCTGGCTAAATCGATTTCCGATAGCTGTTATGACGTGATTCTCGGAGGTTTTGATAAACTCCAGAGCACAGGAGCAATAACGCTTGCAGACGTGAAAACGGCAATTTTCGAAAGCGACGCCGTGATTTTTCCTCTGCCGTCAGTCCGTGCAGACGGAAGTATAAACACACCGTTTTCCGACAGAACGGTGATTCTTGATGAAGATGAAATTGAAGCACTTCTGCACAAGCCTGTTTTTGTGTCAATGAGGGAAAAATTCTTGAAGGCATATCCAAAACTCAAAGATGCAAGAGTGTTTGATTATGCGTCAAAAGAGGAGTTTGCAATTCTGAATGCTTTACCAACGGCAGAGGGTGCAGTTGAATGTGCGATGAGCAGATTTGAAGGCACAATATCTGGCAGTAAATGTATGATTGTGGGATTCGGAAGAATCGGAAAGATACTTGCAAGAACTTTGAAATCTCTCGATGCCGATGTGACGGTGTGTGCAAGAAAGGAAAGTGATTTTGCTTATATTTCAGCACTCGGCTATAAGGCAAGAAATACCCGAAATTTAAAAAGTGTGCAGGGATATGACATAGTGTTTAATACGGTTCCTGCAATGATATTTGACAAAACACTTCTTATGAACACAGACCGCAACACGCTGATAATAGACCTTGCCTCTCTGCCGGGAGGAGTTGATTTTGAAGCGGCACACAAGTTTAACACAGATGCAGTCAGAGCGTTGTCCTTACCGGGAAAATGTGCGCCCCGAACTGCGGGAGAAATAATAAAAACAACAGTTTTTAACATTATTGAGGAGGTTTACAGGTGACAAAAGCAACCATAGGTTTTGCGATGTGCGGTTCCTTTTGCACCTTTTCAAAAGCTTTTCTGCAGATGCAAAATTTGGTTGATGCAGGATATAAAGTTCTGCCGATTATGTCGCAGAATGCCTATTCAACCGATACACGCTTCGGCAAAGCAGAGGAAATGGTAAAAAAGGCAGAGGAGATTACAGGAGAAAAAGTCCTGCATACCTCCGTACAGACAGAACCGATAGGTCCGAAAAAGCTGTGCGACTTGCTGATAATAGCACCCTGCACAGGTAACACTCTTGCAAAGCTGTCATTAGGAGTGACAGATACATCGGTAACAATGGCGGCAAAATCACATCTCAGAATACTTCGACCTGTGCTTTTATGCTTAGCCACAAATGATGCCTTAGGTGCATCAGCACAGAACATCGGCAGACTTCTGAACACAAAAAACATCTATTTTGTTCCTATGAAACAGGATGACTGTATCAAAAAACCAAACTCGCTTGTAGCGGATTTTGAAAAGATTCCTGTATGCGCTGAATATGCGCTGAGAAATCAACAGTATCAGCCTGTCTTTGAATAAATGAATTATCTATAAATTGCGGTGAGGTATTGCCCCCACCGCTTTTTTATGTTAAAATTAGTTTGAATAAATATATCCATAATCCATACAAAACACCATTTAAAAAACGGAAATCTTTTCGACAATTCAAACGGTGTTTAATATCATACGAAAGGTTCAGAAAATGAAATATTGTAAAAAATGTAACCGAATGTATAATGATAATGAGGAAAAGTGCACTGAGTGCAAAAAGCCTCTTTATGAAATTAAAGATGACACTACACCCGTGTATCTTCTGTCAGCAACAGGTTTTGAGCTTGACCGAGTAAAGGCGGCTCTTGAGGATAACGGAATTCCTTGTGACAGCCTCAGAAAAAAGAATACAACTTCTGCCGATGCAGTTACGGGATTCGATACATCTGAATATTACATAGTAGTGCCGTATTCTGCATATGAAAAGGCATATGACACCTGCGTCGGAATCGGTGCAATCAAAGATGATGAAGCGAAAATTATAGACGAAGAAGTGCCTTATTCTGAATCAGAGGAACAGTTTGAGGAGATGAGTTCAGCAAAGCGAACCACAGTCAGAATTGTGTCTGCGATACTGCTTGTCATAATCTTTGCAGGTGTAATATACGGAACAGATTTTATAATGCATTTTATAAAAGGATTATTCAGTTAAAATATAATTGGAGGTAATATAATGAAACAAGAGACAAAATGCCTGCACGCAGGCTATGAACCAAAAAACGGTGAACCGAGACAGGTTCCTGTATATCAGAGTACAACTTTCAAATATTCCACAAGCGATGAAATGGGCAAACTTTTTGACCTTGAAGCTGAGGGGTATTTCTATACAAGACTTCAGAACCCTACAAATGACGCTGTAGCTGCAAAGATTGCGGCTCTTGAGGGCGGTGTAGCAGGTATGCTTACATCAAGCGGACAGGCTGCAAACTTCTTTGCACTTTTCAACATCTGTGAAGCAGGAAGCCACATTGTTGCGTCATCATCAATCTATGGCGGAACATTCAATCTTTTGGGTGTTACAATGAAGAAAATGGGTATTGAATGCACTTTTGTTGACCAGAATCTTTCAGAGGAGGAGCTTGCAAAGGCATTCAGACCGAACACAAGAGCAGTATTCGGTGAAACAATAACAAATCCTACCGTTTCGGTTCTTGATATTGAAAAGTTTGCCCGTCTTGCACATTCACACGGAGTACCTCTTATTATAGATAATACATTTGCAACACCAATCAATTGTCAGCCAATTAAGTGGGGAGCAGATATCGTAACTCACTCTACAACAAAATATATGGACGGTCACGCAGTAGGTGTTGGCGGTGCAATTGTTGACAGCGGTAACTTTGACTGGATGGCTCATGCAGACAAGTATCCGGGACTTACAACTCCTGACGATTCATATCACGGAATTGTATATGCTGAAAAATTCGGCAAAATGGGATACATAACAAAGGCAACATCTCAGCTTATGCGTGACCTCGGTTCAATCCAGTCACCGCAGAATGCATTTTATCTTTCAAACGGACTTGAGTCACTCCACGTCAGAATGGAAAGACATTGCGAAAATGCATTAAAAATTGCAAAGTTCCTCAGCGAAAATGAAAAGGTCGCATGGGTGGCTTATCCTGACCTTGAGGGCGACAAGTACCACGACCTTGCCGTAAAATATCTTCCGAACGGTTCTTGCGGAGTTCTCTCATTCGGAATCAAGGGCGGAAGAGGCAAGTCAATTGAATTTATGGACAGCTTAAAGCTTGCAACAATCGCCACACACGTTGCAGATGCAAAGACTTGTCTTTTACATCCTGCAAGCCACACACACCGTCAGATGACAGAGGAACAGCTCATCGAAGCAGGCGTAGCACCTGACCTTATCCGCCTTTCGGTAGGTCTTGAAAATGCAGATGACCTAATTGATGATCTCAAACAGGCATTTGACAAAATCTGATTTAATACGGAGGGGTACTATATGGCAGCATATGTTTCAGCAATAATTGTTGCAGCAGGCGGTTCGGTAAGAATGGGGATTGCCGACAGCAAGCAGTTTATACCGCTTTTGTCACGTCCTGCAATTGAATACACCCTTAAAGCATTCCAGAAATGCTATCTTATAAAAGAAATCATAGTTGTATGTCGTGAACAGGATACAGAGCGAGTTCAGGCAATTGTTGATGAAAATGGCTTTGCAAAGGTGAGTAAGCTTGTGCTCGGAGGTTCATCGAGAGCAGAAAGCGTGCGTAACGGAGTTGAAGCGGCAAACGAAAAGGCAAAGTATTTTGCGATTCACGACGGAGCAAGACCGCTTATCACAGTTGAGGAAATCGAAAGGGTTACGGAAGCTGCATTTGAAACAGGTGCGGCAACCCTCGGAACAACTGTAACAGATACAATCAAAATCGTTGATGGTTTTAATAAAATAGAAAGCACACCTCTTCGTTCACAGCTCAGAGCAGTGCAGACACCTCAGGTGTTTGAAAAGGATTTATATAAATTCGCCCTTGAGAATGCCGGGGATAATGCAATCAATTTCACTGATGACTGCGCCCTCATTGAAAATATGGGAGGCGAAGTTGAAGTAGTAAAGGGCAATGTTGAAAATATCAAACTCACCACACCTGTAGATATAATCCTTGCTGAAAGTATTTTAAATTCAAGAAGATAGGTTGGTGCGAAGCTGAACGCAGTTGCCGAACTGAAAGGTTCCTTTCTGAATTTACAATCCTGACTGTTTTATCGACGTTAGTTGTAATTGTAGGGACGAAAGGCTGTTTTTAATCAATTTAACGGTTAAAAATTCAATGTTGTTTCAAAATATCGTAGGGACACGGTATGCGTGTCCGCAAACACATTTACAGGAGAAAAAACTATGCGAATTGGTCATGGATATGACGTACACAAATTTTCGGAAAACAGAAAGCTTATTCTCGGAGGAGCTGAGATTCCTTACGAACTTGGACTTCTCGGACATTCCGACGCAGATGTTCTTGTTCACGCAATAATGGATTCACTTCTCGGTGCAGCGGCACTCGGTGACATCGGAAAGCATTTTCCTGACACCGACCCTGCATACAAAGGTGCAGACAGTATGGTGCTCCTTAAAGAAGTCTGTCGTCTGCTTGCCGATAACGGCTATAAAATAGTTAATATTGACTCCACTGTAATTGCACAGAAACCAAAACTCAAGGATTACATTGAGCAGATGCGCAAGAATATTGCAGACGTGTGCGGTATTGATGTGTCCTGTGTTAATGTAAAAGCCACAACAGAGGAAAAACTTGGCTTCACAGGCAGACTTGAGGGTATTTCTTCACACGCAGTATGTCTTATTGATTAATAAACCTGACACCTTGTTCATATTAATGAACGAGGTGTTTTTATTATGTTCAGAAAGGTTATATCAACATCATTATGTCTTATACTTATGCTTACCGTGTTGTTTCCCGTAAAAGTAAATGCGCTATCCGAGGACAGCATAACGGCACCGTCGGCAGTACTTATGGAAGTATCAACAGGTAAAATTCTTTTTGAGAAAAATCCGCACGAACAGCGTCCCTGCGCATCGGTCACAAAAGTAATGACCCTTCTGCTTGTCTTTGAAGCGATAGACAGCGGAAAGCTAAGCCTTGATGACACAATCACAACATCAGAACACGCTGCATCAATGGGTGGTAGTGACATATGGCTCGAAACAGGGGAAACGATGAGCGCAGACGATATGATAAAGGCAACGGCCGTAGCATCGGCAAATGATGCCGCAGTTGCTCTTGCTGAGCATATCAGCGGAAGTGAAGATGCGTTTGTAGATGCGATGAACAAGCGTGCAAAAGAGCTTGGAATGAATGACACGACTTTCAAAAATTGCAATGGTCTCGATGAGGAAGGGCACGTCACATCTGCATACGATGTTGCTGTAATGTCGAGGGAACTCATCAAACATGAGAAAATTTTTGACTATACATCAATCTGGCTTGATAATCTTCGTGGCGGAAAGACTCAGATTGTCAACACAAATAAACTTCTTAAAACCTACAACGGCATAACAGGACTCAAGACAGGAACTACCGATGATGCAGGTTGTTGTATGACGGCAACGGCAACAAGAGGTAACGTTTCACTTATTTCAGTCGTTTTAGGCTGTAATACAGGCAAGGAACGTTTTGCTGATGCTGCGGCACTGCTCGACTACGGCTTTGCAAATATTTCTGTGGAAGAATTAAAAATTCCCGATGATATTCCCAGACAGATTGAAGTAAACAACGGTATGGAAAGCACAGTATCTCTCAAATGCGATGTATCAAAAAGCGTTGTTCTTGACAAAAGCAGTAAAGCAGAGATAAAGACTGAGATTAATATTCCCGAAAGTATTGACGCACCGATAAAGGAAAATCAGAAAATCGGAACGCTGACTTTTACCGTGAACGGAGAAGCCGTTGAAGTCTGTGAAATCACGGCAATCAACGCAGTTGAAGAGACTTCATTCGGTTCTGTATTCGGATTTCTTTTTAATTCTCTAATTTCATTATAAAATTTCACAAATTGACCTTGCAAAAATACTCGTATTATAGTATAATAAAACAACAAAGATACTTATATCGGTGAAATATTACATTTTATTTCCGAATAAGAATTTTGGAGGAATTTTTAAATGGCTACAAAACTTACAGACAAGTACTTAAAAGGATTTATCAGCGAGCACGAATATGAAGGTGTTGCAGCAGAAGTAAAAACTGCACACAAAATGCTTCACGACGGTTCAGGTCTCGGCAATGATTTTCTCGGCTGGCTCAATCTTCCTACAGATTATGACAAGGAAGAGTTTGCAAGAATCAAGGCTGCTGCTGAAAAAATCAAGAAGGACACAGACGTATTCATCGTAATCGGCATTGGTGGTTCATATCTCGGCGCAAGAGCTGCAATTGAATTTTTAACATCACAGAACTACAACCTTACTTGCAAGGATACACCGCAGATTTTCTTCACAGGTAATTCTATCAGCTCATCAGCACTTGCTGAGATTATGGAGCTTTGCGAGGGTAAGGACGTATCAGTTAATATGATTTCAAAGTCAGGCACAACAACTGAGCCTGCAATAGCATTCCGTGTATTCCGTGAAATGCTTGAGAAGAAGTACGGTAAGGACGGAGCAAGAGAGCGTATCTACTGCACAACAGACAAGGCAAAGGGCACACTCAAGGCTCTTGCTGACGAGGAAGGCTACGAAACATTCGTAGTTCCAGATGATGTAGGCGGACGTTTCTCAGTTCTCACAGCAGTAGGTCTTCTTCCGATTGCTGTTTCAGGTGCAGACATCGATGCTCTTATGCAGGGTGCTGCAACAGCTCAGAAAGAGTTTGACAACGACGATTTAATGACAAACGACTGCTACAAATACGCTGCAATCCGTAACATTCTTTACCGCAAGGGTAAGTCAATGGAAGTTATGGTATCTTACGAACCTGCATACACAATGATGTCAGAATGGTTCAAGCAGCTTTACGCAGAGAGCGAAGGCAAGGACAACAAGGGTATTTTCCCTGCAAGCGTTATCTTCTCAACAGACCTTCACTCACTCGGACAGTACATTCAGGACGGCAGACGCAATATGTTTGAAACTGTTGTTCTCTTTGATAAATGTAAAAAAGAAGTTACTCTTGGCACAGAGCCGGCAGACATTGACGGACTCAACTTCCTTTCAGGAAAGACAATGGGCTTCGTTAATCAAAAGGCATTTGAGGGTACAGTTCTCGCTCACAATGACGGCGGTGTACCTAACATTGTTCTCAATGTGCCCGAAATGAATGAATCAGAGCTTGGTTATCTCATTTACTTCTTTGAAAAGGCTTGCGCAATCTCAGGTTATATGCTTGGTGTAAACCCATTTAACCAGCCTGGTGTTGAAAGCTATAAGAAGAATATGTTCGCTCTGCTTGGCAAACCGGGATATGAGGATCAGAAGGCAGCTCTCGAGGCAAGATTAAAGTAATAACTTCTTTTTAAAAGTTTAATATTCTGGGAGGAACTATTATGGTTACTTTACTTATCGGTAAAAAAGGCACTGGCAAAACAAAGAAGCTCATCGCTCTTGCAAATGAAGCAGTTGCCGCATCATCAGGCAACGTTGTTGTAATTGAAAAGGGTTCAAAGCTTACTTATGATGTAACTCACAAGGCAAGACTTATTGATACAGAGCAGTATCTTATTGAAGGTTATGAAATGCTTTACGGCTTTATCAGCGGTATCTGTGCAGGCAACTATGATGTGACAGATATTCTTGTTGACTCAACATTCAAGATTTGCCCTGAAGCAATCAACGGACTTGAGGCATTCACAAAGAAGCTTCAGAATCTTTCAGAGACTTCTTCAACAAATATTGTACTTCTTATTTCAGCAGATGAGACTGAGATTCCTGAATCAATCAATGCTGTTTGCCAGAAGGTTTAATTAAGTATTCTTAAAATTATAAAAGGAGCTGGTTTAACGTCAGCTCCTTTTTTGTGTATATTTTCAATTTTTAAATGGTTATAATTTGTTATAATTAACAAAAAACATATAAATTTCTGTGAGATAATACAAATCTTTAGAATTGTATGTACATTTATTACATTATATGCTAATATAATAATGTAATAGTGCTTAGGTAAGGATGTAAAGTTCGGCATTAGATGTTACTGAAATTCAGAAAATAATTGCAGGTTTATAAAATAGGAGAATATTATGAAAAGAATCTTTATATCTTTATTATCGGTTATGCTGATTTTTGCTGTCACTTTTTCAACAACTGCATTTGCAAAAAATTATACTATTGATGATTGGCCTTGTGAGATTGAAAAAGTACCGCAGGAGGAACAGGAGCTTTCAAGTGAAATTAAAGAAGAAATTTTGCAGAAGCTTTTGGAAACAGAGTATTCCGACAGTAATCCTGATGACATCGTTATAAGATATTATGGCACATTAAACAACGGTGCTATGCTGATTAATCACTACAATAAAACTTATACATATCCCGAGTTAGCAAAGTCATATGAAAAAGTAGCAATATATTTTAATATTGATTTTGGGTATTATTGTCCTACAGAAATGGATAAAGTAAAACTATATATGTATGGTGAGATTTATACATTTAAGGATGCTTATGATTCAGGATTGCTTAACCTTAATGATTTATGTGAACTTGTAAATGTAGTTGACGGTTTTTATTTTATGATAACTAATTGGGCTGATACAGACTCAGAAGTTTTGGGTGATGTTAACGGAGACGGCAATTTAACCGTTTTGGATGCAACTTTAATTCAGAAAAAAGTTTTAAATCTTGTAGAATTTACTGATTCAGAAACCGAATGTGCTGATGTTAATGCTGACGGAAAAGTTGATGTATCTGACGTGACTCAGGTACAGAAATCTGTTGCAGGAATTGCATAATTTTAATGAAATGTTAAAGGAGCTGACGAAAAATCAGCTCCTTTTTAGTGTTTAAATTGATTGTAAAAACTAAAAGACCGCCTGCAAAAGCAAGCGGTTTGCATTTAGTATTCAGTAATTAGTTAGCTCTGGTAACCTTGCCTGAACGTAAACAACGGGTGCAAGCATATACACGCTTCGGAGAACCGTCAAGAATAGCCTTTACACGCTGTACATTGGGCTTCCATGTTCTGTTTGAACGTCTGTGAGAGTGAGATACCTTGATGCCGAACTTTACATCCTTACCGCAGAATTCACATTTTGCCATGCGTCTGCACCTCCTTAAAAAAGTCAATTCTATATCTAACTTTGTTATAATAACAGAAATTCAAAGAAAATGCAAGTGTTTTTTCAAAATTTCTTAACTTGTTTTTTATAATGCTTTATTGTATAATATAAATTAAATATAACTTATCATAATGGGAGGATATTATGCTTTCACAGCTTTTATCAGGTAATTTTGATTTTCAATCAATTATTGCTGAAATTTTAGCAGTTTTACTCATAGTATTTTTAATTTTACCGTTCCACGAGTGGGCTCACGCATTCACAGCCTCACTTCTTGGTGACAAGTCCGTAAAATATCGTGGCAGACTCACTTTCAATCCGCTGAATCACGTTGACCCTATCGGTGCAGTGTGCCTGCTTCTGTTCGGATTCGGTTGGGCAAAGCCTGTGCCGATTGATTCAAGAAACTTCAAAAATCCGAAACTCGGTATGGCGATAACCGCAATTATGGGTCCTATATCAAACTTATTGGCAGCTTTCGTGGGTATGATCGTCTTAAAATGCATTATGTTCTTCAATTTTGCATTTTTGTTTACCGATATAGGCGGATTTATCTATATTTTCCTCACTTTCTATATTTCCTGCAACATAGGTCTTGCAGTGTTCAACCTTATTCCTATTCCGCCTCTTGACGGCTCAAAGGTTCTTTTTCTGTTTTTGCCTGACAAGGCAGTTGAATTCTGTTACAGATATCAGATGTATTTCTATTTCGGTATGTTTATTCTGCTCTATGCAGGTGTTCTCAATGCACCGCTCAGCTGGGCTGCTAACGGACTTTATTCAGGCGTTGACTGGCTTGCATCATTGCCCTTTAATCTATTTTCATAAAGAACGGAGGGCAACTTATGGAAACACAACTGCAATATAAGCTGCCTGTATTTGAGGGTCCGCTTGACTTATTGCTGACACTTATTTCAAAAAATAAAATAGATATCTATGATATTCAGATTTCCGAGCTCCTTGAGCAGTATATGGAACAGATTAACCTTATGCAGGAAAATCAGATGGATATCGAGTCTGAATTTCTCACAATGGCTTCACGACTTGTATATATTAAGTCGGTAATGCTCTTGCCTAAGTATGAGGAAGAGGCAGAGGAACTCAAAAAAGAACTTTCGGGACAGCTTCTTGAATATGCTGTATGTCGTGAAATGGCGGCAAAGCTCGGCGATATCTACGACTTTGACACATACTACAGAGATGCATCTCCTGTGGAGTTTGATTTGACATATAACCGAACTCATCCGAGTGAGGATATTGCGAAAGCTTATGTAAGCGCAGTCGGCAGGGGAAAACGAAAACTTCCGCCGCCTGAACAGGCTTTTTCGGGAATCGTATCACATAAAATAGTTTCAGTAAACAGTAAGATTATTCATCTTATGCGCAGATTATGGCACGGAAAACGTCTTGAATACCACGAGATATTCGAGGTTTGTGAGGGCAAAAGTGACCTTGTTGCTACATTTCTTGCTACTCTTGAGCTTGTCAAAGGCAAGCGCATAAGGATTGAAGGCACAGGCGAAAATGCTGTAGTGCATATGATTGAAAACAAGGATAAGGAGGTGCAGTAATGGCAGTTGAAAACAAAAAAGCCGCAATCGAAGCAATTCTTTTTGCAAGCGGTTCATCGGTTGAGCTTACAAGAATCGCACAGGCTCTTGAAATCAAAGAAAAAGAGGCTGAAAAATACATTTCTGCACTGATTGATGATTATAATTCAGTAAACAGGGGAATAACGATAATTAAGCTTGATACGGCTTATCAAATGGTATCCTGTAAGGAGTACGCACCTCAGATAAGAACCGTAATGGACTTGCGCAGAAACACTCCGCTTTCACAGGCGGCACTTGAGGTGCTTGCAGTGGTTGCCTATAATCAGCCTGTTACAAAGGCTTTTGTTGAGCAGGTCAGAGGTGTAGATTGCAGTGGTGTAATCGGCAGCCTAACGGCAAAGGGGCTTGTTGAAGAAAAGGGCAGACTTGAGCTCCCGGGCAGACCTTTGCTTTACGGAACAACAGAGCATTTTTTAAGATGTTTTAACATACCGAACATTGAAGAACTTCCTCCGCTTCCTGAAAATGATGAGGAAAAGAAGGACGAAGAGGCTGAACAGCTTGAATCAGATGATATGAATAACGAAACGGCTGAGCAATCGTTGTCGGAATAAAATTCGATTTATCTGCTCGAAGTCAAAAAGGAGGATTGCCGAATGCTGTGGTTGTATATTTTGCTTGGCATATTATTGGTAATTACGCTCCTTATGCTTATCCCTGTCAGACTGAAATTAAGCTATCACAAAGAATTAATCTGTATCTTATACATTGGCTTTGTAAAACTAGCACTTTACCCGCCAAAATATAAGAAAAACAAGAAAGAAGATTCTGAAAAGGAAATAGAGAAAAAGCCTGAAAAGAAAAAGAAGAAAACTAATCTTATTAAAGAAAAGGGACTTGACTGGCTTATTGATGTAATAAAGCGTGTGTCAAATCTTGCCAAAGATGCATTAAAGGACTTTTTCAGGCACATAATAGTAAAAAGATTTATGTTAAGTATCAAAGTTGCAGGAGACGATGCGGCTGACACGGCTGTAAAATACGGCTATTGCTGTTCGGCCGTTTATCCTGCCGTGGGATTGATTGTCGGTGCAGTAAAATGCAAAAAATACGGCATTGATATTTCACCCGACTTTGAAGAAAACGCAGAGCCTGACGCAGATATTGACCTTGAGGCAAAAATACTTGTATTCCGGCTCGTAACACTGATAATAAAACACGGGTATAAAGGTTTAAAACTTTTACTCGCTTTAAAAGATAAGGAGAATGATTATGGAACATCCGATTGGACATCTTATGGACACAACAATGAACAAAATCAAGGAAATGGTTGACGTTAACACTATTGTAGGTGAACCTATAGTATCACCCGACGGCACTTTAATCATTCCCGTTTCAAAGGTAAGCTATGGCTTTGCATCAGGCGGTTCTGATCTCCCTACAAAAAAGGAAAACAAGGACTGTTTTGGCGGAGGAAGCGGTGCAGGTGTAACAATTCAGCCTGTTGCGTTCCTCACTGTATATAAGGGCGACGTGAAACTTATCCCTGTTGAAAAATATGAAGGTACGCCTGACCGTCTTGTAGGAATGATTCCTGACGTAATCGATAAGGTGAAAGATATATTCAGGAAAGATAAAAATAACGTTCCTGAAAATGATGATTTTTCGGAAATTACGATGGACGATACGGACGTCTGATATCATAATGCACAAGCTCTTTGCATAAAGATATGCAGGGGGTGTCCGTATGAAAAAAGTGATGTCAGCATTGCTCTCTGTTTTGCTTATATTTTCATTTTCTCTTACCGTGAGTGCAGAGGACAGCGCAGTGCCTTCGGTTTCTGCGGAAGCATATGTGCTGTACTGCGCAGACAACGGAGAGATAATCAGCTCAAAAGACGAAAACAAGCAGATGAAGCCTGCAAGCACAACGAAACTTATGACTTCATTGATTGCGCTTGAAGAATCGGCATCGGGAAACAAAAAAGTTAAGTTTACTGATGAAATGATTGCCGAGGGCAGTTCAATGTACCTCAAAGTGGGTGAAGTAGTGACTCTTGAGGATCTTGCGGCAGGAATGATGATGGCTTCAGGCAATGATGCGGCAAATGCAACAGCTATTTCAATTTCGGGAAGCACGGATAAGTTTGCCAAAAAGATGAACGAGCGTGCACAACAGATTGGAATGAAGAACACACATTTTGTCACACCGAGTGGTCTTGATGATGAAGAGCATTATTCAACAGCTTACGACCTTGCGGTTCTGATGACGTATGCGCTTGAAAATGAGGATTTTGCAGAGCTTACATCTCAGAAAAGTGCAACAGTCAGTTTTATAGAGCCTTCATCGAAAAAGACAACATATTCAAATCATAATCGACTTCTGTCGATGTATGAATATTGCATGGGCGGTAAGACAGGATACACAATGGCGGCAGGCAGATGCCTTGTTACAGCTGCAAAAAAGGACGGTCTTACACTTGTGTGTGTGACGCTCAACGATAAAAATGACTGGAACGACCATATTTCTCTTTATGATTACGGGTTTTCGCAGTATTCCTGTTACAGTTCAGCGGACACTGAATTTTTCGCAGATATTCCCTGTGTTGGCGGAGAAAACGACTTAATAACCGTCACAGGCGAGAAAAACGCTTCAATTGTGGTTCCGTCTGAGTATAAAAGCAAAGTTGAAAGAAAAATATATATCGACAGTTTTGTTTATGCACCGATAAAGAAAAATGAAGCAGTCGGCAGAATTGAATATCTGATTGACAAGAAAGTTGTTTCAGAAATTGAACTGATAGCAGTTGATAATGTTAATTCTAAAAAGGAAATTAAAAATATATTTACGATAATAAAGGATTTGTTTACATATGGCTAAGAATGAACCGATAAGACTTCAGAAATTTATTTCGCAGTGCGGAATAGCATCAAGAAGAAAGGCTGAAGAACTTATACTCGGAGGGCACGTTAAAGTTAACGGCAAAACGGCAATCCTCGGAGACAAAGTAACGGCAAGCGATAAGGTGTTTGTAAAAGGCAAACGAGTAGTAATGCCTAAGTCAAATCACAGATATATAATGCTCAACAAACCGAGAGGTTTCATTACAACAATGAGCGATGAACGTGGCAGAAAGTGCGTTGCAGAGCTTGTAAAAGACGTCGGAGAAAGAGTATATCCTATCGGCAGACTTGACAAGGATTCAGAGGGAATGTTGGTTCTCACAAATGACGGTGAATTTGCGAACAAGGTAATGCACCCACGCAACAGCGTATATAAAATCTACCGAGTAACAGTCAGACCGTCAATCGACGAAGAGCAGATTATCAAACTTGAAACAGGCGTAGAACTTGACGGCAAAAAGACAGCACCTGCAATCGTTCACGTTGTGCACAAAGAGCCGGGCAGAGTAGTCCTTGAAATGATACTTCACGAGGGCAAAAACAGGGAAATCCGCCGAATGTGTGAAGCGTTGGGACTTGAAGTTGCAAGACTCAGACGAACACAGATCGGCTGTGTAAAAATGGGAATGTTAAAGCAGGGCGATTGGAGGGACCTGACTGAAATGGAAGTCAAGAAACTTCTTGCAAGCCCGATAGTAAACGGCAGACCAATATAGAAATTGGAGGAAGTCAGAATGAGTATAGAAAAAATCAATCAGGCTAAGGCGGAAATTCAGGCTACAAGCGCATACAAAATCATAACTGAATTCTTTGATGAGGACAGCTTTTGTGAAATCGATGCATTTGCAAAGTCAGGCGACGGCTTTGCAGAAGCAGTTGCAGGTTTCGGAACTGTAGAAGGCTTACCTGTATATGCATTTGCACAGAACAGTGACATTTGCTCTGGTGCAATGAGCAAGGCTCAGGCGGCAAAGCTCAAAAAGGTTTATGATTTAGCGTTAAAGACAGGCGCACCTGTGGTCGGATTTTACGACAGTGTGGGAGGCAGACTTTCACAGGGAACAGAGCTTCTTGCAGGTTGCGGAGAAGTACTCAAGAGTTCAGCATCGCTTTCAGGTGTTGTTCCGCAGATTTCAGTAATTTTAGGAACTTGTCTCGGTACATCAGCTCTCAATGCGGTGAGTGCGGATGCTGTAATTATGAGTGAAAAAGCACAGCTTTCTTTGTCTGTAACAGGTGAGAATTCAGATTCAGAGTATAACGCAAAAAACGGAATTGCTTCCCTTATTGCAAAGGATACACAGGAAGCAATTTCAATGGCGAAAAATCTCATATTATATCTTCCGTCAAATAACCTCAATATGGCACCTCAGTCATTTGAGGAAGCACCGGAAATGTGCGACTGCGGTTGTATTGTCAGCAAAACAATAGACGGCAACAGCGGTCTTAAACTTTTCAAAAAATATGGCAGTAAGAATTCCAATGTTCGCCTTGCAAGACTCGGTGGACAGGTTGTCGGAATTGTATCAACAAAGGGAGAAACTCTTGAGTGTAGTGATACGGATAAGATTGCAAAATTTGTACGTTTTTGCGATGCATTTTCACTTCCTTTGCTTACATTTGTAAATTGCAACGGCTTTGAGTCTGTGAAATCAGCGGCTAAGCTTTCATCAGCATATGCAGAGGCAACAACAATCAAAATTTCTGTTGTCACAGGCAAGGCTATCGGTTCAGCATATATCGCACTTGCAGGAACAGGAGCAAACGCAGATGTCGTGTACGCACTTCCGAATGCTGTAATTTCACCTGTCAATGTTGAAGCGGCGGCTTTTATTATGGCACCCGAAGCTATGAAAGTTCCTGTTGAACAGCAGAAAGCAGTTGCCGAAAAATTTGCAGAAGAAAATCTTTCAGCTTTCAATGCGGCTCAGAACGGCTACGTTGACGGAATTGTGGAGGAAGAACAGCTTCGTCAGACTCTCATCAGCGCACTCGATATGCTTGCAGGCAAGAGAGTGCCGACACTTTCAAAGAAACATTCAACAATCTGATTTGTTAAAATAAAGGGGAAATCAAAATGAAGAATTTCAGAATAACAGTAAACGGCACATCATACGACGTTCAGGTTGAAGAGCTTGGTTCAACTCCGTCAGCGGCTCCTGTATCAGCACCGTCAGCCCCTGTAACAGCTCCGGCGGCAAAACCTGCAACTCCTGCAGGCACAGCAGGTTCGGTAGTAGTAAAGGCTCCGATGCCCGGAACAGTTGTAAACGTTGTTGTATCAGTAGGTCAGTCTGTAAAAGCCGGCGATGACCTCGTGTTTATCGAAGCAATGAAGATGGAAACACCTGTAAAAGCTCCTCAGGACGGAACAATTGCAACAGTTGACGTTGTAAAGGGCGAAGCAGTGGATTCAGGCAAGGTGCTTGTAACACTCAACTAATAATAAAAGGAGTGTCAGATATGGCAAAGAAAATTAGAATTACCGAAACAGCCCTGCGTGATGCTCACCAGTCGCTTATCGCAACAAGAATGACAACCGAAGATATGCTTCCGATTCTTGACAAGCTTGACAAAATCGGTTACTATTCGCTCGAATGTTGGGGTGGAGCAACTTATGATTCCTGTCTGCGCTTTCTCAACGAGGACCCTTGGCAGAGACTTCGCATAATAAAGGACCATTGTCCCAATACAAAGCTCCAGATGCTTTTCAGAGGTCAAAATATGCTTGGATACCGTCATTATGCCGATGACTGTGTTGAATATCTTGTTCAGCGTTCAATCGCAAACGGTATTGATATAATCAGAATTTTTGACGCCCTCAACGATATAAAGAACCTAAAGACTGCAATTAAAGCGGCTAACAAAGAAGGCGGTCACGCTCAGGTTGCAATCAGCTACACAACAGGACCTGTATTTACAGATGAGTACTATGTTGAGTACGCAAAGAGAATTGCAGATGCAGGCGCAGACTCAATCTGTATCAAAGATATGGCGGCACTTCTTACACCGTCAAGAACAGAAAGTCTTGTAAAGGCAATCAAGACGGAACTTCCCGAAATGCCTGTTCAGATTCACACACACTACACCTCAGGTCTTGCTTCGATGTGCCTTTTAAAAGGTGTAGAAGCAGGTGCAGACGGAATCGATACAGCAATCAGCCCTCTTGCGCTTGGAACATCACACGCACCGACAGAATCAATGGTAGCGGCTCTTGAGGGAACGGAGTTTGATACAGGGCTTGACATCAAAGCACTTGCAGAAATTCGAGCATACTTTATGACACTTCGTGAAAAGTACATCGAGTCAGGTCTTTTAGATACAAAAATGCTTGCAACAGATGCAAAGGCACTCATCTATCAGGTGCCGGGCGGAATGCTTTCAAATCTTCTTTCACAGCTCAAGCAGGCAGGCAAGGAAGACCAGCTTGACAAAGTTCTTGAGGAAGTCCCAAGAGTCAGAGAAGATTCAGGTTATCCGCCTCTGGTTACACCTACATCGCAGATTGTCGGCACACAGGCTGTGTTCAATGTAATCTCAGGCAAGCGTTACAGTATGTGTACAAACGAGTTCAAAGGACTTGTGGCAGGCGAGTACGGCACAACTCCGATGCCGATTGACCCTGAGTTTCAGAAAAAAATCATCGGTGATAAAAAGGTAGTCACAGGCAGACCTGCAGACCACCTTGAGCCTGAACTTGATAAGCTCAGAGGAGAAATTGCCGAGTATATGGAACAGCCTGAGGACGTGCTTTCATACGCTCAGTTCCCGAAGGTTGCCCTTGATTTTTTCGAGAAGAGAAGAAACGCAAAAGCAGGCATAAACGGAGATAAGCTTGATAAAGAAAATATGATTCACCCTGTTTAAATGATAGATAATATTAAAAAGCTCCCCTGATTTTCGGAGGAGCTTTTGTTGTACTTGACAAAAAATTAAGATTAATTTTTTACAAAAGTTATTTGATATCTGCTGAATTTGCGTTTTTAAAATGCGGCTAATATAGGCGAAACTGCGCCTGTTATAGGCTTATCGGCATCGGCAATATAACCGATAGCCTTACCGCAACCCATAATCACACAGTCAGCGGAATTTTTGTGAACTCTTACTCTCAGCTTCGTAGCTTCGCTTACAAGCCTTGCAAAGCCTGTGAGTTTTGCAAGACCTCCGGAAAGAATAATTCCGTCGCTGTGAATATCACCGATAAGCTCCGGAGGAGTTTTTTCAAGCACATCTTTGATTGCGTTCACGATTTCCATTGCAATTTCTTCGATTGCTTCCTTAATTTCTTCGGATTTTACCTCAACAAATCTTGGCATACCGCTTACAGCATCTCTTCCTTTCACCTTGAAAGTCTGCTGTTCAAGCGGAACTTTCACACAGCCGATAGCTTTTTTACAGCTTTCAGCCATATTTGTGCCGATGATTAAGTTGTATTTCTTTCTGATATATTTCACGATTTCCTCGTCCATTTTGCTACCCGCATTCTTTACTGTCTTGGACACGGAAATTCCGCCTAAGGACAGAACTGCAATATCGGCAGTTCCGCTACCGATATCTGCAATAAGTACACCGTGAGGGCTTGTGATATCAATTCCGCAACCCAATGCAGCTGCTTTGGGGCTTTCGATAAGATAAACCTTTCTTACCCCGAAAGAACTTACAGCGTTGACCACAGCACGCTTTTCAACCTCGGTAACGTCGCAGGGAATAGCCGTGACAACTCTCGGCATAACCACCTTTACGGAGCAGACTTCCTTGAGAAGAATTGCTACCATATCCTCAACAAGCTCAGACTGCGCAATAACTCCGCTGTCAAGCGGATGAACTGCCCTGATTCCTACGGGAGTTTTGCCAATCATCGCATACGCTTCGTCGCCTACAGCGTAGATTTCATCGGTGTCGATGTCATATGTCACAACGCTTGCTTCA
>JBGUUJ010000121.1:0-2586 GCA_045133455.1 Ruminococcus sp.
CTTTCTTCTATTCAGAATATTCTGCTTGCATATCTGCTTGAAGTTGACAGGATTTGTAAAAACCACAACATAAAATATTTTCTCGGCGGAGGCACTCTCCTTGGTGCTATCAGACATCACGGATTTATTCCTTGGGACGACGATGCCGATATTATGATGCTTCGTGAGGATTACGATAAATTCTGCAAAATCGCTCCTGATGAAATGCCTGCAGGTATGACTTTTCAGAATAATGAAAATGACAAAAATTGTTTTTATGAATTTGCTAAATTCAGGCTTGACGATACTGTTTTTGCCACAGGATTTGCCAAAGAACACAAGGGTATGCACAATGGTCTGGCTTTTGATATTTTTTGTCATGACAAAACTGCTAACTCAAAACTCGGACAGAAACTTCATCTTGCAATGACCTTGTTCACTCGTGCTCTTGTATTTAACAAATGGAATAATCGTAAAGCTGAAAATGGCAGTAAAATTCAGTCGGTTGTAACTGATTTTTGTAAGACTGTCTTCCCTATCAGGTTCAGTTTGTGGCTTGAAAGAATGACTTTAAAATTCTTTAAAAACAAAAAGAATGCCAAATATCTCTACGACGGTATGGGCAGAAATATTTATAACGGCTCATTCCCCATTGAATATTTAGATGAAGTTATTTATGTCGATTTTGAGGGCTATCAGCTTCCTGTACCTAAGGAATATGACAAATATCTGACCTTCCTTTACGGTGACTATATGGAGCTTGCACCTCTAAGCACAAGACTCGGTTGCCATGAAATCAAGCTTTGCGACATCGGAAAATATGACGGCTTTAAACTTAAAGATAATTAAGGTGACTTACAATGAAACACAATATGAATCTTAATCCTAAGCCTTTTGAATTGATTTGTTGCGGACGTAAGACTATTGAGTTGAGGCTTTTTGATGAGAAAAGAAGTACTGTCAAAATTGGTGATACTATTGTCTTTACCAATAAAGAACAATGCAACAGACAGATTGTTACAACTGTAAAGAATTTATATAAATATAATTCGTTTTCGGAATTATACGAAAATTTACCTCTTTTGAAATGCGGGTATACTGAGTCAGATATCCACTCGGCAAAACCTGAAGATATGGAAGTTTATTATTCAGATGAACTTCAGAAAAAATATGGTGTAGTCGGTATTGAAATTTCGGTAGACTATATTTCTGATGATTGTGTTGATGATGACGGTGATTATATCTGCGATAAGTTAGTTGAGTATAATTTATCACAGGTTCCTGCTAATCAGGAGATTCTCTTTGAAAATATAAATAAGAAATTTGTCGACAAAAACGGAAATATCATTGCAGGTTGCATTGCTCGAATGTATTGCTGGCATGTGCTTTATATTGATATTCTCTGGGTTGACGATAATTACAGAAATAAAGGTCTCGGTTCAAAATTGCTTAGGTATATTGAAAATATTGCACAACAAAAAGATTGTCACCTTGTGCATCTTGATACATTTGATTTTCAGGCAAAGGATTTTTATTTGAAGCACGGCTACGAAATTTTCGGAATATTAGAGGATTGTCCGAAGAACCATTGCAGATATTATTTACAGAAAAAACTCTAAGGTCGAGAAGGTTGATTTCTATGTCAGATTATATAATGGATTTGAGGAAGATTGTAGGTCAAAGACCATTATTGCAAGTTGGCGCAAGCGTTATCGTTGAGGACAAACAAGGCAGAATATTGTTGCAACTCAGACGTGATAATAATTGCTGGGGTTATGCGGGAGGTTCTGTTGAGCTTGACGAAAAGGTTGAAGATGCCGCTAAACGTGAATTATTTGAGGAAACCGGCTTGATTGCGCATAGTTTGGAATTGTTCGGCGTGTTTTCCGGGAAAGATTTACATTATACATACCCAAACGGTGATGAGGTTTCAAATATAGATATTGTTTATACCTGTAGAGACTATTCAGGTACGCTTAAAATGCAGGAAAGTGAAGTTGCTGACTTGCAGTTTTTTGATGTCTGCAAACTTCCTGAAAATATCTCACCACCGATTGAAAGACAATTATTACAATGGATTGAACAAAATTGAACAAAATAGTGATGCAGATAGAAAAAACAATTGACATTGCTTTTTTTGTTTGATATAATGTTAAGAGTGGGTTAAACGTTTAGTTCCACCTCGGTTCGCAACTCTCTACCGTGTAAAAATTTAGAGGGCAGAAAATTAGTATGCAGGTATGGCGGAATTGGCAGACGCGTATGGTTCAGGTCACACCACCTCAGTGCAAATTCATTTCAGGTTCTATATCCTGCAAAATGTGGATTAAGCGATATACTCCACCTCGGTTTGCTCTTTGCCGTGTAAAAATATTGAGAGTAAAAATTAAATATGCACTCGTGGCGGAACTGGCAGACGCGTATGGTTCAGGTCCATATTTCTTAACGGAAGTGCAGGTTCAATTCCTGTCGGGTGCACCACAAAAAGCTCGATTTTATCGGGCTTTTTAATTTTAATTCTTAAAATCTGAAATAAAATTGTAATAAAAATAAAAACCTACATATGGTATAACATAAGTGGGTGAAAAAAATGGAAAGTTTTGAAAA
>JBGUUJ010000122.1:0-3377 GCA_045133455.1 Ruminococcus sp.
AAAAGCTGATGCTGTCTTGATCAGACGCATTTGCTTGCGCTTGTCAACAGCATCAACGGGCTGAGTCATGGAATTTTCGTGTCTGGTTTTCACTTCAACAAAGACAACATATTCTTTATTTTCAGCTACTATGTCTATTTCACCGTATCTTTTTCGATAATTGCGTGTTACAATCCTATACCCATGCTTTTTTAGATATTTAGCAGTGTATTCTTCGCCTTTATCACCTATTGCTTTTGTAGAAAATAATAAACTCATTTTAATATTTTACCGAGAAAGCTGGGTCTGTGATACGGACACGGACCGTATTCTTTGAGAGCTTGTGTATGAAGTTTAGTTCCGTAACCTTTATTTTTCTCAAAATGATATTGCGGATATTCCTTTGCATATTCACGCAAAAGCCTGTCCCTTGATACTTTTGCAAGTACAGAGGCGCAAGCTATCGACATTGATTTTGCATCACCCTTTACTATGCTGTCACATTCCATAGAAATATCAGGTGTTCTATTACCGTCTATCATTACATAATCAGGCTTAACATCAAGCCCTTCGACAGCTCTTTTCATTGCAAGCATTGTAGCTGTGAGAATATTCATACTCTCAATTTCCTCAACAGTTGCATATGCTATAGAATATGAAATTGCTGTTCCCGTTATTACATCAAATAAGGATTCACGCTTTTTCTCAGAAAGTTTTTTTGAATCATTGATTCCGGCAATGATTATGTTTGGAGGCAGAATTACCGCAGCAGCGCATACAGGACCTGCAAGAGGACCTCTTCCTGCTTCATCCACACCACATATTAATTTATATCCTTTTGATCTTGCATCTTCTTCGTATAGTAACCAATCCATATTAATCTCCGTAAGGCATTTCTAATGTTATTCTTCCAAGCTTTGCTGCCCGAAACTCGTCAAGCAACATAATAGCAGCTCGTTCAGTATTCACTTCTCCGCCGGAAATCAGCATACCACGCTTTTTCCCAATAATATGAAGCAAATCGTATGAGTCAGTGCTGTCAAGGTCAACTTCTTCAAGTTTGAATCTTGATATAAAATCAGCAGGTTTAAGTTTCTTTAGAAACTCGAGAAGTCTCACCGCAAGTAGCTCAATATCAAGTATCTGGTCTTTTACAGCACCGGTAAAAGCAAGTCTTTCACCGACAATCTTATCATCAAATTTAGGCCATAAAACACCCGGTGTATCAAGCATTTCAAGATTCTTAGCAATTGTGTACCACTGATTACCTCTTGTAACACCGGGTTTATCTGCAACCTGTGCTCTGTTATGTTTTGCCATTTTATTAATGAATGACGATTTACCTACGTTAGGAATTCCGACAATCATAATCCTTATCATAGGATTAACCATTCCCTTTGCTTTCAACCTGTTGATACGTTCACTCATTACTTTATTAACAGCAGGTGCAAATTTATTAAGTCCTTTTCCACTTTTACAATCTACAGGAATCGCAGTAATTCCCTGCTTCTCAAAATGGTCAATCCACATTTTTGTCGCTGTTTGATTTGCCATATCACACTTATTAAGAAGTATAACGCTTGGCTTACCTTGTATAAGCTTAGCTAAATCAGGATTTCGACTGCTTACAGGAATTCTCGCATCAATTATTTCTGCAACGGCATCAACAAGTTTGAGGCTCGCCTGTATTCGCCGTTTGGTTTTGGTCATATGACCGGGAAACCATTGTATATTCTGCATTTCACTCATTAAATTCATCCTTTAATATAAATATGTAAATCTGTAAAACGGATAGAAAATAAACTGTGCTTTTCCTATCACATCATCTTCAGATATAAGTCCGAGCTTTGCATCTCTGCTGTCAAGTGAAACAGACCTGTTATCGCCCATAACAAAAATACAGTTATCCGGAATAACATAAGGAAACTTATATTCATTTGAAGATTTTCTTGTTATTGTCGAGGTATAATCCTCATCGAGTAATACGCCGTCAACGTATACTTTGCCCGTATCATAGTCGATCTCAAGCGATTGACCTTCTGTTGCAATGACACGTTTTATGATACGCTTTTCAGGCAGATTTTCGGCATTGGCAGCGATTATATCACCAGGTTTAGGCTCATAATTAAAATTTGTCAGTAATACTTTGTCTCCGTTAAGAAGCGTTTGAGCCATAGAACTACCCACAACATTTGCATCTCTGACAAAATGAGTAAATAAAATTGATACTATTGAAAAAACAAAAATAATCGTTTTAATAAAATCAAAAGCCACATTTGCAAATTTGTTTTTATTATATTGAAACTGAGTTTTTTGAGATTTAGCCATAATGACCTCCAAAAAATAAGCTTATTTCTATTATAAAACAGAAATAAGCTTAATACAATAACAAAAATCAAATTTTATTAATAAAATTAATATAAATAACCAAAATCACTTAATGGGAAAGCAACGAACTGCGCCTTACCAATTACATTTTCTTCGTCTATAAGACCTATTTCTTTACTGCGGCTATCAAGTGAAACTTTTCTGTTATCACCCATTACAAAAATTTTTCCCTCAGGAATTACTTCAGGAATTACATTATCTCCATAATTTCCACCAAAAGTAGAATCGTCAATATAAGATTCTTCAAGAACAACTCCATCAACAATCACTCTGTCATTCTCATAATCGAGCTGAACTGACTGTCCTTCAGTAGCAATTACTCGTTTAATAATAGGATTTTCGTATTCTTCGCCATGTGATATAACTATTATATCATTGGCCTTAGGCGTGTAAAAAAGATTTGTTACAATAACCTTATCTTTTGTTGCAAGAGTATCATCCATAGATGAACCCTCAACATCAACAAGCCTGAAAACAAATGTAAGGCATATAACCACAATCGAAATAGCAAAAATAATGCATCTGACCCAGTCATAAAAACCTGAAACAGCGCCTTCTTCTTTTGCCACAACAAACTGATTGTCAGCAAACTTCTGCTCTTCTTTTTTCTTGAAATACATATCAGGATTAAGTTGAGCTGAAAGCTCAATTTCTTCATTGTTTTCAATAGCGGTTAAGTTTTCTTCGTATATGTTTTTTTCGCTCAATTTCTTCACCTGCTAAGCTAAAATAAAAAAGTAAAAAGCGACCGAGCACCTCTGTTCGTAATTCGTGCAGACAGCATGAAATTTTCAAGCCTTCTATGCCCGAGCGTAACCAAACAATCTCCTGTTAAGTAAAAAAGGGACTTTTCAGTCCCTTTTCTTAATATTCGAGAATTACTTACGAATCTGCTCTTTAACCTTAGCAGCCTTACCAACTCTGTCACGGAGATAGTAGAGCTTGCTTCTGCGAACTTTACCGTAACGAACAACCTGTACGTCTTTTACGTTAGGTGAGTGGAGAGGGAA
>JBGUUJ010000123.1:0-6273 GCA_045133455.1 Ruminococcus sp.
CTGCGAAAGAATCGGTACTGACGGTGC
This sequence comes from Ruminococcus sp., assembly GCA_045133455.1. Classification (GTDB taxonomy): domain Bacteria; phylum Bacillota; class Clostridia; order Oscillospirales; family Acutalibacteraceae; genus Ruminococcoides. Next base: position 28 of record JBGUUJ010000123.1, read on the forward strand.
TTTCATCGGTTTTAAAACTGCCGACGGTCAGAAAATTGAGCGTAAAACTCAGATGCTCAACCACACTCAGGCTTTTGAAGCTGTTAAAAATGCTATCACTGACCCTGAATACGGTGCTGTAAAAGACCTCGCTGAAGTTTCTGCTATCGGTCACAGAGTTGTACAGGGCGGTTCTTACTTTGACAAATCAGTTCTCGTAAACAACGAAGTCATCAAAAAAATCAACGAGTTATCTCCTCTTGCTCCGCTTCACAACCCCGCAAACCTTCAGGGTATTGATGCCTGCACAAAGGTATTCGGTGCTGCTGTTCCTCAGGTTGTTGTTTTTGATACAGCTTTCCATCAGACTATGCCTGAAAAAGCTTATATGTACGCTATTCCGTACAAGTATTACGAAAAATTCGGTGTCCGCAAGTACGGTTTCCACGGAACTTCTCACCGTTATGTATCCGCTAAAATGGCTGAGCTTATGGGTAAAAATATCGAAGAGCTCAAGCTTATCACCTGTCATATCGGAAACGGCTCTTCAATTACAGCTATCAAGAACGGTAAAGTAATCGACACAACAATGGGTCTTACTCCTCTCGGCGGATTTATGATGGGCACACGTTCAGGTTCACTCGACCCTTCTGTTGTTACATTTATTGCTGAAAAAGAAAACCTCTCTCCTGACGAAGTTTCAAAGATTCTCAACAAGGAATCAGGTCTTTTAGGCGTATCAGGTGTTTCTTCTGACGAACGTGACGTTATGGCTGCTGAGGAAAGCGGCAATATGCGTGCACACCTCGCTCATCAGATGCTCTACTATCAGATTGCTCAATACATCGGAAGCTACTATATTGCACTCGGAGGTTGCGATGGTATTGTATTCACAGCAGGTATCGGTGAAAATCAGCCTCGCCTTCGTGAAAAAGTTTGCGAATACCTCGACTGCATCGGAGTTGAAATCGACAAGGAATTCAACTCAAAAGCAACTCTTGGTGTTGAGGGCACACTTTCAACTCCTGAGTCGAAAATCAGGGTTGAGCTTATTGCAACTGACGAAGAGATGGTTATTGCAAGAGATACAAAGGCTATCGTTGAAGCTTTATAATTTTACATATTGCAAAAGGGTTGGCAAAACTGCCAACCCTTAATTTGTGTTGTGGGTAACCCCGTATTTTATGCTCTTGTTACAGAATCATCAACCACTGTATCTCGTGAATCTCTGAATAACAGTGAGATACACCAGATTGCTGCAAGACCTACTAATACATAGATCACTCTGCTTACAATTCCTGTTTGTCCTCCGAAAATCCATGCAACAAGGTCAAACTGGAAAATTCCTACGCAGCCCCAGTTAAGTCCGCCTATAACAAGAAGCGTCAATGCTATTTTGTCGAGCATTCTAAAGTCCTCCTTTATTCTTGCTGACAATAGTATTTACGCTTTTAATTTATTTATTCATATATTTATGACAAATGAAAGTCCAAAAATGAGCAAACCGAGAACAATAATTAAAATTGCAAGTAATCTTGTTCTTTTTATTGCATTCTGAAGCTTGTTTTTGGAAATCATATTATCTGTCGGAAACGGAAGCAACAAAAACATTATTCCCAGAATAATACAACTGGCTGTTGCAACTGTGGTTCCGAGTGTTTTTGAAAACGGAAAAAGAAACAATCCTACAGGTATTCCGAATACGCAGATACCGTTGATTATTGAAAAAAACTTTCCGAATTTTTCTGTCATTTCATAGTATTTGTTTGCTTTTGCGTGACATTCATCACTACAGTACTGTTCAAAATATGTAATCTCTTTTGCGCAATAATCGCATTTTTTCATCTCAGACACCCTTTCAAAGGTTTATACCTGATAATTTTAACACAATTGCATATTATTTTCAACTCAAATTTAATGTACATTTTTTGCTTATCAAACATAAAACAGGGTAATATCGCAAAAAGGCTGTCATTCAAACAACAGCCTTTAATCGACAATTTATTTTTCAGAAGAGTTATCGTACTTTCTTACCCTGAGAGGAATGTTGAGATTTTCGGCAATTTTCTGACACTTTGCAACTTCTTCCTCGCCGATTACATCGACCACTGAGAACATCACGTTCTCACTGTGGCTTCTGCATTTTTTTGCAAAATCAAGCATAGAATCATATGAATCTATACCAAACTTAGGACGAACTGTTTCGAGATAAGCCTCTTTATTTGAACAATTGAGACTGATTGAAACTGCATCAACATTATTGCACAGCTCTTCCGAAATATCCCTTTCGTTCTCTAAATTTCCGAGACCGTTCGTGTTTACCCTGATTTTTACATCAAGCTCACTACGGATATACTGCGCAGTTTTTACGAGCACATCAAATGCACTTGTCGGTTCACCGTATCCACAGAAAATAATTTCATCATATCCGTTGAAATCAAAAGCATCAATTGCTTTTTTAACCTCTTCAAAACTTGGGCTGTGATTCAGCCAAAGGCTTGATGCGTTACCGATTGCATCTTTTTTACTGCGTATGCAGAATGTACAGGCACAAGGGCATTTGTTTGTGATATTCAGATAAGCTTTATTTTTGTAAACATATAAAATTTCTTCGTGCTGACTTGCCATTTCTTCACCTCATAATATTAGGAAGCATTTTCTGCTTAAATTTTATTGAATCAAGACCTATACCCACTGCAATATAAATCAAAGCACCTGTTCCCGGCTGCAACCACCATGTTGCAAGTTCACCTATTGCAGCCGCCCAACCATACATTAAACCGTTTGCAAGAAAATATCCGCCTACGGTAACGATAGTTGTAGGGATAAGCATAAGAAGATTTGGAATATTGATAATTTTGTTATCTTTATTATATTTTTTAAGGATTTTTCCGCAGATTACAAACGGAACCGCATTGAAAGCCTTGATAATAGCTGTAGGCAACGCCCAGTGTGCATAACCTGAAATCAGATCGGCAAGTGCACCGCCTATTGAAGCGGCTATAATTCCGAAAGGTCCCGGAAGAATACTTGCTCCGAGATAAATCATTGAGTCACCTGCGTGAGAGTATCCTAAAGGTGACGGAATCTTGATAAACGCTGTTGTAACGGTTACAAGTGCTGCAAACATTGCAGTTAACGCAATTACCTTAACATTTGAAATATTTCTCTTTGTTGTGCGTGATTTTACATTTTGATTGTTCATAATTGTTCCTCCTCAATCAATGTAGTTTATATAGAAACTTCTCAAAGTTTACTCCGTCATTGCGTTCATACGGTTCTTTAATCGTATCTGCAATGACTTCTTCGAGAAATCCTGTAGCCTTTGCAACGGCAGTTTCAAGCTCTTCACCATTGATGATTGAAGCACACAGTATTGATGCAAAAATATCTCCGGTACCGGAAAAACTGTCACCGTACTGAACTGCCCTTTCAAAATGACCGCTGTTCTTTGAAAATACTCCGTTATATAAAAACAAACCTTTTTTGATTCCCGTTACGGCTATTTTCTGATTTTCGTGCGAAATAGCTTTTTTAGCCGTATCAGCAATCATTTCAAGATAATTTTTATCGTTACAGAATGATGTAAGTCTGTCGTAATCTGTATCTGCCAATATGCAGAGCTCGGTGAGGTTAGGTGTGATTATATCAGCTATTTTTGCAAGTTCACAAACCTTTCGGCAAGTTTCACTGCTATACGCTGAATAAAGCCTTCCGTTATCCCCCATTACAGGGTCAACAAACACTTTGGTATGTGAAAGCCTGAATTTACGGATAAAATCGGAAATTATGTCAATCTGTTCTTTCCCCGCCACATAGCCTGAATAAATGCCGTTAAAGCTTTTGTCATTTGCCGACCACATTTCGCTGTAGTGAGGTAATTCCTCCGTAAGGTCAATGCTATGAAAATTTTTGTAGCCTGTCTGGTTTGTAAGTACTGCCGTAGGCATCGGACAAGGCTGTACTCCCATTACCGACAATACTGCTATTGCCGCTGTCAGCGAGCATTTGCCAAAACCGGAAAGGTCATTTATAACTGCAACTTTTTTTATCATATCGAACTCCGAAGTGTATTTAAAAAATTCTCTGAAACTGTCGTAAATTTTAATAACAGTTGCATTATAGCATACAACTGTACATTTAAAAATAGACAGTTTTTTCTATTTTTATAGGTACAGTTTTAAAATTATACTCTAAACAAGTTTAAGGATTATTTAAGTTAAAGCATTTAAAATAAAAGTATAATAATTTATATTTTGAAAGGAATCTTTTTTTGAAAAAATTAATTTGCTTAATGTGTCTGTTGATTACACTGACTTTATCAGCCTGCAAAAATACTGAAATTACGATATCACCAATATCAGAAATCTCGGAAACCGAAACTTCCGAAACTGATACAACATCTTCAATTGATGCAAAATCCTCTTCTTATCAGATATCAGATTTTAATTGTGTATATCAAAACCCTGAACTGCCTACAGGATGTGAAATAACAGCAATGGATATGGTTTTGCAATATTACGGATTTGACATTGACAAAGTTACACTTGCCAAAGAATATATGCCGACAATATCATACGGGTCATATCGGAACGATGAAAATGTTGTTGACAAAAGTGATATGAATAATTATTTTATCGGTGACCCTGAAACTGTAATGGGATACATTGCAGGCACCGGAGCAGTTCAGACAGCTGCAAATAATTATCTTGAAGAAACAGACAGCGACCTCAGAGCTTATGATATTACGGGAGTTTCACTGTCAGAAATTTATGAATATGTAGCTGACGACACACCTGTGGTTGTGTGGGTGACAATCGGTATGGTAGACCGCACAGAAATTAAGTATTATTATGTTGATTACACCAATTACATTGAATGGACTTACAACGACCACGGAGCCGTCCTTATCGGATATGACGACTCAACAGTAACTATAGCCGACCCGATAGACGGAATTGTTGAATATGATAAAGAACAGTTTGAAAGCGTTTTTGAATCACGAGGAAATATGGCTGTCATTTTATCATAACAAAAACGGTGAGCCGAAAAAGCTCACCGTTTACAGTGCAAAAATATTATAAAGAATATATATTATTCAGCATCTGCTTTTCTCTTTGCAAAGCAATCGCTGCAGTAATAGCTCTTGCCCTCCATAGGCTTGAAAGGAATCTTTGCAGGACCGCCACATTCTGCGCAAGTTGTCTCGTGGAACTCACGGTCTGCTTTAGCAGCGTTCTTGCGTGCCTGTCTGCATTCTTTGCAACGCTGCGGCTCATTTACAAAACCTTTTTCAGCGTAAAATTCCTGCTCGCCTGCAGTGAAAACAAATTCGTTTCCACATTCTTTGCAAATGAGTGTCTTGTCTTCGTACATTGGTTTTTACCTCTCTTTTGGCATAATAAAATAATTTGCCCTGTGCGGAATTGCACCGCTTGTTACTGTTCAGGACATATTCACATTACAGATTTTCCTGCGTGCTCTCTGCAAGGCATTATCTGCCGACTTTTCGGATATTGACAGCTTCTGTGCAATCTCCCTGTAGCTCATTCCGTTTCCGAAAAGCATCAGCACATCATACTCCGTATTTGAAAGCACCGACTTCAGCTTTTCAAGCACGGAAGCAAGGTGTTCCCTGCACATTATCAGTTCTTCGGGACTCTGCGTTAAATCCTCAATACTTTCATCAATATCCTCAATCTGAACAAGTGCAGATTGAGGAACTGCTTTTTTAGCGTTCAATCGTCTGATTATTGAAATGAATCTGCGTTCGACAATAACCGACACATAATTCTTGAAACCCGACTTTTCATTGCTGTCAAAGGTACGACAGGAATAGAGAAGTCCCAGCAATCCTTCCTGAACAAAATCCTTCTGTTCGTATCCGCCTGCTGAATATTTGCGTGCAATCGCACTTATCAGGCTGAGATAACGCATTGAAAGTTCATTGAAAGCGTTGTCATCACCGTTCTTAGACAGTTGCGCAAGAATGTTGTCTGAGAGTGAGCTGTAAGAGTTTTTGCAGTTGCTCATTTTTCCACCTCAACACAACGTAATCTATACAATTAATAATATAATACAACTTGTAAAAAGTCAATATTCTATTTGTATTTTCTGTAAAAACACAAAATATCTATAATAACATTTGTGCACATTTTATAGTATTATGTCTGTTTTTGTCAAATTGAACGCTTGTAAATGAGTAAATATAATGGTATAATTTTATCATCAGATTATTTTCGGAGGATTTTGGTATGGTTGTCAAGT
>JBGUUJ010000124.1:0-2732 GCA_045133455.1 Ruminococcus sp.
AACTTTTGCTGATCTGACTTCGCCAAGCACACCGTACTTAAACTGTGAATTGAATACTTTCTGACACTGGTCAACTATCTGATTTGCAACATTTGCACACTTTTGAGGATCACTGCCAGACACGTTGATTGTAATAAAGAAAGTATTGTCTGTCACATCGATATTAACGTAACATCCGTCATAAAGGGTAGTGATTTCATCGGAATTCTCAAAAAGTGTAACACATATTGAAGCAAGAGCTGACGAACCGCTGATATCGGAACTGTAGATTTTCTGGTTATCCTTATTGATCTGACCGCTTCCGCTATAATTCTGAATGTAAATCATCGCAGATGTACTATACATTGGTGTGATGATAAATTTTGAATACATAAAAAACAAAAGTCCCATCGCTAAAGTTATCAGAATTATAAATTTAATTCTACTGAGCAAAATACTTATTATTTTTTGAACAGTAACATTCTTTGCCATTATCTATACCCCTTTGATTACAGACAAAATAAAATGTCTGTTTTTGTCTGAATATATATGTTTATTTTAAAATATTTTATGTATATAGCAATATTACAACAATATACAGTTTGATTATACTCCAAAAATTAATGGAAGTCAATAAGACTTCCATTAATCAACTTACATTTAAAATTAAAGTTAAATTTTAATTAATTAACCAACTACATTGAGAAGCACGCCTGCCGCTACTGCTGAACCGATTACACCTGCAACGTTAGGTCCCATTGCATGCATAAGAAGGAAGTTTGCAGGATTTTCCTGCTGGCCTACTCTCTGTGATACTCTTGCAGCCATCGGAACTGCCGATACACCTGCCGAACCGATAAGCGGGTTTACCTTTCCGCCTGTAAGTTTGTACATAATTTTTCCGAAAAGAACACCGAACGCCGTACCCATACAAAAGGCAACAAGTCCAAGAACAATAATTCCAAGTGTTTCAAGTTTAAGGAAATTCTGTCCTGATGCTGTTGCACCTACGGTTGTGCCGAGGAAAATAGTAATAATATTCATAAGCTCATTCTGAGCAGTTTTTGAAATTCTTTCTACAACACCTGACTCCTTAAAGAGGTTACCGAGCATAAGCATTCCTACAAGAGGTGCCGCATCGGGAAGGAAAATTGAAATAAGAATTACTACTATTATCGGGAACATAATTTTTTCAAGCTTTGAAACCGGACGAAGCTGTTCCATAACTACAGAACGTTCTTTTTTAGTTGTAAGAGCCTTCATTATAGGAGGCTGAATGATAGGAACAAGCGCCATATACGAATACGCCGCAATTGCGATTGAACCTAAAAGATGCGGTGCAAGCTTTGTGGTTACAAAAATTGCAGTCGGTCCGTCTGCACCTCCGATAATACCGATAGCACCTGCTTCTGCTTCCGTGAAACCGAAGAATATTGCACCTGTAAATGTCAGGAAAATGCCAATCTGTGCCGCAGCACCGAGGATAAGACTCTTCGGATTTGCAATGAGCGGACCGAAGTCTGTCATACAACCGATACCGAGGAAGATAAGAGGCGGATATATACCGAGCTTAACACCCTGATAGAGATAATATAGAAGTCCTCCGTAGGTCGGATTTTCATAATATGTTACTCCGTCAATTACCGTTGTTGCATGACCCGCCGTTTGAATATCTTTTGCTAAGCATTGCGCCTCTGTCAGCAACTCGGTTGACGGAGGATTCATAATTGCCGGATAAAGATTCACCAGAAGCATACCGAAGGCAATAGGTAATAAAAGTAACGGTTCATACTGTTTTTTGATAGCGAGGTACAATAAGAATATCGACACGCCTATCATTACATAGTTCTCCCAAGTGAGGGTAAATAAACCTGAGCTTTGCAGGATACCCTGTATGGCATCTAAAAACCCGTTTAAAATTTCCATAAATTTTTCTCCTTTCCGAAAAATCCTGCCTTAAAACGGGCGTGTATTTTCAAACACTCCGGCATTTGCCCATGCAGAACGTCCTGCGCCGGATTTCTTTATACTTTTTATTCTTACCTTTGAAGAAGAACCGTACATACTTGCAACTGCCGCTGATATTACTGCTACTACCTCTTCGGGTACAGTATCATCGGCAACCATTGCGACAGGAGCTGTTGTCACAGGTACGGGCGTTACTGAAATCGTTTCTTCTTTGATTTTTTCTTTTTTTAATTTTACACCTCGCTGTGCTTTCTGCACTATTGCACTGTAAATCTTGATAATAAGAATCAAAAGCAACAGTACCGAAAAAACTACAACAAAACCGGTCAAAATCACCTTTAAAGATGTTATACCTTTTTCAGCCAAAGACATTTCTGCATCGATAAGTGTTGGAGTGAGATTGGAAAAGCTCATTAAACAACCCCCATATATTTTCATATATAATATTATACTTGATTAACCAATTTTTTTCAATAACAATTTATATGTCGTAAGATATTTCATTTATTTGTCGTAAGATATTTCATTTATTTGCCGTAAGATATTTCATATCAAACCGATATTCTGCTTCCAATTCAGAATACGGGTAACAGAATCGTCAATCTGCTGCATAGAAATTTCTCCGTTCTGCACTGCTTTCAATACAGCAGGATACTGCGTTTCCACATCGGTGCAACAGAGTATATCATTTCCGCATTTTGCCGCAAATACTGCCGCTGTATCTGCTCCCGTGTAATCTGTAATTGCTTCCATTGACAAATCATCGGTCATTATTACACCGTCAA
>JBGUUJ010000125.1:0-14372 GCA_045133455.1 Ruminococcus sp.
TGTTACAGTTAAGTGCTGCACAAATTTTCTCAATACTTTCAAATGAAATCGTTTCATTCTTTCCCATTCGAGCAATTACATTGAAACTAACTCCTGCTGCTTCTTTGAGTTCAGTTTTATTCATATTTCTATCAATAAGGAGCTTCCAAAGATTATTATAACAGACAGCCACAATCCTACCTCCACTTTCATCTAATTCACTACACAGAAATGGGTTATATAAATATTAGCATATTTTAAGCAAAAATTCAATCTTTCTCACGATTTCGTTAGAATTTCTTTTTATTTTATCTTTAACACCAATAAAAACGGCGATAGAGAGAAGTTAATCTCTCTACCGCCATTATGATCAAAATATTAATTTTTTTATTTCAGTCACTTCATATCAGATATGATCAATCTTCCATTTCGGCCTTTGCTTTTTCGATTACTTTCTGTGCAACGTTTGCAGGCGCATCCTCATAACGGGCAAATGTGAACTCAAATGAGCCTCTGCCCTGTGTAATCTGTCTGATAAAGGTTGAGAAGTCTGACATCTCAGCCATAGGAACTTCTGCTTCAACAATCTGCATTCCGTTTGCATCAGGTGACATACCAAGCACTCTGCCTCGACGCTTGTTGACCTCACCCATTACGTCGCCCATATTCGCATCTGGTACGAAAGCCTTCAAACTTCCGATAGGCTCAAGAAGCGTTGGTGACGCATTCGGGATACCATTCTTATATGCAAGGCTTGCAGCGGTCTTGAATGACATTTCAGATGAATCTACAGGGTGATATGAACCGTCATATAGTGTAGCCTTGATACCTACTGTTGGATAACCTGCAAGCACACCCTTCTTGATTGAGTCACGGAGTCCTTTTTCTACCGCCGGGAAGAAGTTTTTAGGAACTGCACCGCCTACTACACGTTCTGCAAACTCAAGACCGTCTGTATCGTATGGTTCAAACTCAATCCATACGTCTCCGAACTGTCCGTGTCCGCCTGACTGCTTCTTGTATCTTCCCTGTGCAGTAACCTTTTTGCGAATTGTTTCTCTGTATGCAATCTTCTGCTTCTGAAGTGTGGCGTCAACGTTGTATTTCGACTTTAATCTTGAAATCACAACGTCAAGATGCTGTTCACCGAGACCTGAAATGAGCATTTCGTGTGTCTCGTGATTGTTCTCAAATTTGATTGTCGGATCTTCATCGGAAAGTTTTGAAAGTGCCTGAGCAACCTTGTCTTCATCACCCTTCTTTGCAGGGTAAATTGCCATAGTGTATGATGATACAGGATAGTCAACTCCGTCAAGAACCACTTTTCTGAGCGGTGAACAGAGTGTATCACCTGTCTTTGTTGATGTAAGCTTTGGAATTGCACCGATATCGCCTGCACCGATGTAATCAACATCGCTCTGCTTTTTGCCACACATTGAGAGCACCTTTGTGAGTCTCTCCTGTGCACCTGTACGCATATTTATAAGAGGTACGTCGGGAGATACCTTGCCGGATACAACCTTGATATATGAAAGTCTGCCAATGAACGGGTCAGCAACTGTCTTGAAGACGATAGCCGCAGTAGCACCGCTTTCATTTACAGAGACTTCAACAGGCTCACCGTCGAGGTCAACACCGATTTCATCGCCCTTATCAGCCGCAGAAGGAGCAAGCCAAGTGAGACTGTTTAAGAGCTGGTCAATTGCAAATGTATTGTGAGCATCACCGCAGAATACAGGACAGATTGAACCGTCTTTTACACCCTGACTTACGCCGAGGATAATTTCCTCAGGTGTGAACTCTTCGCCCATAAGGAACTTATCGAGAAGTTCTTCACTTGTTTCTGCAACAGCTTCCTTGATAGCCTCTCTGAGTCCCTCAAGTCTGTCACCCATATCAGGCAACGCTGTAGGCTTTACAGAGCCGTCTGTGCTGTATTCATAAGCTTTATAATCAAACAGGTTGACGTATATATTAGCCTGACCGTCAACGATATAAGGAACAACAACAGGACAAACAGACGGTCCGAAAGTTGCCTTGAGATTCTCAAATACACGATAGAAACGAGCGTCCTCATCACAGAGGCCGTTTACAAAGAACACCTTTGTGAGACCTGCCTTTGTAGCGGCTTCAACTGCCTTTTCAGTTCCGACATTTACACCGTCTTTGCCTGAAACTACGATAAGCGCAGTATCAGCGGCACGCATACCTTCTGCAACACCGCCTGCAAAATCAAAAAGACCGGGAGTATCTATAAGGTTAATTTTAGTATTCTTCCACTCTATAGGAGCAACTGCTGTCATAATTGACGCCTGACGCTTAATTTCCTCGCTGTCAAAGTCGAGCATTGTGTTACCGTCAGAAATTTTTCCGAGTCTTTCGCTTACCTTTGAAAGATAGAGAATTGACTCAGCAACTGAGGTTTTACCGCAACCGCTGTGACCTGCCAGCGCAATATTTAAGATTTTTTTTGCATCATACTGTTTCAAAACTGAAAACTCCTTTCGGTTTTTAATATTTATATTTTCGATTTAACATTATCAATTTCAACAATTGTATGAATTAAGTCTAAATTATTATATCATATTTGTACACTTTATACAACCGAAAATAAGCAAAATAAAAAAATTCACCCTTTGCCCAATTGGACAAAGGGTGATTTGTGCATATTGCTTTTTTTATATATTTATCGTTTTGAAATCAATAAATTTTCATAAAATGTTTTGTGCAATTTATACTAAACAGCTTACTCAAGCACTGCTCCCTGTGCACCTGATGATACAAGCTTTGCATATCTTGAAAGATATCCTGTTGTAATTCTCGGCTGACGTGGTGTCCATGCAGCCTTACGCTTAGCAAGCTCTTCGTCAGGCACAAGAACATTGATTGTGTTTGCGTTGATATCGATTTCAATTGTGTCGCCCTCTTCAACAAGTGCAATAGGACCACCCACTGCTGCTTCAGGTGAAACGTGACCGATAGCTGCACCTCTTGTTGCGCCTGAGAAACGACCGTCTGTGATGAGTGCTACGCAATTACCAAGACCGCTTCCCATAATTGCAGATGTAGGATTGAGCATTTCTCTCATACCCGGACCGCCCTTAGGACCTTCGTAACGGATAACAACAACATCACCTGCGTTGATTTTACCGTCATAGATTGCGTTGAGAGCGTCTTCTTCACAGTCGAACACTCTTGCTGTGCCCTTATGGTGCATCATTTCTTCAGCAACGGCACTTCTCTTAACAACACAGCCGTCAGGAGCAAGGTTGCCCTTGAGAACTGCGATACCGCCTGTCTTGCTGTACGGATCTGAAACAGGTCTGATAATCTCTGTATTCTTGATTTCACAACCCTCGATATTCTCGCCTACAGTCTTGCCTGTACATGTGAGATTGTCTGTATTGAGAAGGTTAAGTTTTGTGAGTTCGTGCATTACTGCATAAACACCGCCTGCCTCGTTGAGTTCCTCAATAAAGTGTTCACCTGCAGGAGCAAGATGACAAAGGTTAGGAGTTTTAGCTGAAATTCCGTTTGCAATGTCAAGGTTAAGCTTGATTCCGCACTCATTAGCGATTGCAGGAAGGTGAAGCATTGAGTTTGTTGAACAACCGAGAGCCATATCAACAGCAAGAGCATTTTCAAATGCCTTTTCCGTCATAATATCAAGCGGACGGATATTGTTCTTTACAAGTTCCATTATCTGCATACCTGCGTGCTTAGCAAGCTGAATACGCTGTGAATAAACAGCAGGAATTGTACCGTTGCCTTTGAGAGCCATACCGAGAACTTCTGAAAGACAGTTCATCGAATTAGCTGTGAACATACCTGAACAAGAACCGCATGTAGGACAAGCGTTGTTCTCGTACTCGCTGAGTTTTTCCTCATCGATTTCGCCAACCTTATAACGAGAAACAGCTTCTGAAACTGTTGAATAACTGATTTTCTTGCCGTCTACTCTGCCTGCTAACATAGGACCGCCGCTTACGAAAATTGACGGAATGTTGAGTCTTGCAGCCGCCATAAGGAGACCGGGAACGTTCTTATCACAGTTAGGAACCATTACAAGACCGTCAAAAGCGTGAGCCTTAGCCATAGCTTCTGTTGAGTCAGCGATAAGTTCACGAGTTACAAGTGAATTCTTCATACCCTCGTGACCCATTGCGATACCGTCACATACTGCGATTGCAGGGAATACGATTGGGACACCGCCTGCAAGGGCTACGCCCATTTTAACAGCCTCTACTACCTTGTCAATGTTCATATGACCAGGTACGATATCGTTCTTTGAGCTTACGATACCGATTATCGGCTTCTTGATTTCTTCATCTGTAAGACCAAGTGCATGTAAAAGTGTACGCTGTGGAGCAGCATTGATGCCGTCCTTTAATACTGAACTTTTCATCTATATCATTCCTTTCTCAGAATAATTTGTGATTAGTATACGATTCAAAAATATGTAACCGTACTTTACATTATATTCTATCACAACACTTATCCAAAATCAAGTTTTTTAACTTTGAGCAGAAAGGTTGTTTCTGTGCAGTTTCTGCGCCCGAGCGCAACCGAGCTGTTTCCTATAACGTCTAACGTCAAAAAGAGCCTTCCTTGCGGAAAGCTCTTGCATAAAAATCAATCTGTCAGTGAATAGCACACTTTTCTGAATTTATCATTTCCGATAACAAACTTCTCGTCTGTAATTTTCTTAGCCAATTCGGTAGTGATGATAAACTCCTTTGATACACTGACAAGATATTGCCTCTCGTTATTTTCCACGAGATAGTATTCATCACGGTTGTTCATCTGGTCAACAACATTGAACAATCCGAAAGATGGCATTACTGTCCATTCAAGAAAATGTTCGAGCCTGCTGAGCTTCTTTTCTCTCAACAGCGGATGAATAGACGTTGCATTCGGGAATTTTGATACCACAACCGCATCTTTCTTTGAACGACGCCTTCTGTGCTTTTCATAGTCATCAAGGTTAATAGGTTCTTTTGTTGTCTGCAAGCTCAGCTTTTCATCTTCGCCCAAAAGATAATCAAGACTCACATCAAGAAACTGCGATATCGCTTTCAGGTTCTCGATATCGGGCATACCCTTGTCAGTTTCCCATTTTGCAATTGCGCTTCTCGAAACACTCAGCTTTTCCGCCAACTGCTCCTGAGATAATCCCGACTGCTGTCTTGCCTGTTTTAATTTTGCTCCAAAAGTCATAAGTAAAATCCTCCGTTTTCGTGTTTGTGTCTGTCACAGGTCAAGCATACCACCAATCCCCATAACAAGCAAGAAACGCACTGTAACAGCCATGTTACGCTCCGTAACACCGTTGTAACGACGATCAAAAATCGGGCAGACACTCGGTTTTATTCTATAAATCGGTTGACCAACCATAGAGTTTTATATAATATCAAAATGGAATTCGCCGAACATTTATAAATAGTCTTCTCTCGTAAGTTCCAACTCTAAAATCTTCCATTTTTCACCGAACAATTCACATATAACTTCTTCTGCTTCAACGTCCTTAAATCCGGCGGCCTTATAGCAATAATATGCCGACATATTATTTTCAAATACTCCGATAGTTACCTTGTCTGCCTTAAAAATCTCAAACGCATATTTTAGAGATAGAGATATCATTTCCTTCCCATAACCCATACCTCTTTTTGTGTCATCTACAATTACAAATCCCAAGCGAAGTGTTGTCTTTTTCTCATCTATAAATCGCATAATAAGATGTCCGACAATACCATTCTCATCAAATGCTGTCATTGGATAAAAATTGTCGGGTTCAATACAATCTCCATTGTTATCTACATACTTCTTATTGATATCTTCTTCTGTGATAGGATATGATTCATATCTGTCAGAAGTCCATTTTCTAAAAGTAGTCTCATCTTTACACCAAGTAATAATTGTCTTGGCGTCACTAATCTTGTATGGTCTGAGTCTTAACATATACATTCCCCTGCATCTCTGCAAATTAGAATTTACCGAGTACCTCGGTTCGTAATTCGAGTAGACAGATTGATATATCTCGAAAGTACTTTTCCCGAAAATATAGTTGATAAATAGGTTACATTTCGGGACGTA
The DNA here is from genome assembly GCA_045133455.1 of Ruminococcus sp. Classification (GTDB taxonomy): domain Bacteria; phylum Bacillota; class Clostridia; order Oscillospirales; family Acutalibacteraceae; genus Ruminococcoides. The sequence goes on from JBGUUJ010000125.1 coordinate 6,073, forward strand.
CGGGAGCCCGTCCCCTACAACAACGTAATATATAATCGTAGGAGACGGGTTCCTACACGTCCCTTTGCGTTATCGGTATATGAATGTATCTATCGGGACACAATCATAAATTCCATATCACTCTATCTGCACGAATTGTTGGCCTTTATTATAGCATGAATTTGTATAAAAAGATAGTAATCAAGAAAAAAAGACCTTTTGTGGCTCTTCCCCTTTCAGAATGGTATGGTCGGGCAGTTTTGTTAAGTGGAAAATACGTCAAATTGACGACTTTGCTAAAAAGTAATATATAATTTATCATATTATTCGGGCATTTTATTTAAAAAGTGCTTGAAATTTATTTCGATATATATTATAATAGTCGAATAGGAGGTGTTTCAGTATGTTGGATAAGACAATGATTTTTTCACTCGGCGAGGAAAAAGATGATCACATCAAGGCAAGTCTTACTATCGTTTATGATGCACTCAGACAAAAGGGTTATAACCCGATAAACCAGATTGTAGGTTACATTCTGAGCGAGGACCCTACTTATATTACAACTTATAACAATGCCCGTAATATTATCAGTAAAATCGACCGTGACGACCTACTTGAAGCACTGGTAAAATCGTACCTCAATGTTTAAGAAAGGATGATGCCTTGTGGCAGATACCAAAAAGGCGACTCAGGAGTTTTTGACCTATAAGGGCAGACCTCTTGTGCGTTGCAAAGACGAGATTTATTATGGCAATATGGAAGAGCCGTATGTTATAAGAATGCAGATCAAATCAACAAAAGAAGTCAATGGCGAGGAACTTCCCGATAAGGTTACTGTTCAGCTTATGGCTACTGACCCTGACCTTTCACCCAGAAAACAGCTTATCAAATCAAGTGAAAAGAAAGGTCTTTACCTTGCTATGGATATCGCAGATATCTGGCTTGAAAGAGCACTTGCAAATAAAATTTAAGTAAGCAGAGTGGCTTCGGCTCGCAATTTGAGCAGATATATTTTATTTTTGAAGCATTTTCTTATAAAATCAAAAACAGCACAGTCGATCACGGTCGGCTGTGCTGTTTGCATGGAGAAATATATGAAACGAGTACTTGTAATAGGTTGTCCGGGAAGCGGTAAAAGCACTTTTTTTAGAATTTTACGAAAACAATAGAACTCTGTTAAAATCGCATCAGTTGTTTTGTGCAAGTTATCAATGATTTTCTGTTCATAAAAACAGAAATCTGTATTTCATAAATTATAAACAGAATAAATAAAGACCACCTACCAAGCAGTAGGTGGTCTTTTGAAAAATACGTAGCAATTAAAATTTCTATATGATATAATACAGTTGTTTAGATTAACAAACTTGAATTTGTGGGGGGTGTTGCTATGGAAAATCCTTGGAAAGATATAGACTTAAATGATTATGAGAATCATATGAGTTTGGAGAATGTGTATCAATTACAAACACTGAATCAGATGATGAGAGAACAGTTCTTTTCTTATGATGTGGAATCTACTATGATTCTCGGAATTGCTGGTGGTAACGGACTTGAACACATTGATAAAGGTAAATTCAAGTCCGTATACGGTGTAGACATCAATCAGGACTATTTAAGCGAATGTAAAAAGAGATATTCTGCATTGGGTGATATTTTCAAACCTATTTGTGCTGATTTGTTAGATGAATATCTGCACTTGCCTTCTGCAGATTTACTGGTTGCCAATCTATTAATCGAATATATTGGATATGATTGCTTTCAGAAAGTTGTAAAGACAGTAAATCCCCAATATGTTTCCTGTATCATTCAAATCAACACAGAAACATCTTTTGTTTCTGTTTCACCGTATCTACACGTATTTGACCGACTTGAGGAGATACATCATCAAATGGATGATAGCGAACTCGTCCATTCTATGCAGAAAATTGGATACACCAAAAAAATGATAAATGAAAAGGATTTGCCAAACGGGAAAAAATTAGTCCGTCTTGATTTTGTTTTGTAAATTCCAATTTGTCGAGCTACTCATAAAACAAGTTAAGACCACTTACCGCTTTGGTAGGTGGTCTTTTTGTATGCTTACGAATATTTAATTTTTACACTTTGTTTCTTAGACGAAGCAAACTTTAAAATTACATCATTAACTGCATCTGTATATCTTCCTTGGGCAATAAGGTTATTTTTCAAATTTTAAGAGCTGTAATAATATTTCTGTAATCAGTAACATATTCAATTTTTAATGTAATTTATTAGCAGGCTTTTAGAATTTCGAGCATCTTTGAACAGACTCATAAAAAACAAAAAGCCGAAAACTCAGATTTAATCAGGGCTTTCGGCATAAAAATTGGCACCCCCTGCGAGAATCGAACTCACAACTAATCTTTAGGAGAGATTTATTATATCCATTTAACTAAGGGGGCATATTCAATTTTTATAACTTATTTGGTAACAAAATAACAGGAGAGCAACCGTTTTTATCAAAAAGCGATAGTTCGTACTAACTCTTAGGAGGGGTTTATTATATCCATTTTACTATGCAGGCGGATATTATACAACAGTTAATATTTTATCTTAAATATATATCTTTGTCAAGAAAACTTATATGAATTTTTTTAAAATAAGTGTTGACAAATGAAGAAAGTTGTGTTAGAATAAATATCGCTGAAACAACAGAAGAAAAATACGGAGAGGTGTCCGAGTGGTTTAAGGAGCTAGTCTTGAAAACTAGTGATCCCGCAAGGGACCAAGGGTTCGAATCCCTTCCTCTCCGCCATTTTATTTTTTAATACTTTACCGCACGGAGGATTACTCAAGTGGTGAAGAGGCTCCCCTGCTAAGGGAGTAGGTCGCTAACGCGGCGCGAGGGTTCAAATCCCTTGTCCTCCGCCAAAAAGGAACGATGATTTTCGCCAGAAAGTTGTCGTTCCTTTTTACTTTAATGTATGAATTAAATCAATCTGTCTGCCTAAATAGTGATCGGCATCACACCGCAAGGAGTAAATCTATGAACATTCTTATCTGCCCTGTGTGCAAAAATGAACTTTATATTGAAAACAGAACTTTCCATTGCGAGGCAAATCACTGCTTTGACATTGCTAAAGAAGGTTATGTAAATCTGCTATCTGCCCATAAGTCGGGCGACAACACGGGCGATAACAAGGAAATGGCTCGTTCACGCCGTGATTTCCTTGAAAAAGGCTTCTACTCTCCCCTCGCTGATGCTGTAGGAAACTGTCTTGAAAAATTTTCGTCGGACGGTGACAATGTTCTTGACATCTGCTGTGGCGAAGGTTATTACACCTCAGAACTTACCAAGAAATATAATCGCAACTTCTATGGCTTTGACCTTTCAAAAAATATGGTTCGCCTTGCCGCCAAGAGAAAATGTAATGCTCAGTTCTTTGTTGCAAACATTGCTTCAATTCCTGTAAAAAGCAACTCGGTCAAATTTGCATTTCATCTGTTTGCTCCGTTTCACAGCGGTGAATTTTCAAGAATTATCAGCGATGACGGTGTGGTTGTCACCGCAATTCCGGGCAAAGAGCATTTGTTCGGACTTAAAAAGATACTATACACTGAACCTTATTACAACGACGAAAAAGAGCCTGTTGCAGACGGACTTGAGCTTATCGAGAAAATCCGTGTAAAAGACACACTATTACTCAACAGCAAAGAGGACATCAACGCTCTGTTTCAAATGACACCGTACTACTATCATACACCAACCGAGGGTATGAACAGACTTGACGAAATTTCAAATCTGACTACTGAAATTGAATTTGTTTTGCTTGTTTACAAAAAGTCAAGATAAAATATGGATTCCCAAAACATAAAATTCAATCCCACCGAAACAGCTCGGTGGGATTTTTAATTTAGTGATGTCCTCTGTTTACATATGATGTATGCAGAAGTTTGTGTGCACGAGGTTTGCCGGGTGCATCAAAGAATTCATCGTAAATTGTCTTTATAATCGGGCTTTCGTCACTGCTTCTGTACTTACACTTCTTATCGTAATCATACAGTGCCTTTGAACGGATAGCCTTGAGATCAACATAGTTACGCACACTGTCGCTTTGAACGGGCTGACCTCCGCCGTTGATACAACCACCCGGACATGCCATAACCTCAACCATCTGATAGTCAGCTTCACCCCTCTTAATTTTATCAAGCAACTTTCTTGCATTGCCAAGTCCTGATGTAACGGCTACCTTGATTTCAACTCCTGCAACATTGTATTTAGCCTCTCTGATTGCCTCAGGACCTCTTACTTCTTTGAATTCAATCTTACTGAATGTTCCGTCCAACATTCTTGCCGCTGTTCTGAGTGCCGCCTCAAGCACACCGCCTGTTGCGCCAAAAATAGCCGCACCGCCTGTCGCCTTATTGAACGGAGCATCGTAGTCCTCTTCGTCCATATCGTCAAGTTTCACACCTGCGCCCTTAATCATCTTTGCAAGCTCTCTTGTGGTGAGTGCAACATCTACATCATCAAAGTCAAAAGTGCGAAGTTCAGGTCGTGTAGCCTCGAACTTCTTTGCTGTGCACGGAATTACACTGACTACGAACATCTTTTCAGGGGCAATATTATATTTCTGAGCATAATAGCTTTTAAGCACTGCGCCGAACATCGCCTGAGGTGACTTGCAGGTTGAAAGATTCGGAATCATCTCGGGGTAATAATGCTCAACAAACTTCACCCAACCGGGACAACAGGAAGTGAACATCGGCAGAGTTTTCTGACAGGTGACTCGCTCAACAAGCTCTGTTGCTTCCTCAAGAATAGTCAGGTCAGCCGTGAAGTCCATATTGAACACTTTGTCAACTCCGAGTCTGCGGATTGCGGAAACCATTTTGCCCTCAACATTTGTGCCGATAGGCATACCGAAGCTCTCTCCGAGTGTTGCCTTGATTGACGGAGCTGTATAGAAAATAACATGCTTGTCAGGGTCGGAAATTGCGTCCCATACCTCTTCAATCTGGCTCTTTTCATTGAGCGCACCTACAGGACAGCTTACGATACACTGACCGCAACCTACGCAAGGAGATTCTCCCAAACCTTTTTCAAATGCACAGCCAACGTGCACCTTGAAACCTCTCATAATCGGTCCGATAACTGACACCTGCTGAACATTCTTACAAGCCGCAACACAACGCATACACTGAATACACTTGTTATTATCTCTGACTATGTATGGCGAATTATCGTCGATTTCATATATAGGCTCTTCCGCCTTAAATCTATCCTCGTCAACACCGTAGTCAAACGCAAGCTTCTGAAGTTCACAATTGTTTCCTCTTACGCAGGAAAGACACTTCTTATGATGAGTTGAAAGGATAAGCTCGATTGTTGTTTTCCTTGATGCTCTTACCTTCGGAGTGTTTGTAAACACTTCCATTCCCTCTTCAACAGGGTACACACATGAAGCGATAAGTCCTCTCTTCCCCTTGACCTCAACAACGCACACTCGACATGCACCGATACAATTGATATCCTTGAGATAGCAAAGCGAAGGAATTTCGATTTTGGCAACCTTAGCCGCCTGCAAAATTGTATAATCCTTGGGAACTTCAACCGAAATTCCGTTTATTTTAAGATGTACCATATCCATAATTATCCCTCCTTAGTGTGTGTAAATTGCACCAAACTTACAGTTTCTGAGACAAAGTCCGCACTTGATACACTTATCCTGATCAATAACGTGAGGCTGTTTGACTGAACCTGAGATTGCTCCAACGGGACAGTTCCTTGCACAAAGCGTACAGCCCTTACATTTTGCCGGAATAATTTCATATTTCATCAATGCCTTGCAGACACCTGCAGGACAGGTCTTATCTTTGATATGGGCGATGTACTCGTCCTTAAAGTAGTTCATTGTCGACAGAACGGGGTTAGGAGCAGTCTGTCCGAGTGCACAAAGTGATGAGGTCTGCATATGACGTGAAAGCTCGTCAATCTTTTCCAAATCCTCCATTTCACCCTTGCCTGACGTGATTTTATCGAGAAACTGCAAAAGTCTGCGTGTGCCTACACGGCAAGGTGTACACTTACCGCAACTTTCATCAACGGTGAACTCAAGATAGAACTTAGCGATGTCAACCATACAGGTATCCTCGTCAAGAATAATCATACCACCCGAACCCATCATTGAACCGAGTGCAATAAGGCTGTCGTAATCAATCGGTGTGTCGATATGGAGTGCAGGAATACATCCGCCTGACGGTCCTCCTGTCTGAGCCGCCTTAAACTTCTTGCCGTTGGGAATTCCTCCTCCGATTTCTTCTACAATTTCACGAAGAGTAGTTCCCATCGGAATTTCAACAAGTCCCACATTTGTAATCTTACCGCCCAAAGCAAATACCTTTGTGCCTGGACTTGACGGTGTTCCCATAGAAGCAAACCACTTGCTTCCTTTCAATATAATCTGGGCTATATTAGCATATGTTTCAACATTATTGAGAACTGTAGGCTTACCGAAAAGTCCCTTTACCGCCGGGAACGGAGGACGTGGACGGGGTTCTCCTCGGTTACCCTCGATTGAAGTCATAAGCGCAGTTTCCTCACCACATACAAATGCTCCTGCTCCGAGTCTGATTTCCATATCAAAATCAAAACCTGAACCGAATATATCCTTACCTAAAAATCCCATTTCTCTCGCCTGTTCAATCGCTTTCTGCAACCTGTTTACGGCAATTGGGTATTCAGCTCTGATATACACAAAACCCTGATGTGCACCGATTGCGTATCCTGCAATTATCATTGCTTCTATGATACACTGAGGGTCGCCCTCGAGAATTGAACGATCCATAAATGCACCCGGGTCACCTTCATCTGCATTACAGCAAACATACTTCACGTCATTTACGCTCGCTTTCGCAAATGACCATTTTCTGCCTGTAGGGAAACCTCCGCCTCCTCTGCCTCTGAGTCCTGACGCTGTAATTTCATTGATTACATCATCAGGCGTCATCTGAGTAAGTACCTTTGCAAGTGCCTGATATCCGTCGGAAGCTATGTATTCTTTTATATTTTCAGGGTCGATTACACCGCAGTTGCGCAGTGCTACTCTAAGTTGTTTTTTATAGAAATTTGTTTCGTAAAGGGATATGATAGAGCCGTCCTCATGAACTGTTTCCTGATAGAGCAACTCCTTTACAACTTTACCCTCCTTGAGATGTTCCTTAACAATTCTCTCTACTCCTTCGGGAGTTGCCTGAGAATAGAACGCACCTTCTGGGTAAACTATCATAATCGGACCAAGTGAGCAAAGTCCGAAACAACCTGTTCTTACAACAAGAATTTCCTTTTCGAGTCCGTTAGCCTTGAGCGACTTATTGAGGGCATCAATAACCTTCTGACTGCCTGATGAAGTACAGCCTGTACCTCCGCAGACAAGAACCTGCTTGCGATAGCCTGTTTTCTTTGAAAGCTTTTCGCCCTCATTTGCAACAATTCTTCTGATTTCTACGAGTTGTTGATACTCTTTTTTGATTTTGTTCAGATCCTCGATTTTCATAGGTTATTTACCCCCTTTTCGGATATACTTGTCAATGATTTTATCTATCTGGTCAGGGGTGAGTTTTCCGTAAACCTCATCGTCAATCATCATAACAGGTGCAAGTCCGCACGCACCTACACAACGACAGGAATCTATCGAGAACATTCCGTCGGGTGTACATTCCCCGCTTTTAATACCGAGTTTCTTTTCGAGAGCTTCCAGAATCTTATCTGCACCCTTTACATAACAGGCAGTACCGAGACATACACTTATTCTGTGCTCACCCTTGGGAGTCAGGCTGAACTGTGAATAGAAAGTTGCAACGCCGTAAACCTCACTGAGCGAAATTCCAAGACCATCGGCTACCATCTGCTGAACTTCAATGGGCAGATATCCGTAGATTCCCTGAGCCTCCTGCAAAACAGGAAGTAAAGCACCCGGCATATCCTTGTGCTTTGCAATTACATCCATAAGCTTTCTTTCCTGAGCAATAGTACCCTTGAAAGCATTAAGAGATGATTCTGTCATTATAAATACCTCCAATACAAAATTATAATTAATAATCTTCTTTTATTATACAATATCGTCAAAAGTAAAACAATAATTTTGCATAAATTCATATTATTTTACATTTTATTTATATGCACTTTTAACTGTACCTTTTATAATATTGACATAATCAAGCCTAAATTTTATCTATCTTGCTCTTTGATATGTGCATTATAGATAAACACGATATAGTATTTTATTGCCTTTTAACCAAAGAAAAATTTCCTTTGTTTTAATTCCTTATGAGAATATAACAAAATTTAACCATCTACATTC
>JBGUUJ010000126.1:0-14707 GCA_045133455.1 Ruminococcus sp.
AACAGGTGATACGGGCACACAGTTGCTGTATGCAGGTGTGAGATTTATCATTTCAGCCGTTATGGTGTACATTGTGCTTGTGTTTTCGCAGAAGAAACTTGTTATTCCTAAGAAAACAAGTATTCTTCCGTACATATCACTCGGTCTCGTGCAGACTATGGCGCAGTACATTTTCTACTACATCGGCATCGGAAAAACTCAGGGGACAAACACAGCTTTAATCACTTCCTGCATATCGTTTTTTACGGTTTTACTTGCACCGATTTTCTTCAAGAGCGACAAGCTTACAATCCCGAAAATCGGCGGAAGTATAATCGGATTCATAGGTGTTATCATTGTTACAGGCTCATTTGAGTTCAGTGCAAGCGGTCTGGTGGGAGATGGTCTTGTTCTGCTCTCAACTCTCTGTGCCGCTTCGGGTAACATACTTTCAAAGAAAATTGCAAACGGCAAAAATCCTATGGAAATTACATCGTTCCAGCTTCTTTTCGGAGGAGTTGTACTTGTGATTCTCGGCATTATCTTTGGAGGTTCACTTTCATTCAACAACGCTGAAAGCGTGATTTACCTGCTGATTCTTTCATCTGCATCGGCAATTGCATTTTCGCTGTGGTCAACACTTCTCAAGTACCACCCTGCAAGCAGGATTTCAGTGTTTAACCTGCTTGTGCCGATTTTCGGAACGATTCTTTCAGGTGTTCTCCTCGGTGAGAATATCTTTAAAATCGAAACAGGAATTGCACTTGTTTTAATCGTTGCAGGCATAATTCTTGTAAATGTAACATTTAATAAAAGGGGACAAGAAGAGTAATCTTCGCATTGGATATATAAAATGAAAATAAAAGGCGTAATTTCCGATATGGACGGTGTTATTTTAGACACCGAAAAACTCTATGTGCGCTTCTGGTGTGAGGCGGCAAACTTTTACGGCTATCCTATGCAAAGGCATCACGCACTGAGCATACGCTCAATGGCGAGACCTTTTGCGATTGAGAGATTGAAGGGATATTTCGGGGAAGATTTTGACTATCACGCAGTGCACGACAAGCGCATTGAGCTTATGGATAAATACATAGAAGAAAACGGAATAGAGGCAAAAAACGGAGCAGAGGAGCTTTTGAAGTATCTCAAAACGAACGGGTACAAGGTTGCCCTTGCAACGGCAACTGCACCCGACAGAACAAAGAGTTATCTTGAAAGGCTCGGTTTATGCGATTATTTTGACGAGATTGTCTGTGCCTCAATGGTTGCAAAGGGAAAACCTGAGCCTGACATATATCTTTATGCATCAGAAAAACTCGGCTTGAAGCCTGAAGAATGTATTGCACTTGAGGATTCACAGAACGGAATAAAGTCCGCAAGCTCGGCAGGGTGTAAAACAGTTATGGTTCCCGACCTTGACGGACCGACAGAAGAAATAAAGCCGTTGCTTTATGACATTGCAGACAGCTTGAGAGATGTTATAAAAATAATCGAAGGAGAGAGATTATGGAATTAGTCAATCAGATTGCAAACAGCATTGATGATTTCCTGTGGGGAGTCCCGATGATAGTAATTCTTATCGGAACGCACATCTATATGACAATCCGCACGAAATTCATTCAGCGCAAAACCCTGAAAGCAATAAAACTTTCGGTAACAAAAGACCCCGAGGTGGACGGCGATATAAGTCCTTTTCAGGCACTCACAACAGCACTTGCTTCAACAATCGGAACAGGTAATATTATCGGTGTAGGTACTGCAATTGCCTATGGCGGTGCAGGTGCAGTGATATGGTGCTGGCTGACAGGTGTTTTCGGCATTGCAACAAAGTATGCTGAATCTTTGATTGCGGTAAAATACCGTGTAAAGACAAAGGACGGCTCTATGCAGGGCGGTGCTATGTACGCAATCGAACGTGGAATTCACCCTACAATAGGCGGCAAGAAGAGAAGTATGAAATGGCTTGCGGTGCTGTTTGCATTGTTTGCATTGCTTGCATCATTCGGAATTGGCTGCGGTGTTCAGACAAATGCAATTTCAAGCATTATGGACAACACTTTCAATCCTGACGGAAGCTTTGTAATAAACTTCTTCGGTGCGGAGATTTCACTTGTTTCGCTTATAGCAGGTATTATTGTTGCTGTTTGCGTTGCACTCGTTATTTTCGGCGGTATCAAGTCTATTTCGACAGTAAGCGAAAAGCTTGTTCCGTTTATGGCGATTATGTATGTTGTCGGCTGTATTATCATACTCTGTATCAACTGTGATGTGCTATGGCAGACAGTATGTACAATCGTTTCATCTGCATTTTCGGTCAAAGCTTTTGGCGGTGGTCTTTTAGGTTCAGGCATTATGATGGCGGCACGTTACGGTGTGGCAAGAGGTCTTTTCAGTAACGAGTCAGGTATGGGTTCTGCGCCTATCGTTGCTGCAGCGGCTCAGTCAAGAAACCCTGTTCGTCAGGCAATGATTTCTGCTACCGGTACATTCTGGGACACTGTTGTTGTATGCCTTATGACAGGTCTTGTTATTGTAAGCTCCTGTCTCAAGAATCCTAACATTGATGTCGGTATTATTGACGGTGACAAGCTCACATCTGCGGCTTTTGCGCAAATTCCTGTTATCGGAACACCTATTCTTGTTGTCGGAATAGTTCTGTTTGCTTTCTCGACAATCCTCGGTTGGTCATATTACGGCGAGCGTTGCATTGAATATCTTTTTGGCAAAAAGGGCGTTATGCCTTACAAGATTATTTTCGTTGTTATTCTGCTTGTTGCACCTGTGACGGCTCTTGATTTGGTATGGACATTGTCTGATATCTTCAATGCTCTTATGACTATTCCAAACATCATTGCTATTTTTGCTCTCACTCCTGTAATTGTAAAGGAAACAAACTATTATCTCTACGGCAAAAGGCTCGACGAGTTCGACAGAACCCCGATTCCTGTTGTGGGTAAATAACAAAAAGGCGGTCGCAATGACCGCCTTAAATTATGTCAGAAATTAATTATGCCCAAATGCTCAAGAAGTATTTTGATTCCCATAAGTATCAGCACGCAACCGCCTATGAACTCAGCTTTTGACTTAAATTTCGTGCCGAAAACGTTGCCGATTTTTACACCGATTGCCGAAAACAGAAGCGTTGTAATACCGATGAATGACACGGCTGAGAAAATCTCAACTTTAAGGAATGCGAAGGTAACACCCACTGCGAGTGCGTCAATACTTGTTGCAATGGCGAACGGAAGCATTGTTTTGAACGAAAACGAGTCGTTGAGCTCGTCAGGCTCACTGAAAGATTCCCTTATCATATTCGCACCGATGAGTCCCAACAGCACAAATGCTATCCAGTGGTCAATGCTTGTAATAAGGCTTTCAAACTGAGTTCCCAGAAGGTAGCCTAAAAGCGGCATACCTGCCTGAAATCCGCCGAAGTAAAGACCTGCGATTATGTAGTGCTTTGGCTTGAGTTTCCTGACGGAAAGACCTTTGCAAATCGACACCGCAAATGCATCCATAGAAAGTCCGACGGCAAGAATAAAAATTTCAATAAGTCCCATAAAATAATCCCCCTATTTATTTATTTGCAACAGAGGTCAAAAAAAGACCTATCTGTTGCGTAAAACAGATAAGTCTTGTCATTTAATACTAAACCATGGACAACGTCCAAGTATGTTGGCTTAATCACGCTGTTTGCGCTGACTACTCCCTTAATCTCCGATTAATATATCATATTGCGAAATACTTGTCAATAAAAATTTTAAAATATAAATTGGACGAGTGCCATATAGAACAGCACACCTCCGAATACGCTTATAAGCGTGTTTTTCTTCCAAATGTGCAGGACTGCAACGAGTGCCGAAGCAAGCAGTTCGGGAATACAGAACGGATATTCAAAAACCGAAACGCTTTTGAAGCAGTAAACAACAAGCATACCTATCAAAGCGTATGGCAGAACGGTGCCGAGATATGTAATGACTTTTGGTCTTTTTCTGCCCTCGGGAAATGCAATAAACGGCAGAAATCTCAGCAGAGCCGTGAAAACAGCCATAACGAGCACCAAAAGCAGGTCGTGGATTGTACTCTCACTCATCGGCACTCACCTCTGCTTTCTCTGTGTTTTCTTCAGGCTTTTCAAGTCGCTTCCTGAAAATTACAAGCTCAGTTGCAATCAGAACCATTGCAGGGATAATAAAATAATCCTTGCCGAAAACAAACAGGCAGACAAGCGTTGTAACAGCACCTAAAATTGCAGGAAGATGTTCCTTGCTGTTCATCCACTGTTCAACGAAAATCACAACAAACAGTGCGGTCATTGCAAAGTCAATACCTGTGCTGTCAAACGGAATAAATGTTCCGAGCAAAGCACCTATTGTGCATCCTGAAATCCAGTACAGGTGATCCAAAACCGATACGAAAAAGTAGTATTTTTTCTCGTCAATCCCCTCGGGGATTTTTGCAGAGCAGACGAGTGAATATGTTTCATCTGTGAGCGCAAAAATCATATACGGTTTCTTCTTGCCTGTGCCCTTGTATTTGTCGAGAAGCGAAAAACCGTAGAAAAAATGCCTTGCATTGATAATAAGCGTCATAACGGCTGTCGTAATTATCGAAGCACCACTGCTGAGAAAGTCAACACCTGCATATTGTCCCGAGCCTGCGTATATAGTACAGCTCATAAGAATTGCCCACCAGAAGCTGTAGCCTTTGCTGTGCAGAAGCACACCGAACCCGATTCCGAGCGCAAGATAACCGGCAAGAATCGGCAGACTGTCCCTGAATGATTTTTTTAGCGTCCGTTTTATCATTTCATACCTCTTGAATAACTGCTATTCATACTTGAAATGCGCAGTTGATAAAATTGTAAACTGATTCTTTTTGAAGTCAATAATTCCCTCGTTTTTAAGCTCTCCGAGTGAGCGTGAAAGCGATGCTCTGTCAACTGCAAGATAATTTGCAAGTTCCTCCCTTGAGTAAGGAATCGTAAAATTATATGAATGTTCACGTTCACATCTGACTTTCAGAAAATTCAGAATTTTGTCCCTTATGTTGCGCTGTGACAAGCAGGCAATATGCTCTGAAATTTCAAGAAAATGCTGTCGCTGTGATGCAAGCATATTTACAAGGATTTTCTGCTGAATCACGGCTAGTTTTTCGTCAGCAATAAAAAGCGATTCGGGAGGAATCAGCAGAATGTCGCTGTCCTCTTTGGCTGTGAGCTCAATAAGCGAGTGGAAATAGTCGAACATTGCATACAGTGTACCGCTTGTTTCGTCCTTGCCGATTGACTTGAGCAGAGTTTTGTTGCCCTCGTAATCGACATTGTAAATATAGGTGTATCCTGAAAATACAATGCCTATCATATGGCTGTGAATTCCCGAAATTCGCTTTGATTTACCCTCTGTCAGATGTATATACAACGGCTTTGAGTGCTGTATGAACATAAAAATTTCGTGTTCACTCAGTCCCGAAAGCAGAATATGATGACGCAGAAGAGTAAGGTGCTCGTCCCTGAAATATTCTGTGAAATTTTTCATAGTATCCTCCCCAAAAAGCAATGTCGTTTACGACGTTGCAGTGAAGTATAAACTATTTTAATTATATCAGAAAATTTTGCAAATGCAACTTTTTGATTTTAAAATCGCATTAAGTATAAAAATATATCTTCTGCTAATAATATGAATGATTTATAAAATTATAAAGGGAAATTTATATGATTACAGACGGATTTATATACATTGCAACGCTTATCTTTATAGCAGGAATACTCGTGTACCTGCCGAAAATTTTCAAGGGCAGGGTAGCACAGAAAATTTTCAGTTTCGCACCTCCCGTGGTGTTGATTTACCTCGGAATGATGCTCTTATGTACATTCAGATTGTGGAATCTCGAATCAACGGCAGAAACCTACAGCGCATTCAAAAATCCTTTGCTGTATGCAATGCTGTTTATTATGCTTTTGAGATGTGATTTGAGAAAAATCATCAGGCTTGGGCCTAAGATGATAATCGGCTTTTTCTCGGCTACAATCTCCATAGGTCTCGGATTTGTGATTGCTTATGCAATTATGCATAATTTTCTCGGTGAAGATGCGTGGAAGGCTCTCGGTGCACTTTGCGGAAGCTGGATGGGAGGCGGAGGAAATATGCTTGCCGTTCAGGCGGCACTCAATGTTGACGAAGGCTCAATGGCTTATGCCCTTGTTATGGACTCTATCTGCGCCACGCTTTATGTTATGTTCCTGCTGTGGGCTATCGGATTTTCAAAGGTGTTCAACAAGTGGACAAAGGCTGATACCCGTGCAATTGACGAGGTGGGAAGAACTCTTGAAGCAGAGGCTAAAGCTGACACAAAGCCGTTTTTGTGGCAGAACATTATGATATTGGTCGGTTCGGGACTGCTTGTTTCTGCACTTTCGCAGGTTGGCGGTGCATTTATCAATCAATATCTGCCGTTCTTTGACAAGACTACCTGGACGGTTTTGATAGTTACGGCTTTAGGCGTTATTCTTGCAATGACTCCTTTTGGTAAAATCAAGGGTACTGAGGAAATTTCAAACTCACTGCTCTACATCGTAATTGCGCTCATTGCCTCTCGTGCCGACCTTGCAAGTATGGGCAATGCTCCGGCGTGGTTGCTCACAGGCTTTATTGTTCTTTTGTTCCACGTTGCAGTTATGATAATTCTTGCAAAGCTGTTGAAACTTGATATTTTTACCTGTACAGTTGCTTCTCTTGCTAACATCGGAGGTACTGCCACTGCACCTGTTCTTGCCGGAACATACAGCAGTGCACTCGTGCCTGTCGGAATCATTATGGCTTTGCTCGGATATGTTGTCGGTACAGGCGGAGGACTTGTAGTTGCAAACTTTATGAGTTTTTTAGCTTCGGGTTGATAGGTTGATATGATTTATAACTTTGTTTCCCGACCGATAAATTTGATATATAGGTTACGTTTTTTCGGCAAGAGCAGAGCCCTTGCCCTACAAAGTATAAAACAACGTCAAATCAACGCACTACTCCGTAGAAATCAAGCAGACAGGTTCATTTTTTAAAACTCCTATGCCCGACTTTAATGAAAGCAATGTAGCAGTAACCAATATATCGACTTAACGGTTGGGCAACAGACGTTTGAATTAATCTAAACCTATCTTCCCAAAGCTAAAATAGGCAGAATTTAATATGTGTATATTGATTTTGAGTGCGTTTAATGGTAAAATTAATCAAAGTGTTTTTAATGCTATATAAGAATTAAAACTTTAAATAATAGTATTATAATAAATTGGTATGTATAATAAGAAAACTATAGTTTATAAGCGGTTTTGCATAGCTTTTGCAAAGTCAGCTTGATTTCGGAGGCGGCATTTTTGAAATTAGGACTTGACATAGGTTCAACCACAATAAAATGCGTTGTGCTTGACAACGAAAACAAATTAATATACAGCACTTACGAACGCCACTACTCGCAGATTACAGAGAAGATTGCAGAAATTCTGACAAAGGTTCGCAGTAATGTGGAAGGTGTTGAGAATGCTGACGTTGCAATGTCAGGTTCTGCCGGAATGGGCGTTGCGCAGTCATGCGGTATAGACTTTGTACAGGAGGTTTATGCCACAAGAGTTGCCGCAAATACATTTATCCCGGGCACAGATGTAGTAATCGAACTCGGCGGTGAAGATGCAAAAATTCTCTTCCTGTCAAACGGACTTGAAGTAAGAATGAACGGTACCTGTGCCGGCGGTACAGGTGCTTTTATTGACCAGATGGCTACACTGCTCAATGTTCAGCTTGAGGATATGGATGAGCTTGCAAAGCAGTATGAAAAGACATATACAATAGCATCTCGTTGCGGTGTTTTCGCAAAGACAGACATTCAGCCTCTTCTCAATCAGGGGGCAAGAAAAAGCGATATTGCCCAGAGTATTTTTCAGGCTGTTGTAAACCAGACAATTGCAGGTCTTGCGCAGGGCAGAGAGATTGAAGGTCAGGTAGTTTACCTCGGCGGTCCTCTTACATTTATGAGCGAGCTGAGAAACTGTTTTGACAAAACTCTCGGAACAGAGGGTATCTGTCCTGAAAATTCTCTTTATTATGTAGCCTGCGGTGCAGCTCTCTGCGCTTCAAAGCCGATTGAATTCGATAGGGTTATCAAAGAGGTAAAGAATTACAGAGGTTCGGGAAACTTTGCGTTCAATAAACCGCTTTTCGAGAGCAAGGAAGATTACGAAAAGTTTACCGCACGTCACGCAAAGGCTGACGTAAAGCAGAAGGAACTCAAGGGTTACAAGGGCAAGGCTTACATAGGTATGGACGCAGGCTCAACTACCGTAAAGGGTGTTGTTCTCAACGAGGAAGGCGAGTTGCTGTATTCAAAGTATTTGCCTTCAAAGGGTAATCCGGTCGATATTATCAAGGAATTCCTTGAAGAAGTGTATGCAATAAATCCTGACCTGAACGTTGCTTCATCGGCAGTTACAGGTTACGGCGAAGATATTATTAAGAACGCTTTTGACGTTGACTACGGCATTGTTGAAACAATTGCCCACTTTACAGCGGCTAAGTATTTTATGCCTGATGTTGAATTTATTATTGACATCGGCGGACAGGACATAAAATGCTTCAAAATTCATAACGGAGCAATCGACAACATATTCCTTAATGAGGCTTGTTCTTCAGGTTGCGGAAGCTTCTTGCAGACATTTGCAAATGCCCTCGGCTATGATATTGAGGAGTTTGCAAAGCTCGGACTTTTTGCAGAACGTCCTGTGGATTTGGGTTCACGCTGTACTGTATTTATGAATTCAAGCGTTAAGCAGGCTCAGAAGGATGGCGCAACTATCGAGGATATCTCGGCAGGTCTTTCACTGAGCGTTGTTAAGAACGCATTATATAAGGTTATCCGTGCCTCAAGCCCTGAGGAACTCGGAAGAAAGGTCGTAGTGCAGGGCGGTACTTTCCTTAACGACGCTGTGCTCCGTGCTTTTGAAATGGAAATGGGCGTAGAAGTTGTGCGTCCTAACATCGCAGGTCTTATGGGTGCATACGGTGCGGCTCTTTATGCAAAGAAAAAGTCAAAGGGCAAGACTGACAGCACTCTTGCAAAGGCAGATGACCTCAAAAACTTTGTTCACGACATCAAGGTTGCGAACTGCGGACTCTGTAACAATAACTGCCGTCTTACAATTAACTCTTTCGGCGGTGGCAGAAAGTTCATTGCAGGTAACAGATGTGAACGTCCTATAACAAAAAAGGCTCCTTCAAATGACCTCAATATGTATGAATACAAGCTTCAGCTTCTCGATTCATATAAACCTATTGAGGGTGTAAGAGGCAAGCTTGGAATTCCGATGGGACTTAATATGTTTGAGCTTTATCCGTTTTGGTACAGATTCTTTACGGAACTCAAGTTTGAAGTTCACAAGTCACCTTATTCAACAAGAAAAATTTATCAGCGTGGTCAGCAGACAATTCCGAGTGATACGGTCTGCTTCCCTGCAAAGCTTATGCACGGTCACGTTCAGACTCTTATCAACGAGGGTGCAGAGACAATCTTCTACCCTTGTCTGTCATATAACTTTGACGAACACCTCGGTGACAATCATTACAATTGTCCTGTGGTTGCGTACTATCCTGAGGTTATCAAGAATAATATGAAGGATATCCGTCAGGTTCGTTTTATAAAGGAATACTTTGGAATTCACAGACCTAAGGACTTCCCTCAGAAAGCATTTGAAAGACTTTCATTCCACTTTCCTGACCTTACACTCAATGAGGTAAGAGCAGCGGCTAAAAAGGCGTATGAGGAACAGGAAATCTATAAGAAGAAGGTTCTCGACAAGGGCAACGAGATTATTGCAAAGGCTGAAAAGCTCGGCAAGAAGATTTTCGTGCTTGCAGGCAGACCTTACCACATAGACCCTGAAATCAATCACGGTATTGATAAGCTTATTTCAGGCTTTGACGTTGCAATCGTGAGTGAGGACGTAGTTTCACCGAGAGTTGAGAAGTTCACTACACACGTTCTCAACCAGTGGACATATCATTCACGTCTTTACGCAGCGGCTAAATATGTGACAACACGCAAGGATATGGAGCTTGTACAGCTTGTATCATTCGGATGCGGTGTTGATGCAATTACAACCGATGAGGTAAGAGAAATTCTTGAGAAGGAAAACAAGATTTACACTCAGATTAAGATTGACGAAATTACAAATCTCGGTGCGGTTAAAATCAGAATCCGCAGTCTGCTTGCGGCTATTGATAACGATTGATAAAATATCGGACGACCGATGGTCGTCCCTACATAAAACTCGATATATAACGGAGGAATTGTATAATGGCTGAATTGAAATACGATAAAAAAACAGGTCGTCTGCTATTTACAAAGCAGATGAAAAAGGAATATACAATTCTTATGCCGAATATGGCTCCTATTCATTTCAATATTTTGCAGAACGTGTTCACTCACTACGGCTACAAGTCGGAGTTGCTTGACACAACAGGTCCTGAGATTGCGCAGACAGGTCTTAAATATGTACATAACGATACCTGTTACCCGGCACTTCTTGTAATCGGTCAGTTCATTAACGCTCTCCAGAGCGGAAAATATGATGTTCACAAGACTGCTCTTATGATTACTCAGACGGGCGGCGGATGTCGAGCATCAAACTATATTTATCTGCTCAGAAAAGCTCTTATTAAAGCAGGTTTTGAGTTTGTGCCCGTTATTTCGCTTTCTTTCGGTATGGAAAAGAACAGCGGATTTTCGCTTTCAATTCCGCTTATCCGCAGATTTGTAGGCGGACTCGTTTACGGCGACCAGCTTATGCTTCTATCGAATCAGACAAAGCCTTATGAGGTCAACAAGGGCGAGAGTATGGCACTTGTTCAGGAGTGGAGCGACAAGATTTCTCAGATGCTCATTGAGGGCAAGGGCTACACACTTGAGGAGATTGATGAAACCCTCGACAAAATTACAAAATCATTCACAAAAATCGAGCTTAACAAGGTTCCTAAGGTAAAAGTCGGAATCGTAGGCGAGATTTACGTTAAATATTCAAAAATGGCTAATAACGGTCTTGAGGACTTTCTTGCAGAACAGGACTGCGAAGTATGTGTTCCCGGACTTATGGGCTTTGCGGCTTTCAAAGTTGACAACAGACTTGAGGATATCAAGATGTTCGGCGGAAGCAGTATGAAGTTCAAGGTCGTAAAAATGCTGTTCAATTACCTTATCAAAATTGAAGGTCTTATGATTGAAGCTGCTAAAAAGTACGGATTTGTTCCGCCTCACGAGTACGCTCACACAAAAGAACTTGTAAAAGGTGTAATCGGCTACGGAAGTAAAATGGGCGAAGGCTGGCTTCTTACTGCCGAAATGCTTGAACTTGCAGAAACAGGTTACGAGAACATTGTCTGCACACAGCCTTTCGGTTGTCTGCCGAATCACATTAACGGCAAGGGCGCAATCAGAAAAATTAAAGAGGTAAAGCCGAATGCAAACATTGTTTCAATCGACTATGATCCGGGTGCGCCTAAAGTAAATCAGGAAAACAGAATCAAACTTATGCTTGCAGTGGGCAAGGAAGAGCTTGAGAAGAGAATTGCGGCTGAAAAAGCTGAGGAAAATAAATCTTAAAAAATCGGGACGTCATTTTTGATGTCCCGATTTGTAATTGCATATAATAATAAGCAAAAGGGGTTTTGTGTATATGAGCAAAAAACAGAGAAATGAAAAAACAAAAGTGCGAAGTCATATAATTGATATCCATGAAATGCGTGAGCACAAGGTCAAAGCGGCTGTGTATATCATTCTGCGAGTGATAATCATAGCAGTGCTGATATACAGCGTTATCAGGGGGAAATGGGAAAATACCCTGACCTGTGCACTGTCGTTTTTGCTTCTTATGATACCGTCATTTATTGAAAATCAAATGAAAATAGACCTCCCGAATGTTATGGAGGTCATAATGATATTGTTTGTATTTTCTGCGAATATTATGGGTGAAATGGCGGCATTTTACGAGAAAATCCCGATATGGGACACACTTCTGCATACGATGAACGGTTTTATATGTGCAGGTGTGGGTTTTGGATTGATTGATATTCTGAACAGCAACGATAAAATCAAAATGAACCTTTCTCCGATATTTGTCTGCCTGTTTTCGTTTTGCTTTTCAATGACAGTCGGAACAGTGTGGGAATTCTTTGAATTTGCAATGGATATGTTCTTCGGAAAAGATATGCAGAAGGACACGATTGTGAATTATATCAATTCGTATCTGCTGTCGGGAGAAAGTAATCAGATGATTAAGATAAAAGAAATCACCGATACCGTCGTGAACGGTGAAAGTTTAGGTATCAACGGCTATCTTGATATTGGTCTGATTGACACGATGAAGGATATGCTTGTAAACTTTGTCGGAGCAGTGGTGTTTAACTTTGCAGGATTTTTCTACCTCAAACACAGAGGTAAGCACGCAGGATTTGTCAGGAATTTTATACCGAGAAGAAAAAAATAACAGAAAACAGGAGGTCACTCAACAGCGACCTCCTGTGTTTTTACGTTATAGGAAATTGCCCGGTTACGCTCGGGCAGAAGTTTTGAAAAGATGAAGTATTTACCGCCCATCAAGTCGGTAAATTGGTTACTTTTTTTCGGAAGAGCAGAGCCCTTGCCCTACTTTACGGTCAAGTAATGTAGCAGTTACCGATATATCGAGTGTACGGTTGGGCACGAAACGTTTGAATTAGTCTAAACCTATCTTCCCAAAGTTAAAATTAGCAGAAGAATACGTCCATTACGCTTGATTCACCGTCTGCTACGAAGTAAGCTTTGCTTTCTTCAGGCTTGAGGTAAACTGAGATTTCTTTTGCGTCCTTGCCAAGAGTTGTCTTGATGTTGTTTACAACTTCGTCAATTGATACCTGAACGCCACCGAACTCAACGAAGAAATTAACTTTTGTTTCAACAGGTGTTGGCTTTTTTGGAGCAACTTTCTTAGGAGCTGTTTTCTTAGGAGCAGCCTTCTTTGCAGGTGCTTTCTTTTCAGCAGTTTCAGTAGCTGTTTTTGTTGCAGTCTTTTTTGTTGCAGGCTTCTTAGCTGTTTCTTTTACAGCAGTTTCCTTCTCAACAGTAACTTCCTTTGCAGGAGCTTCTTTTGCTGCAGTAGTCTTTGTAGTAGTCTTCTTTGTTGCCATAAAAAATCCTTCTTTCAAATTTATATGATATTTTGCAAGATATTATAGTTTTTGCCGATAATGTAATTATACAGTTTGTAATTTTGATTGTCAATAAACACTAATTATTTTCAGCGGTTAATACATAAAAACGGAATTTTTACCTTTTTGTTGGTGATTTTGCACTATGATTATAGCAAGGTTTTGTATAAAATGTCGTTTTACGTTGTCGAATTATCAAACTGAATTTAGTATCGTAAGTTTGAAAAATCCGTTTATCTGTGATAGAATTATCGTAAAAAATCAAAGAGATTGGAAGTCCTGAAATTGTTAGAGAATTTTGTAATGATTGCTCAGCAGGTACTTGTTTTGTTCGTGCTTATCGCAATCGGATTTATATGCGGAAAAAAGGGAATTATTAACGATGCTTCGTCAAGAGGTATGACCGATTTGGTTTTGTATGTCGTAACCCCTTGCGTAATGATTACAGCGTTCCAGAGAAGCTTCAGCTTTGAACTGCTCGGAAGCGTTATTTTAGCGGCTGTCTGTGCGGCTTTGGTTATGGCAGGTTCGATATTAGTTGCAAAGCTGGTTTTTCACGATAAAAATGAGAGCCGAAAAAAAGTTATGCAGTTTTCAACGGTATTCTCAAACTGCGGATTTATGTCACTTCCGTTGCAGAAAGCCATTTTAGGCGATAACGGTTGGTTTTACGGCTCAATTTTCGTTGCTGTTTTCAATTTGTTCGTCTGGACATACGGTCTTGTTGCAATGAGCGGTGACAGGAAACAGCTTTCAGTTAAAAAACTTGTATTCAATCCCGGCATAGTCGGAGTTGTGATTGCAATCATATTATTTGTATGCTCAATAACTCTGCCATATATCATAAGTCAACCGATAGTATATCTGTCAGATCTCAACACACCTCTGCCTATGCTTATAATCGGATATCATCTGTCAAAAGCAGATTTCAAGAAAGCTTTTACCGATGCAGGAACTTACCTTGCAATGGGCGCAAGGCTTGTGATTATCCCGATTGCGGTGACGCTCATATTGTCAGTTTTCAGACTCGACAAAGATATGGTAATTGCATTTGTAATCGCAAGTTCCGCACCTACAGCCGCAACAACCACTATGTTTGCATCAAAATTCAACCGTGATGTAGAATTGTCCGTAAGCGTTGTTGCGTCCACAACACTTGTATCAATCATCACAATGCCCCTGATAGTTGCATTGGCTCAAACTATATTGTAAAGGAACGATTGAATGGCACGAAGTTCAAGGCAGAAGCAAAAACTTTTGTATCTGCAAAAAATAATGATTGAAAAAACCGATGAAAATCACGGCCTTACGGTAAACGAAATTATCGAGGCACTCGCCGCCTACGGCATAAAATCCGAGCGTAAAAGTCTTTACGATGATTTGAATATTCTCGAGGTGTACGGCATTGATATATGCAAAACAAGAACTTCTACGGTGAAATATTACGTCGGAAACCGAAATTTTCAGATAGCAGAGCTGAAACTTCTTGTCGATGCGATACAGAG